>NZ_JBIAWP010000028.1:0-60041 GCF_042895785.1 Streptomyces sp. NPDC001380 | reverse complement strand
CGCCGGCACCGGCCACGGCCGCATCAGCAACGCCCTGAGGAACGACGGCACCCCCGCACTCGACATCCGCGCCACCACCGACCACGGCGACATCATCGCCCGCAGCCTCTGAGCGGCAGGGGCAGGACCGCCCGACCGGGCGGTCCTGCCGGCCCCGCCGCCCTTCCCCGGGGCCCGCGCCCCGCGCCCGGCGCCCCGCAGGGGCCGCCGCACGACACCGCACACGACCTGGGAGACCCCATGACGAAGCACAGCACGTCCCCGACCGCCCCGACGTGGACCGGCACGGTGCCGGTCGACGACACCGCCCTGTCCGTCACCGACACCGGCGGCCCCGGCACGCCCGTGGTCTACCTCAACGGCCAGTTCGCCACCCAGGGGTACTGGCGCCGGGTCATCGGCGAACTGGGGACGGGGTGGCGGCACATCACCTACGACGAGCGGGCCCGCGGCAGGAGGTCCGGGCGCTCGGCCGACTACTCCTTCGAGGCCGCCGTCCGCGACGTCGACGCCGTCCTGGCCGCCCGAGGGGTGGACCGGGCGCTGGTGGTGGGCTGGTCCTACGGAGCGGTCGTCGCGGCGCACTGGGCCGCCCGCAACCCGCACCGCGCCCTGAGCGCGGTCCTGGTCGACGGCGCGTTCCCGCACGACTGGCTCGACGAGGCCATGGAGCAGCGGATCCGCAGGCTGTTCCGGCGGATGAACCTGTTCATGCCGCTCCTGCGCCCGACGGGCCTGACCCCGAGGATGAGCGCCGCACAGATGGCGGACAGCAACATCGAGCTCGGCCGCCTCTCCCGCGAACGCGAGCTGGGACCCGTCCTGGACCGCATCACCGTCCCCGTGCGGTATGTGGTCGCCTCGGGCACCTCCCTCGGAAGCAAGGGGGACGAGCAGGAGCGGATCCGCGCAAGCCTCGACGCGGTCACCGTCCGCAACCCCGGCATCCGCATCAGCGCGAAGGTCGCCAGCAACCACGGCGCGATCCTCAAGAAGGACGCCCCCGCCATCGCCGGGGCCGTCCGGGACGCCGCCGCCCCCGGCCACGGTCCGCACTGATGCCGCGACCGGCAGGCCGGCGGTCGACCGGGCGGCGGCCCTCACCAGGTCGGCGCTGCCGGCCGGATCGGCCGCTCCTGCCCGGTGCGGCCCACGGCCCGGTCGACGGCGCGCACGGCCACGGCCCCGGTCGGCCCTCGCCGCGCTTCCCCGGACCGGAGGGGGCTGCTCGACGGTCTCGGGACCGGCGGACCCACGCGTGGGGGTGGCGCGTGCGCCTGGGCGGTTGCGGGGTACGCCGAGGTCGAATCGGCGCCCGGGTTCGTGATCGCCCCAGTCGTCGGCAAGAGCGGCCATGCCGTGGACCACCCGCAACGCACGGCCCGCCACGAGGTGGGCGACGACGCCTGCGAGCAGGATCGAGATGCCACCCGGCACGAGCGGCATCGCCGGACTGCGCTGCTCCGACGTCTCGTACGGCGTCAGGTCCACCGTCACGACCGCCACGACGCGGTGGCCTTCGAGCCGGATCGGCCGGGCGTACGGCCCGGGATGCGGGGCGGGGGAGTCAGCGATGGGTGGCAGCATCTGCGGCATGACGACCTCTGACATGAGCCGCGGCCTGGACTTCTTCCGCGGGGACATCCCCATCTGCACCCTGACCTTCGCCAAGGGGGTGCCCCCCACGGAGCTGCTGACCCGCATGGGGGTGGACCCCGACACCCTCGCGCTGCGCGATCCCCTCGACCTGGAGGACGACTTCGGCGACACCCTGCTCGACGAGGACGAGCCGGTGGTGACGACCGGTACCGACGGTGCGTGGACGTGGGCGTGGGAGCAGGGCGGCTGCCACGGTCTGGACGAGCGGATCCTGTCCGCGGTCTCCAGGGGGACGGAGGCCGTTGCGCTGCACCGCAATGAGAAGCCGATGCACTGGTTCAGGTACGCGGTCGACGGTGTCCTCGTCACCGACTTCCACACCCTCCAGCCGATCGAGCCGACCGGTTCGGACCCGCACCGCCTCGATGCGTTCATGCACCCCCTGGGCCTCCGTCCCGGGCAGCCGGCCCCCCTGCGCAGCGTTCTGGCCCTCGCGGAGGACGCCTTCGGGCTCCGCGTGACGCCGCCTGGCGACGATGACGAACGCTGGAGCGGCAGCCTGCGCCCCCTGCCCCGGCAGGATTGACCGGGCCGGGCCGCAGCCGTGCGTTCCGGCCCGGCCAGGTGTTTCGTGCAACCCGTGGGCAGCCATGGGCCACGTCTTGTCGGGTCGTGCACGAGCCGGCCGCTCGGTGATCCGTTCGCAGGTGGGGCGGTGAGCTCGGTCGGGGTGGCCGAGCCGGTGCCTTCTCCGTCGACCGGGTGGAGACGGGCCTCGGCGAGGAGGGCGTGGCCCATGGAGCGGCGGGCTTCGGTCCACTCGTCGTTCTGCTCGGCCAGGGCGGCGCGGACCAGGCCGACCGCATCGGCCGCATCCGGTGCATGCAGATCGCGGCCGTGCTGTTCACCGTCAGCGCTGTCGGCTCGGCGCTGCCGTTCGCGCTGTGGGACCTGGCGCTGTGACGGGTCGTGGGAGGGTTCGCCATCGGTATGGCCTCCGTCATCGGCCCGGCCTGCATCGCCGAGGTCGCCCCGCCCGCCCGCCTGCCGCGGCCGGCTCGGCTCCTTCCAGCAGGCGGCGATCGTGGGGGGCATCGCCCTCTCGCAGCTGGTCGACTGGGGGCTGCTCAACGCCGCAGGCGGCGACCAGCGCGGCCGCCTGACGGGCCTGGAGGCCTGGCAGGCCGTGCTGGGCGTCATGGTGATCCCGGCCGTCCTGTACGGCCTGCTCTCCTTCGCCATCCCCGAGTCCCCGCGCTTCTTGATCTCCGTCGGGCGGCGGGAGCGCGCCCGCGAGATCCTCGCCGAGGCCGAGGGCGGGCACGCCGGCCTGGACGCCCGGTTCTAGGACGTCCTCACCTATGTCGCGCCGGACGAGCCCAGCGGTCGGGAGGACTTCGCCGTCGGGCTGTGCGGACGTTCCAAGCGCCATCAGGACAGCACCGGACTGCGTGTCGTCCATGTCGAGGACAGGTGCGGCTCCTCGGATCCTTCCTGGGACGCGGAGGACGCCGTGCGCCCCCGGTCCCGGGCCCGGCAGCCCCGTTCCCGGCCATCACTCCGTCCGCTCCGCCGTCACCGGTGAGGTGCATGCGTGCACCTCACCCCCGGCGGTGGTGGCCGCGCCCGCTCGGACACGCGAGGCCGTCGCACGGACGCCGTTCCGAGGACGGAGGCCCTGTCGCGGTGGACCCGTGGTTCACGGCGAGAGGACTCCCGGCTGCCGTTCGGCGGCTGCGGCGAGTCGACCCGCCAGGTCCTTGAGGGCCTGGCGGAGTTCGTCGGGGCCGTGGACGGTGAAGGGCCACTCGAGCGAGGCGAGCACGTGGGCCATGCCGTCAAGGCGTTCCGCCCGTGCCTGCATCAGCACGCCGGCCGGTCGGGCGGTGAGCGTGACGGCCGTGCGCGGCAGCCTTCGGGCGATCTCGTCGAGAGGGCCGTGGATCGTCACCTCGACCTGCCAGCGGTACGGCCCCTGGGCGAGGGTCGCGGTCAGATGGGCGACCGGGTCGAAGCCGTCGGGGACGGCGAACGCCCGTGTGCGGGGGGCGACGGAGGCGATGCGGTCGATGCGGAAGGTCCGCAGGTCGTCGCGGAGGTGGTCGTGGCCGACGAGGTACCAGCGGCCGGTGTGGAAGACCACGCCGTAGGGGTCGACGTCGCGCTCGGTCCGGTCCTGCTGCCGGGACCGGTAGTGGATGCCCACGGTCGTCCTGGCACGCGAGGCCTGTGCGAGCGCCAGCAGGACGCCGCTGCCGGGTGCCTGCGCGCTCACGGCCCCCGCGGTGAAGTGCAGGGTCTCCCGCATGGCGGCGAGCGGTTCCCGCAGGGCCTGCGGGAGCACTCGTTCGATCTTGGCCCGGGCGCCCGCGCCGGCCAGCACCGTCGTACCCATCCCGAGCCGTTCGGCCGCAAGGAGTCCGAGGACGACGGCGAGGGCCTCGTCATTGGTGAGGACCAGGGGCGGCATCCGGTAGCCGCGGGCCAGCCGGTAGCCGCCGAGGCGGCCGCGCTCGGCCTCCACGGGGATGCCCAGGTCGCGCAGGTGGGCGACGTACCGGCGGACCGTGCGGACATCGGTGCCCAGCCGGTCGGCCAGCTCGCTCCCGGTGAGCCCGGCGTTCGACTGGAGCAGTTCCAGCAGGGTCAGCACACGGGTCAGGGGATGCGACACGGATCACTCGACATTTCAGGGCTGATTCTGTCCTGTATCGACTCTACGCTCCCCACAGCACCTCACTCCAGGGAGATCACATGGCAACCTTCGTCCTCGTCCCCGGCGCCTGGCTCGGCGCGTGGGCCTGGCAGGACACCGCAGACGCTCTCCGGGAGCGCGGTCACACGGCGCTGGCGCTGACCCTGACCGGCCTGGCCGAGCGCGCGGAGGAGGGCGGGCCCCGGACGGACCTGGACACGCACATCGCGGACATCACCGACTTCGTCGGGGAGAACGATCTGCGCGAGGTCACCCTGGTCGCCCACAGCTACGCGGCCGCCCCCGTCACCGGGGCGGCCGGGCGACTCGGCGACCGGCTCGAGCGCGTGGTCTACGTGGACAGCGCCCCGTTCACCGCGGGCATGCGCATGCTCGACCTCATGCCACCGGAGGCGGCGGACCAGCTGGGCCGGCAGGTCGCGGCCCACGGCGGCGGTTCCCGGCTCCCGATGCCGCCGTTCGAGATCCTGGGCCTGTCCACCAGCCTCGAGGGCCTCGACGAGGACCGGCGGGACGTGCTGAGCGCACGTGCCACCCCTCAGCCGTTCGGCACCTACACCCAGCGGCTGGCCGGTCCGGTCGAGCCCGGCCCCGGCGTGGACCGTGTCCTGGTCGCCTGCCGCGACTTCCAGGGCCTGCTGGACGGCGGGGTGCCGATGCTGGCCTTCCTCGGCCACGCGCCGTGGCGGCGCTTCGACCTGTCCACCGGGCACTGGCCGATGCTGTCGGCGCCCGCCGAGCTCGCCGACGTCCTCCACACGGCCGTCTCCTGACGGGGACGGGAGCACGCGGCCCATGCCCGACCACGAGAGCGTCCGCCGGCTGCGGGCCCGTGCGCAGGCCCTGGCCGGCAACGTGCGGGAAGCCTCCCCCGCGGCGGTGGTCCGCCGGGTCTTCGCCATCCAGGCCCAGGACGCCGTGGCCGCCGACCTGGGCATCCGGGTGCGCGGGCGGGACATCACGGCGGCCGGCATCCGCGCGGCGTACGAGGACGAGCGGAGCATCGTGCGCGGCTGGTTCATGCGGGGCACCCTGCAGACCGTCCCCAGCCCGGACGCCCGCTGGGTGCTGCGGCTGCTCGCCCCCCGCATCCTCGCCGCAACGAACCGCCGCTACCGGCAGCTCGGCCTGGACGAAGGCCTGCGTGAGCGTGCCGACCGGCTCGCCCGGCGCGCCCTCGCCACGCACGGACCGCTCACCCGGGCCGAGCTGACGGAGCACCTGGCCGCCGTCGGCGTCCAGCCGGACGGGCAGGCGCCGTTCCACCTGATCCGCCACGCGGCGCTCACCGGAGTCCTCTGCCACGGTCCCCGGCGCGGTCACGAGGCCACGTACGTCCTGCTCGACGACTGGCTTCCGCCCGGCGCCGAGGACGCACGGCGGGAGGAGGACACGGCCGTCGCCGAACTCGCCCGCCGCTACGTCCGCGCCCATGCGCCCGTCGCGGTGGACGACTTCGCCACCTGGTCGGGTCTCCCGGTCACCCTGGCCCGCAAGGCCTGGAGGACGCTGGCGCACACCGGCTCCATCACCGGGTACGGCGCGCTGAGCGTGCCGACCGGGCGCACGGAGGAACCCCTGGACAGCCCCGGCACCCTGGACGTGCGGATGCTGCCCGCCTACGACAACTACCTCGTGGGCTACCGCGGCCGGGAGCTGTCCGTTCCCGCCGCCCACCGCGGCCGGGTGTGGCCGGGCGGCGGCCTCATCCGTCCCACGGTCGTCGCGGACGGCCTGGCCGTCGGCACGTGGAGCCGCCGCGATGCCGGCCGTGCCGTCCGGGTGGACGCCTTCGAGCCCCTGTCGCCGCAGGTCCGGTCCCTGGTCGACGCGGAGGTGTCCGCGGTCACCCGCTTCCTGCGGCCTCCCGCGTGAACGCGCCGGGGCCTCCCGGTGGCGCGGATGCCGAGACGTCCGGGGCCGGCGGGCCCGCCCACCGCCGGACGTGCGCAGTCGCGGTGCTTCCCTATGCTGGGGAGGAGACGCCTTCCCCTCGCATCCCGCGAGGCGTCGGTGAGACCGCCCCGCACGACCACCCGGGCGGCCCGGCAGGGTGCGTCGCCGGTGTGCGCATCCGTCGTCCCGCCCCCAGGAAGACCAGGGAGGCCGACATGGCCGAGAGCGGCGACCACACTCCGTCCATCCCCGATGTGCTGACGAATCCGCTCCTCAACCACGGGGTGGCATTCACGCAGGAGGAGCGTGAGGCGCGAGGCCTCACCGGCCGCCTGCCCGCCGCCGTGCTCACCCTGGAGCAGCAGGCGGGACGCGCCTTCCGGCAGATGCAGGCCCAGGACAGCGACCTCGCCAAGAACGTGTACCTCGAGGAGCTGCACGACAGGAACGAGGTGCTCTACTTCAAGGTGCTGCGCGACCACCTCGCCGAGCTGCTGCCGATCGTCTACGACCCCACCGTCGGCCTGGCCATCGAGCAGTACTCGCAGGAGTACCGCAGCCCCCGCGGCCTGTTCCTGTCCGTCGACCGCCCCGACGACATGGACCGGGCCTTCGACACGCTCGGCCTCGGACCGGACGACGTCGACCTGATCGTCTGCTCGGACGCGGAGGAGATCCTCGGCATCGGCGACTGGGGCGTGGGCGGCGTGCAGATCGCCGTCGGCAAGCTGGCCGTCTACACCGCCGCCGCCGGCATCGACCCGAGCCGGGTGGTCGCGGTCTCCCTGGACGTCGGCACCGACCGCCAGACGCTGCTGCAGGACCCCCTCTACCTGGGCAACCGCTTCCCGCGCGTGCGCGGCGCCGACTACGACGCCTTCATCGAGACGTACCTGCGCACCGCCTCCGCCCGCTTCCCGAACGCCCTCCTGCACTTCGAGGACTTCGGCCCGAGCAACGCCCGCCGCATCCTGGACGCGCACCGCGACCGGTACCGCATCTTCAACGACGACGTGCAGGGCACCGGTGCCATCGCCCTGGCCGCCGTCCTCTCCGCCGTGAAGGTGAGCGGCGTGCCGATGCGGGAGCAGAGGCTGGTCGTCTTCGGCTCCGGCACGGCCGGCGTCGGCATCGCCGACCACCTCCGTGACGCCATGGTCCGCGACGGCGCGAGCCAGGAGGACGCCGAGGCGCGGATCTGGCTGATCGACAAGCAGGGCCTGCTCACCAGCGACATGACGGACCTGCGCGACTTCCAGCGGCGCTACGCCCGCGACCCCGCCGAGGTCCGCGGCTGGACCGCCGACGGCGGCGGCATCTCCCTGCTGGAGACCGTCCGGCGGGTCGGCCCCACGATCCTGCTGGGGACCTCCACCGTGCCCGGGGCCTTCACCAGGGATGTCGTCGAGGCCGTGGCCGCCGCCACCGAGCGCCCGATCATCCTTCCGCTGTCCAACCCGACGTCGCAGATCGAGGCCATGCCCGCCGACCTCATCGCGTGGACCGGCGGCAGGGCCCTGGTCGCCACCGGCATCCCGGTCGACCCCGTCGAGTACCGGGGCGTCAGCTACCGGATCGGCCAGGCCAACAACGCCCTGCTCTACCCGGGCCTCGGGCTCGGCACCATCGTCGCACGCGCCGAGCGGGTCACCGACGGCATGCTGCGCGCTGCGGCCCAGGCCGTCGCCGACCAGGTCGACCCGACCGCCCCCGGCGCCTCCCTGCTGCCGCCCGTCGAGGACCTGTGGGAGTCCTCCGCCCGCACCGCCGCCGCCGTCGTGGAGGCCGCCGCGGCGGAGGGCGTCGCCGCCCGGCGGCACGCCGATCCGCTGCGCGCCGTCCGCGAACGGATGTGGGAGCCCGTCTACCGTCCGGACGGAGGTGCCGCCGCATGACCGCGCCCGAGGACGGCGGCGTGCCGGAGGTCCTCGACCTGCCCGTCGGCCTGGACGCGGCCGGACTGCGCCGCGAGACGGACTCCATGGGCGCCGTGGACGTGCCCGCCGACCGCTACTGGGGCGCACAGACCCAGCGCTCGCTGATCCACTTCTCGATCGGCGACGACCGCATGCCGAAGGCCGTCTACCATGCCTACGGCCACGTGAAGCGAGCCGCCGCGGCCGTCAACGGCCGCGCGGGGCGACTGCCCGCCTGGAAGGCGGACCTGATCGAGCGGGTGGCCGGCGAGGTCATCGCCGGCGACCTGGACGACCACTTCCCGCTGTACGTCTGGCAGACGGGCTCGGGCACGCAGTCCAACATGAACACCAACGAGGTGATCGGCAACCGCGCGATCCAGCTCGTCGGCGGCGAACTCGGCAGCAAGACGCCGATCCACCCCAACGACCACGTCAACATGGGGCAGTCCTCCAACGACACCTTCCCGACCGCCATGCACATCGCCGCGCTCCAGGCCGTCCGCGAGGTCCTGCTGCCCAGCGTGCGGGCGCTCCGGCAGACTGTTGCCCGCAAGGCGGAGCGCTGGCACGACGTCGTCAAGATCGGCCGGACCCACCTCGAGGACGCCGTCCCCCTCACCGTGGGCCAGGAGTGGTCCGGCTACGCGCACCAGCTCGAGCAGGCGTGCGAGCGCGCCGACCGCGCCGCGGAGGGACTGCTGGAGCTCGCGATGGGCGGCACCGCGGTCGGTACCGGGCTGAACGCCCCGGAGGGCTTCGCCGAGCAGGTCGCGGAGGAGATCGCCCGCAGCACCGGACACCCCTTCACCACGGCGCGCAACAAGTTCGCCGCCCAGGGCGGCCTCGACGCCGTGGTCGGGGCCTCCGCCGGGGTGCGGGCGCTGGCCGTGCCGCTCATGAAGATCGCCAACGACATCCGCTGGCTGGCCTCCGGACCCCGCTGCGGGCTCGGCGAGCTCGTGCTGCCTGCCAACGAGCCCGGATCCTCGATCATGCCGGGCAAGGTCAACCCCACCCAGTGCGAGGCCATGGTCATGGTGTGCATCCAGGTGCTCTCCGAGGACCAGGCCGTCGCTTTCGCAGGAACGCAGGGGAACTTCGAGCTCAACGCCATGCGGCCGGTCATCATCAACAACTTCCTGCACATGACCCGCATCCTCGCCGACGCCTGCGACAGGTTCCGCGAGTACTGCGTCGAGGGCGCGGACCTGGACCTGGACCGGGTCGGGGAGTACGTGGACCGGTCGCTGATGCTGGTCACCGCGCTCTCGCCGGCGATCGGCTACGACAAGGCCTCCGCCATCGCCCACAAGGCGAACGACGAGGGGACCACGCTCCGTGAGGCGGCACTCGCCACCGGGTACGTCGGCGCGGAGGAGTTCGACCGGATCGTCGACCCCTCCTCCATGGTCGGCCTCACAGCCTCGCCCGAGTGAGAACGGGCCGGCCGCCCGCGTGAGAACGGGCCGCCGTCCCGGGCGGCATCGCCCCCGACGGCGGCCCCGGGCCCGGGCGACCGCGGCCGTCGACGACACCGAGGACCCCGGGAGGCGCCGTGGAGCAGCACGTGCCGTCGCGTCCGGGCGGTCCCGACCGTTCCCTGCGGGTCGCCGTGGTCCTGCTCGTCGCGGTCTCCGGCGGAGTGGAGGCGGTCTCCTTCCTCGCCCTGGACAAGGTCTTCGCCGGTGTCATGACCAGCAACCTGGCCCTCCTGGGCATGGCCGCCGGGCGCTCCCAGGCGGCGGGTGCCAGGGCGGCGCTGCCGGCCCTGGGCGGCTTCGCCGCGGGCCTGCTGGCCGTCGCCCTGCTCACCCGCCGCTGCGCCGCCCACGCCGACCGCTGGCCGGGCCGGGTCGTGCTCGTCCTCGGCGCGGACGCGCTGCTGCTCGCCGTCGGCGCTCAAGCCTGGGGGGCGGCCGGCGGTACGCCGGATCCCACGACACGTGACGCCCTGCAGTGCGGGGCGGCGCTCGTCATGGGCTCGCAGTCCGCCGCGATGGTCGCCGCCGGACGGGCCGCAGCCCCCACCACCTACCTGACGGGCACCCTGGCCACCTTCATCACCCGGGGCGTCGGCACCGGACGCCCCGGCGTGTGGGTCCCGCTGCGCCTCGCCGGCCTCATCGCGGGCGCGGCGCTCTCCGCCGGGCTGCTGGAGCGCGCCCGCGCCTGGGCCGCCCTCCCGCCGGTCCTGCTGACGCTGGCCGCGGTCGCCGCCGCCTGCGTCCCCCTGCTGAGGCCCGGGCCACCCGCCTCGGACACCCGCTGACCGCGCGCGCCCGCCCCCCGGCGCGGCCGCGGCGCCGTTCATCCGGACGCCTCCTCCGGCAGGTGCCCCCCTCGTCCGGCCCTCATGCTCGGGGGTGGAACGTGATCGCCGTCCGCGTCCGGTGTGCTCCACGAGGCGGAGCGCACCGGACCCGGGGACCGGAAGGATGGAGCATCGATGCGTCTCGTCGTCGATCTCAACAAGTGCCAGGGGTATGCGCAGTGCGCGTTCCTCGCGCCCGACGTGTTCGCGATGCACGGCGAGGAGTCGCTGGTGTACGACCCGCATCCGGAGGAGCAGCAGCGTGAGCGCGTCGCGCGGGCGGTCGCCGCGTGCCCGGTGCAGGCGATCACCGCAGACGGCCTGCGCGGTGCGCGGGAGTCGGCGCCCCGGCCCGCGCTGGGGGTCCCCGGTGGCCGCTGACCCCGGGGCGCGGATCCTGCGCGAGGGCCGGATCGTGATCGTCGGGGCCTCCCTGGCGGGCCTGCGCGCCGCCGAGACCCTGCGGGCCGAGGGTTTCGCCGGCGAGCTCACCCTGATCGGCGACGAGCCCTACGAGCCCTACGACCGCCCGCCCCTGTCGAAGTCCGTGCTGCTGGGCATGGCGTCACCGCTCCACACCGAGCTGCCGCACCGCCGGGAGATCGCCGCCCGGTGGCGGCTCGGCGTCCCGGCGGCCGGACTCGACCTGGCGGCCGGGCGCGTCCGGCTGGCCGACGGCGACGAGGTGGAGTACGACCGGCTGCTCATCGCGACCGGTGTCCGCGCCCGGCCGTGGCCGAACGAGGAGGAGGCGCGGCTGGACGGCGTCTGCGTGCTGCGGACACGGGACGACGCGGCCGACCTGTACCGCCGGCTGAAGTCGGGTCCGGGCCGGGTGTTCGTCATCGGCGGCGGGTTCGCCGGTTCGGAGATCGCCTCGGCCTGCCGGGGGATGGGCCTCCCCGTCACGGTCGCGGAACGCGCGGGTGCGCCGCTGGTGGGCGCGCTCGGCGGGGTGGTCGCGGCGGTCGCCGCGGACCTGCAGCTCGAGAACGGCGTGGACCTGCGCACGCACGTCACGGTGACCGGCCTGGAGGGCGAGGCCGCGAACAGGGTGCGGGCGGTCCACCTGTCCGACGAGAGCACCGTCGAGGCGGACGTGGTCGTGGTCTCGCTGGGGTCGCTGCGGAACACGGAGTGGCTGGCCGGTTCGGGGCTGGGCGCGGGTCCGCGCGGCATCGCCTGCGACGCGGGCTGCCGCGCCTTCGACGTCCGGGGCATCGTCACGGACGACGTCTTCGTCGCGGGTGACGTCGCCCGGTCCCCGCACGCGCTGTTCGGCTACCAGTTCCTGTCGCTGGAGCACTGGGGCAACGCCGTCGCCCAGGCGGAGACGGCCGCGCACAACATGGTCTGCGCGAGCGCCGACCGGCGGCCCCACCTGTGGATGCCGGCCTTCTGGTCGTCGATGTTCGGCGTGAGCATCAAGTCCGTCGGCGTGCCGCTGATGGGCGACCAGGTCATGGTCACCCAGGGCTCGCTGGCCGAACGCCGGTTCGTGGCCGTGTACGGGCACCAGGGCCGCGTCGTCGCCGCCGTGAGCTTCGACAACACCCGGTGGCTGGAGTTCTACGCCCGGCAGATCGAGCGGGGCGCGCCGTTCCCGGTGGAGTTCCCGACGACGGACCGGCGCCCCGAGGGCAGGCGGCCGGTGCCCGCCGGCTTCCCCGACCCGTCGCTGCCCACCCACGGCGCCACCGTGACCCTCACCGGCTACTCGCCGGCCGACCGGCAGCTGGTCTTCCACCCCGCCCGCCCCTAGACGGCCCCCGGCCCGACGTCCGAGGACCCGTAAGGACCCGACATGACAGAAGCCCCGCTGGTGAGCCGGATCACCGACTTCGCGAGCCGCGCCGACCCGTACCCGCTCTACGAGGAGCTCCGCAGGACCCCGGTGCTGCACGAGGGCGGGGACGGCCCCTACGTCATCAGCTCGTACTACGACATCAAGGCCCTGTTCCACGACCCGCGGATCAGCTCCGACGCCGCCAATGTGGCCGCCACCGGGCGCGACCCGCTGAACGACCAGGAGGAGACGGGCGGGCTGCCCCCGTCCTTCCTCCGCACGGACCCGCCCCAGCACGACCGGCTCCGCCGCATCGCCAACAGCGGCTTCGGCCCGCCGCACCGGCCCCGCCGGATCGACGGTCTGCGCGGCGTCATGGCGGACACCGTCACCGGCCTCATCGACGGCTTCGGCGACGCCCGCCGGATCGACCTGGTCGACCGGTTCGCCCACCCCTTCCCGGTGACGGTGATCTGCCGGCTGCTCGGGGTCCCCCGCGAGGACGAGCCGGAGTTCCGCACCTGGGTCGACCCGCTGGTCGCGAGCCTCGACCCCGGGACCCGGCAGAGCGCGGACGACGGCTTCCTGAAGTCCCTGCAGGAGTCGCGGATGGCCCTCGGCGCGTACCTGGCCGGCCTGGCGGAGCAGCGCACCGCGCAGCCGCAGGACGACCTGCTCTCCGACCTCGTGCGCAGGGACGGCCCGAACGGCTCCATGGCGATGATGGAGGTCCTCAGCACCGCGGTGCTGCTCCTGATCGCGGGCCACGAGACGACGGTCAACCTCATCACCAACGGCATGCTCACCCTGCTGCGCCACCCGGACGTCCTGGAGCGGCTGCGGCGGGAACCGGAGCTGTCCGTCAACCTGGTGGAGGAGCTGCTGCGGTACGAGCCGCCGGTGCAGATCGTGCCGCAGCGCACCTGCATCGCCGACGTCGAGGTGCGCGGCGTCACCATCCCCAAGGGGTCGCGCATCTGGCTGATGGTCGCGGCCGGCAACCGGGACCCGGAGCGGTTCAAGGACCCGGAGCGGTTCGACCCCGACCGCGAGGACATCCAGCACCTCGGCTTCGGCAGCGGCATCCACAGCTGCTTCGGCGCCCCCATGGCCCGTCTGGAGACGCAGATCGCCCTGACCGAGCTGGCCCGCCGCATGGAGAACCCGCGCCTGGTGGAGGACCCGCCGCCGTACCGGCCCAACGCGGTGCTGCGCGGTCCGCGGCACCTGGAGGTCGCCTTCGACGGCCTGCGCTGAGAGCCCCGGCCCGCCGCCCGACGGGGCGCGCGCCCCGCACCGCCGGGAGCCGGCCCGCGGCCGGTCTCCCGCGCCCGGCCGCGGGGCGCGCCCTCCGCGTCACCCGCCGCGGGGCAGGGGGCCCGGGCCGCGGCGTCCCGCGATCGACGCCAGTGCGCGGGCGGGCCCCGTCAGGGGGCGGCCCGCCAGGTGCACGAGCCGCAGCGAGCGGCTCAGGTCGAGGTCCGTGACGGGGACGCGGACCAGGGTCCCCGAGGACGTCTCGTCGCCGACCGCCAGGGAGCTGAGGACGGCGGGGGCGACGCCCTCCCGGACGGCGGCCTTGATGGCCGTGGTGGAGGAGAGTTCGAGGAGCGGCGGCAGGGGGGAGGCCCCCGCCTGCCGGGCGAGGGCGCGCTCCAGGTGGCGGCGGGTGCCCGACCCCGGCTCCCTTCCCACCAGGGGGGCGGCGGCCAGCTCGTGCGCGGTGATCCCGGACCGGCGGCGCGCCCAGGGGTGGCCCGGCGCGACGACGACGGTCAGGACGTCCCGGGCGACGGTGCGCGCCTGCAGTCCCCCGGGCAGGTCGGGCCCCTCGACGAAGCCGAGCTGCGCCTCCCCGGCCAGGACGGCGGCGGCGACGTCGTCGGAGTTGCCCGCCGTCAGCAGCACCGACGTGTCCGGGGCGGCGGAGCGCAGGAGGGCCAGCCAGCGGGGGACCAGGTACTCGGCCACGGTGAGGCTCGCGGCGACCGGCAACCGGTCCCCGCCGCTGCGCCGCAGGGAGACCAGGCCCGTGTCCAGTGCGGCGGCGGCCTCCACGGCCGCACGCGCCCAGTCGGCCACCAGGGCGCCCTCGGGGGTGAGCCGGGAGCCCCGGGAGGAGCGCTGCAGGAGCGCGATGCCCAGGCGGCGCTCCAGACCGCTCAGCCGGGCGCTGGCGGACGGCTGGCTGATCCCGTGGGCCCGGGCCGCCGCCCCCACGCTGCCCAGGCGCGCGACGGAGAGCAGCAGGTCGAAGGGCCCGAGGTCGCTGACACGGCCGGAAAGAGGCATAGGTCCATCCTATGGATGCATCGGGAACAGGCGTCTACCGCCCCGCGCCGGCCGCTCCGACGATGAAGGCATGACCTCCCGCACCGCCGACCCCCTCCCGGTCCTGCCGCACCCGCCCTCGCGCCACGCCGGGCGACCTCCCCGGCGACGGGTCCTCCTGCGCCACCTCGACCGCCCCGGCGACCTCTTCCGCCATCTGGGGCCGAACTGGTACGCGGCCGTCATGGGCACCGGGATCACCGCCGACGCGGCCGCCACCCTGCCGGTCCGCGTCCCGGGGCTCCGGACCGCCGCGACCGGGGTCTGGGCCCTCGCCGCCGCGCTCCTGGTGCTGCTCACTGCGGCATGGGCGGTGCACTGGACCCGCCACCGGGAGAACGCCCGTGCCCACGCCCGCCACCCGGTGGCGGCCCACTTCTGGGGCGCTCCCCCCATGGCGCTCATGACGGTGGGCACAGGCGCGCTGCTGCTCGGCGGGGACTGGATCGGCCGCACGGCCGCCCTCGCTGCGGACGCGGTGCTCTGGACGGGCGGCACCCTGCTCGGACTGGCCGTCTGCGTCTGGATCCCCTACCGCACGATCACCGGCGGACCCGCGGCGCCGGACGCCGCCTTCGGGGGATGGCTGATGCCCGTCGTGCCCCCGATGGTCTCCGCTGCGAGCGGCGCCCTGCTCGTCCCCCACCTGCCCGCGGGCCAGGCCCGCCTGACCCTCCTGCTGGCCTGCTGTGCCATGTTCGGCGTCAGCCTGCTGGCGGGCCTGGCCGTCATCACCCTGCTGTGGGGCAGGCTGCTGCACCACGGTGCGGGACCGGACCCGATGGCGCCCACCCTGTGGATCGTCCTGGGACCGCTCGGGCAGTCGGTGACCGCGGCGAACCTCCTGGGCAGGGAGGCCGCCACCGCCCTCCCCGCCCCCTACGCCACGGGCGCGCAGGTCCTCGCCGTCCTCTACGGGCTCCCCGTCTGGGGCTTCGCGATGATGTGGCTGGCCCTGGCCGCGGCCCTGACCCTGCGCGCGGCACGACGCCGGCTGCCCTTCAACCTGACCTGGTGGGGCTTCACCTTCCCGGTCGGGACCTGTGTGACCGGCACCTCGGCGCTGGCCCTGCGGACCGGGTCCACCGCCCTCGCCGGGGCCGCGGTGGCCCTGTACGCGCTCCTCGCCGCGGCGTGGGCGGTCGTCGCGTGCGGGACGCTCCGCCACGGCGCGAGCGGGCGGCTCTTCCTGCCCGCACCCGCCCCCGCACCCGCCCCCGGACCCGCCGGACCCGCACACTGAGACGGACGCGGGGGAGCGGGCGGACCCGTCCCCCCCGCCGGATACCCGGCGCACCCGATCGGGCCCGCCGCCGCGGGTGCCCCTGTCAGCCGAGGCCGGCCAGGCCGGTCAACGGCCCAAGGCGCGCCACCTCGTGCGGCGGCCGGCCGGACGAGGGCCCACCGGGCAGGGGAACGGCACGCAGGCTGCCCGAGAGGTCGGACACGTAGGCGATGCCCGCGTCGCTGTCGACGGCGAGGCCGATCGCTTCCCGGAACCCGTCCGCGAGGACCTGGGGTGCGTCGCCCCGCGCCCCCGCCGCCGGCACGGGCGCCCGGTTGAGCGTGTTGCCGCCCGGGGGTGCGCCGCGGTCCGTCCAGTACAGCCAGGCACCGTCCAGGTGCAGGTCGATGGGTTCGGGCAGCCCGCTCCAGAGCACTTCGACGTCGCTGCGGCTCTCGGGGCTCTCGCCGGCGGGCACGTCGAGGCCGGACCTGAGGATCCGGCCCTGACCGCCCTTCGGCGGGCCCTTCTGGGTCCAGTACAGGTGGCCCCGGGCAGGGTCGACGGCGACACCGACGCATTCGCCCAGGACGCCCGTCCCCGGCGGGGTCACCACCAGGTCGGTCAGGCCCTCGCCGTCGGACCGGACACGGCTGATCCGGTGGCCCTCACGGTCGGCCCAGTACAGCATGCCCGCCCCGTCCGAGGTGAGCTGCTTGCCCGTGGTGATCGCACCTGCCGGCAGGACGTCCCGCCGCTCGCCGCCGGCGAGGTCCAGGGCGTGGATGCCGCCGTTGCGCCGGGAGAAGTCCTGGCCGGCCTCGCCGGGGACGTCGGGGTCGGAGAGGGGGACGCCCATGGTGGTCCAGTAGACGGTGCCCCCGTCCACGACGATCCCGTCGGGGGCCGGTCCGGCCCTTTCGACCAGGGTGTGCGCCGCGCCGTCCGACAGGTCGATCCGGAGCACCTCACCGGGTTCCACCTGGAGCGCCAGCAGTTCCTTCCACACGGTGTGGTCCTCCTCGGTCGTGGAGTGCCCCGTTCACCCGGCCCGTTCGCCCGGTCGGTTCACCGCCCCGAAGGGCCGGCGGCCGGCGGCTGAGGCCAGCCCAGCGGTTCGAGGACGGCACGGGTACGACCGTCCCGCAGGTCGACCAGCCGCTCGTAGGCGTCCTCGCCGGTGCCGTAGGCCGACTCGACGGCGTCCAGGACCTCCTCCATCCGAGCCGGATCCGGCTCGCCGATCTCGAACGTCATCTGGGACCCGACGTGCGTCACCAGGTGGCGCATGCCCCCGGGACCGCCGCCCAGGGTTCCGCTCTGGAAGGGCCCGATCGTCGCCCACCGGAGTCCCAGCGAGGCGCGTACCAGGTGGTCGAGGTCCGCCACGTCGATCACCCCCTGCTGGACCAGGTAGGTGCACTGGTCGTCGAAGACCTTCTGCAGGCGGTTCCCGACGAACCCCGGGATCTCCTTCTTCAGCCGGACCGGGAGTTTGCCCAGCGAACGGTAGACCTCGACCGCCCGCTCGACGGTACGCGGGGATGTGCCGGGCCCGGGCACCACCTCCACGAGCGGCATCAGCTCCGGCGGGTTGAACGGATGGCCGATCACGATCCGGTCCGCCGCCGGGCTCCCCTCCGCGATGGCGGACGGGAGCAGGGAGGAGGAGGACGAGGCCAGCACCACGTCGTCACGGGTGTGCGCGGAGAGGACCGCGAACATGTGCTTCTTCACCTCGATCCGCTCCGGTCCGGCCTCCTGCACGAAGTCCGCTCCGTCGACGGCGGCCGCCAGGTCGTCGCCCAGCACGACCGGCAGGCCGCCCAGGTCCCGGTCCGCCACCGCCTTCAGATCCGGCCTGGGGTCGCTGATCCTCACCTCCCATCCCGCCGCACCGAACAGGCGGGCCCAGGAGACTCCGATCACCCCTGCGCCGATGATTGCCACCACTGCCATGACACGCCACTCCTGCCGAAGTCGAGGACAGTCCGGGGACCGCCGCCCCGTGGAAGGGTCAGCGCTCCGCGGAACGCCATGCGGGTTCGTCCGCGCCCATGGGGCTGAGGACCGTGGCGAACCGTCCCTGGACCAGGGACGAGAACTCCACCTGGTCCGTCATCCCCTGGTAGACGCCGAGCGGGGTCCGCGCGGTGAACAGGTCCGGGTCGACCAGGGTGTGCTCGGGCCCGGAGCCGGCCGTGGCCTCGGCGAACTCCCGGTCGAAGACCCCCAGGGACGTCAACCACAGGCAGGTCCTCGTCAACGAGACCCTGACCCGGTAGGAGCCTCCTTCTGCGGCGCGCCGCCGGAGCGCGGCCAGGGTGCCGATCGTTCCCAGCCAGCCGACGACGTTGTCGACGATGGGGAGCATCGGCGGCTGGCGGGGGTGCTCGAGGGTTCCCTCGATCGCGAAGATCCCCGACACGCAGGCACCGATCTCGTCGAATCCGGGCCTCAGCCTCCACGGGCCCGACGGGCCGTGCATCAGCACCTCGGTCTGGACCAGCCCGGGGTGGCGCTCGCCCAGTTCCTCCGCCGACAGACCCTGCCGGTCCAGGTAGCCGGGGTGCCGGTTGGAGAAGAACACGTCCGCGTCCGCGAGGAGCCGGTCGAGGCGCAGCCGGTCCGGGCCGGACTCGTCCAGGTACGCAGAACGCACACCGACCTGCGTGTCCCAGTAGAAGGACTCGATCTCGACGTTGTCGGGGCGCCAGATGTTCAGGACGTCCGCGCCGAAGGAGGCGAGGTCACGCCCGATCCCGGCACCTGCGATGACATGAGACATGCCCAGGGCGCGGATTCCGTCGAGCGGTTGCCGCGCCCCGGCGCTGAAGGGTTTCGGCGCACTCTCCGCGATCTTCTCGACGTCGATCAGCGGCAGGTCTGCGAGCACCTCGGTGTACTGGGGCTCGGTGAGGAACTCCTCCAGGGACCGCACCATGCCGAGGACGATTCCCGCTTCACCCGCGGCGTCCTCCAGCTCGCGCGCATTCCACCCGGCGATCGCCGCGTTCACCGCCTCGGAGCTGTCGGGGCAGCCCAGCAGGGCCAGCGCCCTGCTCCGCAGGCCGGGGTAGATGTTCAACGGGACGACGCTCCGCCCGTCCTTCGTCCTGCGGAAGAAGGGCATGTCGATGAACGGGTTGCGCTTGTTCCACTTCTGGGCCGGAGGACGCCCGTTGACGAGTTCCCACGTGTTGTCGGCGAAGCCGGCGAACCGGCGGAACGCCTTCCGGACGTCCACGGTGACGTCCTGCGGATCCCCTCCTCGGTCCTGCCAGACCGCCGACGCCGCGACCCCCTTCCCGGCAAGCGCCAGCGCCGCTGCGCACCCGTACCGCAGCCGGGCCGGGACCAGGGGGTCGACACCGGAGGTGATCGCCACCGACCCCCCGCAGTCGTCCGGGGACAGTCCCACCCCCTCGAGCACGTCCCCGAGGTGTGCTCCGAAATCGAAGTCGTCCGAGGAGATCGGATTGCCCACGGAATGAAGGAGCCGTGCAGTGAGGTCCACCGTCCACCCTCTTCGTCGAAGAAGTCCCGACTGCCGCTGACCGGGTGGTCCGCCGTCGGCCAGGTGTCATTTCGGCGATTTCTGCTCAACAGGAGGCTGTCACACGCCATGCCCCGGCGCATGTCGAGACCGACAAGGGCCGAGGCCCTCCACCCTCGTGCCGAGGCGGGGGTGCTCCGTGGCACGGGCCTGCTCCGGACCGTCACTCGCGGCCGCATCGAGGGGGCGGGCCCGCGGGAGAGGCTGCCTGCCGCCTCCGCCGGGCGAGCCGGTGACCTCAGGCCGTTCGGCCGCGCGCCAGGGCGTCGGGAACCCGCCACCGCCACCGTCGCGGCGCGGCCCCGCGGACGTCGGGGCCCGCGGTCCGCGCGGTCCCCCGCCGCGGTGCGGACAGCGGAGGGGGCCGGGCCGCCTGCCCGGCCCCCTCCGGGTCAGCCGGCGGCCGGGCGGGCAGGGCGGCCCGGGGCGGCCAGTGCCTGGAGCGCGCGCCGGTCGAGCTTGCCGGAGCCGGTGAGCGGGAGCTCGTCGACCACCTGGTAGCGGTCCGGGACCATGTAGCGCGGCAGCACGTTCACCGCGTGCCCGCGGAGCAGCGCGGCGGGCTTGGCCGGGGCGCCGTGGGCCGGCACCACGCAGGCGACGAGGAACTGCGCGCCCGCAGGGGTGGTCACCACGGTCACCGCGGCGTCCTTGACGAGGTCGTGCGTGCGCAGCGCCGCCTCCACCTCGCCGAGCTCGATCCTGAAGCCGCGCAGCTTGACCTGCTGGTCGTTGCGGCCCAGGTACTCGAAGGACCCGTCCGGAAGCCGCCGGGCGAGATCGCCGGTGCGGTAGTAGCGGTGCTGCCCGCCGGGGCCGTCCAGGGTGACGAAGCGTTCGGCGGTGAGCCCGGGGCGTCCGAGGTAGCCCACCGCGACGCCGGGCCCGGCGATCAGGAGCTCGCCCGCCTCCCCGTCGGGGAGCGGCTCCAGCCCCTCCCCGCGGACCTCCAGGGTCAGGTGCGGCAGGCCCGCGCCGATCGGGGAGCGGACCGCGCCGTCGAAGTCGGCCCCGGTCAGGATCCGGTGGGTGGCGTAGACGGTGGTCTCGGTCGGGCCGTACATGTTGACGGCGGTGGGCGCGGTGCCCGGGTACGCCTTCAGGAACGTCGACACCACGTCGAGGTCCACGCTCTCGCCCGCGAAGACGAGGTAGCGCAGGGCGAGTCCGGGGCGGCCCGCCTCCTCGTGCGCCAGCGCCAGCGCCCGGAAGACCGACGGGACCTGCCCGAGGACGGTGACGCGCTCCTCCGCGAGCAGCTCGAGGAAGGCGGCCGGGCTCTGGGCGGCGCGCAGCGGCACGGTGACGGCCGTGGCGCCGGAGGCCATGGAGGCCCAGAACTCCCACACCGAGACGTCGAAGCTGAACGAGTGGAACAGCGTGAAGCGGTCCTCGGTGCCGACCTCGAACAGCGGCAGCGCGTGGCGGAGCAGCTCCAGGACGTTCCGGTGGGTGACGACGCAGCCCTTGGGGCTGCCGGTCGAACCGGACGTGTAGATGACGTAGGCGGGTTCGTCGCCGCGGAGCGGACGTGCCGGCGGCCGCGCGCCGGCCCCGGCGGCCTCGCCGGCCTCGGCGGTCGCGGCGGCGTCCGTCGCGGCGTCCGCCCCGTCGGCGTACGGGGCGAGCGCCCGCACCCCGGCGAGTCCGCGCTCCGCAGCCTGCTCCGGGCGGCCCACCAGGGTGCGGATCCCCGCGTCGGAGACCATGTACCGCAGGCGCTCGCCGGGGTAGGCGGGGTCGAGCGGCACGTACGCGGCTCCGGCCTTCATCACGCCGAGGATGCCGACCGGGATCTCCGCCGACCGCTCCAGCAGCAGCCCGACGAGGTCGCCCGGCCCCACCCCCGCGGCGGCCAGGCGGGCCGCCAGCCGGTCCGAGGCGGCGTCCAGTTCGCGGTAGCTCATGGTGGCCCCGTCGTCGCGGACGGCCGGGGCGTCCCCGCGGACGGCGGCGACGCGGCGGAACAGGTCGGCCAGGGTCCCGGCTTCGAGCAGGTGGCGGCGGAGCAGGTCGGGGACGGCGGGCTGCATGGTGGCTCTCACAGTCTGTCGGGGGGCGGAGGCGTCGCGGTGGCGACCGGTCAGCAGGTGGACAGCAGGTCGGCGAAGGTCTTGGCGAGCGCCCGGGCGGTCTCCGGGGCGACCGCCCGGGTCCTGGAGTTGAGGACGAGGCGCAGGCCGCCGTCCGGCACCGGCCAGACCTCGGCCAGGATCTCCGCGGGGATCCCGAGGTAGGGCAGGCGGTGGTGGACACTGCGGCAGCCGGGCAGGTCGAGGACGGCCGGCCTGTTGTCCTGGTACGCGAGCAGCGTCTGGAAGAAGGGCGCCCGGCCGGAGCGCGGCGGGTTGACCGCCCGGGCCAGCTCGTCGACGCCGACCTCCTGGTGGGCGAACGCCTGACGGGCCAGCCGTGCCGCCTCCGCGGCGGCGGCCGCCGGGTCGGCGCCGACCAGCTCCGGGGTGGTCCGCAGGCAGAGCGTGCCGATGTGGCAGCCGACGAGCCCCTCCAGCCGGGAGTCGATCCGCTGGGCGACCGGCACACCGACGCCGAAGTCGGCCCGGCCCGTGGTCTCGGCGAGCGCCCGCGCGTAGGAGGCGAGCACCACGGCGAACCGGGTCGCCGCCGCGGACGCGGCCAGGCGGTCGATCCGGGCGCCGACGCCGCCGTCGAGCTCGACCTCGGTGCGGAGCACGGGGGCCGCGCCGGCCGGTGCCCTCGGCACGGCCGGCAGGGCCAGGTCCGGCACGCCCCGCAGGAGGGCGGAGAGCCGCGCGAGCTGCGCGGGCCGGTCGGCGAGGCCGCGGTGCGCCTCGCGCAGGGTGTGCACCTCGCCGGGGGAGGGCAGCGGGTCCCACTCCAATTCCCCGCCGGCCAGGCGCGCGGTGTAGGCGGTGGCGATGTCGGCGGCGAGCACCGCCTCGGACCAGCCGTCGAAGGCGATGTGGTGGACGACGTGCCCGAACACGTGGGTGCCGTCCGCCACCGGGCCGAGCACGGCGCGCCACACCTCGCCCTCGGCCAGGTCCAGCGGGGCGGCCAGTCCGGTCCGGGCCGCGGCCAGGGCGTCCTCGGCCGTCGCGGCGGAGGGCAGCACGGTGACGCGCGGCGCCGCCCCCGCGCCGGGGACGCTGTGCGGACCTCCCCGGCCGAGGCGGTAGGCGGCCGACAGCGCGGCGTGGCGGTGGTGCACGTCCTCCAGGGCGGAGTCCAGCGCCGCCCGGTCGAGCGGCCCCTCGACCAGCCAGGCCGCCAGGCAGTGCCCGGACCGGTCCTCGGGGTCGAGCAGGTGCGCGGTGAGGAACCCGGTCTGCGCCGGTGTCAGCGGCGTCGGGTCGGGCGTCCGGAGGGGCCCGTCCCCTCCCGCGGCTGTGGCTGCGGCTGCGGTTGCGGGCGCCCCCTCCGCGGTGTCCCGGAGCCAGGCCGCGAGGCCGCGGACGGTCGGCCTCTGCAGCAGGGCCGAGACGGGCACCGGCCGTTCGAGCCCGGCGGCCAGCCGGGCGCAGACGCGCCCCGCGTCCAGCGAGCCGCCGCCGAGTTCCGCGAAGCCGGCGTCCAGGGGGACTCCCGGCCGGCCGAGCACGGCCGCCCAGGTCCCGGCGACCAGCGCCTCGAGCGCATCCGGACCGGCGGCGCCGACGGTGTCCGCGGTGCTCCCGGTGCTCCCGGTGCTCCCGGTGTCCCCGGTGCCCCCGGCCCCGCCCCCGGCGGTGCCGTCGCCGGGTGCGTCCGCCGGGCCGGGCAGGAGGGCCAGCAGCGCGGCCTCGTCGAGCTTTCCGTTCGCCGTCAGGGGGAACTCCGCGACCGGCACCAGGTGCGACGGCAGGTGGTAGTGGACCAGGCGGGACCTCAGCTCGGCCAGTCCCCCGTCGAGGCCGTCGCCGGGACGGACCGGCCGGCAGAAGGCCGCCAGCGACCGGCAGGTCCCGGACGCGTCGCGGACGGCGACGACGGCGCACCGGCCCACCCCCGGCAGCAGCTCCTCGATCTGCCGCTCGACCTCGGCGGGCTCGATGCGGTGGCCGCGGACCTTGACCTGGCGGTCGGCCCGGCCCCGGTAGTGCAGCAGGCCCTCCTCGTCCCAGAAGGCGAGGTCGCCGGTGCGGTAGAGGCGCGTCGGCACCCCGTCCACGGACACCTCCGTGAACTTCTCCGCCGTCAGCTCCGGCCGGCCCAGGTAGCGCAGGGCCAGGCCGTGCCCGCCGATGCAGAGCTCGCCGGTCTCACCCACCCCGCACGGCCGGTCGCCGTCGAGGACGTGCACCTGGGTGTCCGGGACCGGACGGCCGATGGGGATGCCGGTGGGGCGCTCGCAGTCGGCCGCGGTGATGCGGTGGGTGGTGGTGAAGACGGTGCTCTCCACCGGGCCGTAGCAGTTGAGCAGCAGGGTGTCCGGGTACGCGGCCAGGAAGGCGCGGACGTGGGGCACCGACACGCGCTCCCCGCCGATCATCACCTGGCGCAGGCCGCGCAGGCAGCCCGGGTCCTCGTCCACGAGCATGGCGAACAGGCTGCTGGTGAGCCACACCGTGTCGACGCCGTGCCGTTCCACGCCGGACCGCAGCACCTCGGCGGAGAGGTAGGGCTCCTCGACCACCAGTGAGGTGCCGCCGTTGAGCAGCACGGACCACAGCTCCAGCGAGTAGCCGTCCCACGGCACGGGCGCGGCCTGCGGCAGCACCGTGTCTGCGGCGAACCGGGCGAAGGAGCCCGGGCGGAAGAGCCGGACGGTGGCCCGGTGCGGCGTCAGCACGCCCTTGGGCCGCCCGGTGGTGCCCGAGGTGAAGAAGACGCACGCGGGATCGTCGCCCGACACCGCGACCGGGGTGAGGCCCGCCGTCCCGGCCTCCGCCCCGGCGGCTCCGCCGGCCACGGCGGCCGGCCCCCCGGGGGGCGGGGACCAGACCGGCACCGAGAGGCCGGACGCGGCCTCGTCGCCCCCGCCGACCAGCACCTTCGCCTCGAGCTGCGCGACGACCTCCTCGACCCGGCTGCGCGGCCAGCCGCCGTCCACGAGCGCGTAGGCGGCGCCCAGTTTGAGTACGGCGAGGACCGCCGTGACCAGTTCCGGGCCGCGCGGCAGCCGGATCGGCACCAGGTCGCCCCGGCCGATCCCGAGCGCGGCCAGCTGCACGGCGTAGGCGTCGGAGGCCCGGTCGACCAGGCCGTAGCCGAGGGACTCGCCGCGGTGGACGAGACAGGGCGCGACCGGACGGGCGGCGGCGAGCGCACCGAAGATCCCGTGGAGGGTCTCGCCGTCGGGGTAGGGGGCGGATGTGGCGTTCCAGCTCGGATGGGGCTGCATTCCAGCTCCTGTCCTCGGGGCCGACCGGGCGGTTGGCCGTCGACCGGGGTGTGCGGGTGGTCGGTCGCTCAGTGCACGGGCTCGGGCCGGGCCTCGGGCTGCTCCCCGGACCGGTCCGCGGTGTCCGTGCCGGGCTTTGGCGCGGACACCGCGCGGGCCTGCTCGGCGGCGCGGGCCAGCGGGGGGCAGGCGAGCCCGGCCAGCAGCACGACCAGGGCCAGCACGGCCCAGCCCAGGCGCCCCTGGCCGACGGCGAGGGCCGTCACCAGGTAGGGGCCGGCGGTCTGCTGCAGGCCGCGGCCGAGCGCGAAGACGCCCTGGTACTCGCCCTGCCTCCCGGGCGGCGGCAGGTGCAGCGAGAGCCCCCAGGAGCCGGCCGCCTGGCTGAGCTCGCCGAGGACGAGGACCGCCGTGCCGAGGAGGAGGAGCAGGACGGCCACCGCGACCGGCACGCCCTGCGTCAGCCCGAAGAGCAGGCAGCAGGCGGCGAGCAGCAGCCCTGCCCGGCGCAGCATCCGGGCCGCCCCCGGCGCGGTCTCCGCGCCCCGGCTCGCCGCGACCTGGAAGGCGATCACCAGCACCGTGTCGAGCATCAGCAGGACGGAGGTGAGGGCGCTCGGCGCGGCGGTGCGCCCGATGATCCACAGCGGCAGCGCCACGGTCAGGATCGGCTGGTAGAGCTCGAGGACCCCGCAGAGCAGCGCGAGACCCACGAACCGGACGTCGCGCAGTCCGGACCGGGGCGCGCGTCCGTCGGCCGCCGGAGCGGCCGTGCGCTCGCGCCGCGGCAGCCCCGCGGTCAGCAGCGCGCAGGCGGCGTGGGCCGCCGCGGTCGCCAGCACGGCCGTGGAGAAGGCGAGGCGGGTGCCCACCGCGAGCGCGGCGCCGGCCAGCGCGGCGCCCAGCATGAAGCCGAGGTTGAAGAGGCTGCGCGCCTGTGCGCTGACACGGACCCGCTGCTCGGGGGTGAACACCTCGTGGGTGAGGGCCATCCGCAGCGGGTGCGAGGAGGTCTCGCAGACCGAGATCAGGGAGGCCAGCAGCACGAAGCCGGGGAACCCGCGGACGAGGCACCAGCCGGCGAAGAGGACGGCCAGGGCGCCGTAGCAGCCCAGCAGCGGGAGCCGGGGGCCGAACCGGTCCGCCAGGCGGCCGACGGGCACCGTCATCACCAGGCCGGCCAGGCCCGCCACGGAGAGGCCCAGGCCCACCTGGGCCGCGCTCAGCCCGACCTCGCGCCGGAAGAAGACGGCGCTCGAGCTGAGGAAGATGCCGAACCCGACGGACTGCACCACCGTCAGCACGCACAGCCTGCGGGCCGGGCCGGGGTCCGGTATCAGCCGGCTCGCCCAGGTCTTGACGGCCGCGACGGCCTTGTTGCTGGTCACAGTCTGTGCACCTCGTGGAGTGTCCGCGTGGGGTGTGGGTCGGGTCCGCGGGTCGGACCGGGGGAGCGGGACGCCGGGCCCGGCCCGCCCGCCGGGGGAGCGGGCCCGGCGTCCCGGCCGGGCGTCTCAGCCGGGGAACGCGGCCAGCTTCTTGGCCAGCACCTCGGCGAAGGCGGGGTCGCGCAGCAGCGGCAGCGTGCCGGCGGCCTCGAAGGTGTACGTCTCCGTGGCGCCGGCGACGCGGCCCCAGTCGGCCGACTCCAGCCCGGCGTTCTCCGCCAGCTGGAACACCGTCAGCTCACCGCCGTAGAGGCGCGGCTCGTAGTGCTCCTGGGCGAAGATCCCCGCCGCCCAGACGGCCTGCCGCCAGTGCAGGTCGGCGCCGTCCACGCCGTGGTCCAGCCAGGCGATGTCGGCCATCCCGTCCATCACCCGCTGCCGGTCGCCGACCAGGTCGGCGACCTCGAACCGGCTGCGCAGCGCGGCGAGCCGGAAGTCGTAGAGCTCGCGCAGGCCCCAGGCCGGGTCCATCTCCGTGCTGCCGGGCGGCATGCTGTTGACCACCGCGAGGACGGCCACGGTCTCGCCGTCCTGCTCCAGCTGCCGGGCGATCTCGAACGCGATGCGGCCGCCGGCGCAGGGGCCGACGAAGAGGTACGGGCCGTGCGGCTGGACCTCGCGGATCTCGCGCAGGTAGCGCGCGGCCATCTCGACGATGGACAGGGACGGGCGCTCGCGGCTCCACATGCCGACCATCTCGAGCCCGTAGGCGGGACGGCCGCCCCGGAACGAGTCGACCAGGTCGCCCATGAAGCGGACGTTGCCGGTGCCCCAGTGGAAGCAGAAGACCGGCGTGCCGGTGCCCTCCGTCACGAACGGGACCAGGGTGCGTGCGGGCTCGGTCTCCAGCGGGCTCAGGCCCGTCTCCCAGACGGAGGTGAAGTCCGGGTCCGCGCCCTGCGGGGCGGTCTCGCCGTCCGCCGCGGCGGCCAGCGCGTCGGCGATCGCCGCCGGGGTGCCGTTGGCCTGGAGGATCGCCGCCGGCAGCTCGAGCCCGCGCTTGCGCGCCTCGGCGACCACGTTGACCACGAGCAGGGAGTAGCCGCCCAGGTCGAAGAAGTCGTCGTCCGGCTCGACGTCGCAGGCGAGCAGGTCGGACCAGATGTCGCAGAGGATCTCCACGATCTCGTTGCGGTTGGGCGCCATGGGGGCGTCCTCTCTGTGTGCGGGGTTCGGGTGGCTTGTCGTGGGGTGGCGGCCGGGCTCAGCCGAGGGCCGGCGCCATGCCGGGGCGGCGGCTGGTGAGCCCGGTGAGGATCCCGCCCAGCCGGAGGCCCTCGGGCGAGTCCGCCGGGGTGAAGGAGCCGACCAGCTTGGCCAGGACGCTCTGCGGGCGCATCAGGTCGATGCCCGCACGGGACATCCGCTCCAGGTCGGAGCGGTCCAGGTGGGAGTAGTAGCCGGCCAGCTCGGCCTGCTGCGGCCGGCCGGTCCACCGGCCGAGCGCCGCCGCCTCGTCGACGGCGGCCAGCAGCAGGTCCACGGCGGGGTCGACCTGGGCCCACATGTTCTCCAGCACCGACAGGCCGTAGTCGAGCGGCCGGGTGCAGGTCGCCAGGATCTCGCCCGCGTCCCAGTCCTCGTCGACGCGGTGCAGGGTGAAGCCGGCCTCGGCCTCGCCGTGCAGCATCGAGCGGGCGAAGGTCAGCACGCCGCGGTACTGCGGCAGGATGCCGGGGTGCAGGTTGGCGAAGAGGGGCTCGGCGCCCGCCTCGGGGCTGAAGTGCGCTATCAGGGGCAGCCGGAACTTCTGGTAGCAGCGCACCGAGAAGCCCACGCCGACGCCGTCGGCCGCCAGCGAGGCGACGAACTCGGGGCTGTTGACGTCCTCGACCGAGCGGACCACGACCGCGCCGCGGTGGAGCCTGGCGATCCCGGCCGGCGACAGGAACGTCCCGTGGAGCGGGGCCGGCAGGCTGTCCAGGTAGGGGTAGACGCATCCGTCGAGCAGGCCGCGCTCGTAGTGGAACAGCTCGCGCAGCTCCGGTTCGGCCCGCGGGGCGGGGCGCTGCCGGGTGTAGCAGAGGTAGGGGGTGTGGCCGGCCTCCAGGATGCGGGGGAAGGCCTGGTTGACGATCAGGTGGGAGGTGACGTCGTTGCCGACGAAGAACGCTACCCTCACAGGTATCTCCAGGTAGGGGCTGGCGGGCGGATGCTCCGTCTCAGCGGTCGCCGAGCCGTGCCGACACCGCCGCGACGGCGCTGTGCGCGTTGGCGAGGTTGGTCTCGAAGGAGTTGGTGTAGAAGTGCACGCCGCGGGTGAGCGGCCCGATGGACAGCGCGCGGTCGGAGCAGGAGCCGTCGCTCCGGAGCACCCGCATGGTCTCGAAGTCCACGTCGATGCCGCCCAGCGGATGCGGGCGGATGGCGCCGCGCATCAGCATGTTCTGGATCAGCGAGGAGTCGCTGCGGTCCAGTGAGAAACCGGTCCCGGTCGCGTTGACCAGCCAGTCCACCTCTCGCGAGTAGGCCTCGCCGCGCTGCCCGCCCTCGAGGCGGAAGACCTCCCGCTCCTCGTCCCACGCGACGGAGCCGAGCCCGGTGAGCACCTCGAAGGCGCCGTCCTCGGCCATCGACAGCAGCCTCCGCGCGTTGTCCAGGGGCATGCAGTGCCGGAACATCGACCAGACCGACAGGTGGTCGCGGACGAAGGTCTCCCGGGCCGAGGGCGACATGGCCCGCCAGACCTGCGGGACCACCTCGGAGGTCGCGTCCAGGATGGAGTACCACAGGGTCTGTCCGTTCTCCGCCAGCCGGACGTCCCTGGCCAGCACGCCGGCGAAGGCGGCCTCGGGCTCCGCGAGCATCCGGGGCCAGTCGACCGCCACGCCGAGGCCCTCCTCCAGCTCGCGCCGGAACAGCTCGGCCACCTCGTCCAGTTCCAGGGGCCGGGTGAAGTCCTCCGTCAGCCGCCGCAGTCCGGCGACGGTCACGTGGCGCAGGGTGTGGCCGCGCCGGGGTCCCTGGACCTTGGGCAGCGAACGGCGCCGGGAGAAGCAGGAGATCGCCCCCCGGTGGCCGCTGCTGCGCAGCAGCAGCAGTGCGTCGACCGCCGTCAGGCTGGTGCCGATGATGCCGACCGACGCGTCGGGGTCGACCGCCTCCAGGCCGGTGCCCTGCCACATGGAGTGCACGTAGGACGGGACCTTGGTGAACTCCAGGTACTCGGTGGACGGCAGGTCCCCCAGGCACAGGAACGCGTAGTCGACGAGGAAGTGGTCCACGCCCGCGATCAGGTGCAGTCCGTCCCCGTCCTCGCGGCAGTCGCTGACCACGGCCTGGTGCGTGCGGACCCGGACGCCCGAGCGCCGGGCCTCGCCCAGCGCCTCGGCGAAGTACTCCTGGAGGTAGGAGGCGAAGAGCCGGCGCGGCACGTACTCGCCTCTCAGCGCCTCCTCGGGCACGTCGTCGCGGTCCGCCAGCCAGCGGACGAAGTGGTCCGGGTCGTCGGCGTGGACGCTCATCGTCCCGGCCCGCATGTTCAGCAGGTGGCAGTCGTGCGGCGTGCTGTAGGCGACCCCGGCGCCGAGGCGCTTCCCGGTCTCGAAGAGGTGGACCTCCGCGCCGTCGGCGTGGCCGCCGTCCACGAGGGAGCGCACGAGCGCGACGAACACCCCGACTCCGGTCGCGCCCATGCCCGCCACCGCCACGGTGGGCGGGCGGCGGCGGGCGGCTGCTGCCGGGGGTGTGGCGGCGTCACTGGCGGCTGGCATGGTGCCGTGGCCCTTCCTCTTCGTCCTCGGTGACCGTGGGCCGACGCCATGCCGGCACCACGCCTGGTCCGTGGGGCGCGGTGGCGGAACCGCTCCCCGGGTACGGTCAGCGGCCCTGCGGGCCGCGGTCGATCAGCTGGTCCCGCTCCGGTCCGACGGAGACGTACCGGACCGGGACGCCCACGAGCTCCTCGATCCGCAGGACGTAGTCCGCCGCCGCCCGCGGGAGGCCGGCGAAGTCGCGGACCCCGGTGAGGTCCTCGCTCCACCCGGGCAGGTCCTCGTAGACGGGCCGCGCCCGCTCCAGCCGGTGGGTCAGCGGGAAGTCGGCGGTCCGCTCGCCCTCGATCTCGTAGGCGGTGCAGATCCGCAGCCCGCCCGCCCCGCTCAGCGAGTCCAGCTTGGTCAGCGCGATCTCCGTCGCCCCCTGGATCCGGGCGCCGTAGCGGGAGGCGACCGCGTCGAACGGGCCGATCCGGCGCGGACGCCCGGTGTTGACGCCGAACTCGCCCGAGCTCTGCCGCAGCCCGTCGGCCCACGCGCCGGACTCCTCGGTGACGAAGGGGCCCTCGCCGACGCAGGTGGAGAACGCCTTCATCACCCCGGTGACCCGGGTGAGCGAACCGCCGGGCAGCCCGCCGCCGACCGGTGCGTAGCCGGCCAGGGAGCTGGAGGAGGAGGTGAACGGGTAGATCCCCAGCAGGATGTCGCGGAGCGCCCCGAGCTGCGCCTCGAAGATGATGTGCCGTCCGGCCCGGTCCGCCTCGTGCAGGGTCGTCCCGACGTCGCGGATGTGCGGACGCAGCCGCAGCGCGAAGCGGTGGCCCCACTCGACCATGGCGTCCAGGGAGATCGGCGGCTTGCCGGGGTACAGGGCGCTGTTCGCCAGGTTCTTCCACGCCACGACGGGTTCCAGGCGGCGGCGCAGGTGGCCGCGGTCCAGCAGCTCGCCGAGCTGCAGCGCCTTCTTGAGGTAGCGGTCCCCGTAGACGGGCGCGATGCCGCGCCGGGTGCTGCCGAACGGCTGGTCCGCCAGCCGGTCCTCCTCCCAGGCGTCCTGGTCGCGGTGGAAGGGGAAGCAGACGGTGGCGCGCTCGGAGACGAGCAGGCCCGAGACGTCCACCCCGCGTTCCCGCAGCTCGTCCAGCTCCGCGTCGAGCGACTCCAGGTCGAGGACGGTGCCCGGGCCCACCACGTTGACGGTGCCGGGGTTGAAGATGCCCGACGGGACCAGCCGCAGCTTGAAGGTGCCCAGCGGGTTGACGACGGTGTGACCGGCGTTGTTGCCGCCCTGGTAGCGGACGACCAGGTCGGCCTCGCGGGCCAGGTAGTCGATCATCCGGCCCTTCCCCTCGTCGCCCCAGTTGATTCCGACGACCGCGTGCAGTGCCATGGGTGTGCGTGTCCTAGCGTCCTGCCGGGCCCCGGACGGGCGTTCCGGCGTGTGGGTCTCAGATGCGGGCGACGCCGTCGCGGCGTGCGGCGGCGGCCACGGCTGCGGTGACGGCGGGGGCGACCCGCTCGTCGAAGCAGTCCGGCAGGATCCGGTCGGCGGTGACCTCGCCGGCCACCACGTCGGCGAGGGCGCGGGCGGCGGCCAGCTTCATGCCCTCGGTGATGCGGGAGGCGCGCACCCGGAGCGCGCCCGCGAAGATGCCGGGGAAGGCCAGCACGTTGTTGACCTGGTTGGGGAAGTCGGACCGGCCGGTGCCGACGACGGAGGCGTACCGGCGGGCCGCGTCCGGCAGGATCTCCGGGTCCGGGTTGGACAGCGCGAGGACGACGGCGCCGGGGGCCATGCCGGCGAAGTACTCCTCGGGGACCCGGCTGCCGGAGAGGCCGACGAACACGTCCGCGCCGCGCATCGCCTCCTCCAGGCCGCCCGTGGTCCCGGAGCGGTTGGTGACGGCGGCGAGCTCCCGCTTCTCCGGGTTCAGGTCCGTGCGGCCCCGGTGCAGCGCCCCCCGGCTGTCACAGACCACCAGGTCGCCGATGCCCGCGCCGAGCAGGATGCGGGCGACGGCGAGACCCGAGGCGCCCGCCCCGGCGACCACCGCGCGCAGCCCGCCCAGCTCGCGTCCGCCGAGGCGGGCCGCGTTCCACAGGGCCGCGAGCACCACCACGGCGGTGCCGTGCTGGTCGTCGTGGAAGACCGGGATGTCCAGGGCCTCCTGGAGGCGGCGCTCGATCTCGAAGCAGCGCGGTGCCGAGATGTCCTCCAGGTTCACCCCGCCGAAGGAGGGCGCGAGGCGGACGACGGTGTCGACGATCTCGTCGACGTCCTTGGTGGCCAGGGCGATCGGCACCGCGTCGACGCCGCCGAACCGCTTGAACAGGATCGCCTTGCCCTCCATCACGGGCAGGGACGCCTCGGGGCCGATGTCCCCGAGGCCCAGCACGGCGGTGCCGTCCGTCACGACGGCGACGGTGGAGGCGCGCCAGGTGTAGTCGAGGGACGCCCCGGGCCGCTCGGCGATGGCCCGGCACACGTCGGCGACGCCGGGCGTGCAGGCCAGTGCGAGGTCCCTGCCGTCGCGGAGCGGCACGGTCGCGCCGACCGCCAGTTTGCCGCCCCGGTGGTACACGAGCGCCGGGTCCGCCTCCGGGTCCCCCTCCCGGGGCCGGGATGCGTGCTCCGTCTGGGCCGTCATGGTCGTCCCTCCTGGTCAGCGCTGTCGTACCGGAGAGAACCTAGGGATCTTTGCCAAGGTCTGTCAACCTTTGCCAAACCTTCCGATCTGGTCTACCGTCCAGATCGCCCCGGGCCGGCCGGCTCGGGCCGCATCGCACAGGGGAGACGAAACAGCCCATGAAGTTCCTCGCCACCGTCCTGTCGGCCACCGCCCTCGCCGCAGCAGCCGTCCTGTCGATCGCGGCATCGGCGCCCGCGCCGGAGCGGGGCGCCGGCTCCGCCCACGCCTGGACCGCCGTCGCCGCCGACGCGCCGGCCGCCACGGCCGGCGTTGCCCGGATCGACTGGCCCTGAGGGGCGATCGGGACATCTGTTTGCCCCCACCTCATCCGGGTTTGCCTCGGGCGGGCAAAGGTTGTCATCCTTGACCCTTCAACCCGGACGGACGTCCCCGCCGGGAGCGGGCACAACGACGCAAGGTGGTGCGACTGGTGCTGGAGCAGCCCGAATTCGGTCGGCGCCTGCGGCAGCTGCGACAGCAGCAGGGAAGATCCCAGGCGGACCTCACCGGCACCGGCATGTCCGCCGCCTACCTCTCCCGCCTGGAGTCGGGGGCCCGGCCGCCGACGGAGCGGGCGGTGGCCTACCTCGCCGCCCGGCTCGACCTGCCGGTCGAGGCCTTCGAGCTGCCCGCCGACTGCGACCTGGCCGACGCCCTGGCCGCCACGATGGGCCGGTCCGACCCGGAGGGCGACCCGGAGGTCAGGGACATGCTCTCGCACGCCCTGGCGAACGCCGAGGACGCCGACCCGACCACCCGCTGGCAGGCGCTCGCCCAGCTCGCGCGGCTGCACGGCGCCCTCGGCGACCGCGGTCCCGAACGCGACACCCTGCTGGAGCTGACCGCGCTCAGCGACGAGCTGGCGCGGCCGGCCCTCCAGGTCCACGCCCGTCTGCAGCTCGCCCGCTGTGCACGCGGGCTGGGCGACCCGCGTGCCGCCCGGCGCGCCGTCCGCGAGGCCCTCGACCTCGGCGCGCGCCACCACGTGCACGTGCCTGCGGCCGAACTGACCCGCGCCCGGATGCTGCTGGTCTCGACCGAGGCGGAGCTCGGCGACCTGGCCGAGGCCGCCAGGCTGGCCGCCGAGGTCCACGCGGCCGTGGAGTGCGAGCGGGGCCCGCTGGCCGCCGAGGCCCGCTGGACGCTGGCGACGGTCCGCGCACGGCAGGGCGACCACGCGGGCGCGGCCGAGCTGATCCGGCATGCGATCGAGGGCCTGGACAGCCACGCGGACCTGACCCTCTGGATGCGACTGCGGCTGGCCGCCGCCTCGCTCGCCCTCCAGGCCATGCCGCCCGAAGCGGAACGCGCGCGGTCCTTCCTCGACACCCTCGACGCCGTACTGCCGCTGGTGGCGTCACCTCAGCACCTCGCCGAGTTCCTGCTGCTGAAGGGGCAGACGGCCTTCCTCCGCGGCGAACTGGAGCAGGCCCGGGCGGCCTGCCGTCAGGCCGCGGAGGGGCGTCAGCTCCTCTTCTACCGCGACCGGGTGCGCCTCGACGTGCTCGAAGCCCGCATCGCCGTCGCCTCGGGCGAACCGGAGGCCCTCGCCCGCCTGCGGCATCTCGCCGCGGAGGCGCAGGCGGCCGGCAACCCCGATCTCGCGGCCGAGGTCTGGCGCGCGGTGGCCGACACGCTCGCCCCGCCCCTCACCCCGGCCCCGTCCTCGGCCTGACGGCGCGCCGCGCCCTGATCCGCACCACTCCGTTCCGCGGGTGCGGGTGCGGACGACAGGGCGGCGCCGCCCGCGGCGATGCGGAGCAGGTGGCGGCGCGGGAGCGGACGGGCGGTGCGGGGCACGGCGGCCGCGGCGGGGTCGGGGCGGTCTGCCCGGTCCACGGCTGCCTCACCGCGGCCCGACGGTGAACGGCGGCGGCTGCACCGAGGCCGCACAACCGGTGTCGGGGGCCTCGGGCCGGTCGTAGAAGGAGGTGATCATGCGTGAGCCGCACGGGTGGGTGAACGCGCCGTGCGCAACGCCGGCGAGCGTCACCACGGTCGACCTCGGCAGCGTCAGCGCGGCGTAGCGCCCCCGGACCGCGCCGGTCTGCGCGTCGAAGCTCCCGGAGACGGCCAGAGTCGGGACGGCGCTGCGGGTGGCCTCGCGGATGGACGGGTCCGCGGCGGGGACGCCCCGGACCCGGCACGCCTCGCGCAGGGACGCCAGCTGCGGCGCCTGGGCCAGGACCGTGGTCGGGAGGGCCGGGAAGGCCCGCAGGCCGGCGGTCAGCTGCTCGCGCGCGGTCTCGAAGGGGACCCATGCGCTGCACCACACGCTCAGGGAGAGGCCGTGGGCGAAGACGCCGTCGCTGCCGGGCGGCCGGGTGGAGGCCCACTGCCCGGCGACCGCGGCCGGGTTGCCGCGGGCCAGCGCGTCCACGGCTGGGGGGAGGCCGGCGGGCGTGTGGCTGGCCCGGACCAGCCAGTTCACCAGTGCTCCGCCGTCCAGGACCACCTTCACCGGCCCCGCGCCCGGCACCGTCACCCGAGTGGTGACCGGACGGGCCTCCAACCGGCCCACCAGGCCGGTGAGGACGGAGGCGAGCTCCGGGTGGCGGCTGCGGCAGGCGGGCTGCGCCGCGCACGCACCGGTCATGGCGTCGAACGACTCCTTGGCGCTGCTCCAGGTCCAGCCGGGCGTCGCCGCCGACGGCGGCACCACCCCGTCGAGCACCACCGACCGGATCCCCTGCGGGTGGCGGCGCAGGTAGGTCAGCGCCAGCGCGGTCCCGTAGGAGTGGGAGAACACGTTCCACTCCCGGATGCCGAGCGCCGTCCGCAGGTCCGCCAGGTCGGCGGCGCTCTCGGTGGAGTTGTACGCCGTGAGGTCGACGCCCTCGGCGGCCAGCCGGCTGCGGCACGCGGACGCGGCCTGCACGTACAGGCGGCCGGTCGAGGGGGCGTCGTGGCGCAGCCCGATCTGCCGCCGGTAGAACCGGTCGATTTCGGGGCAGGTCAGGGCGGGCGGCGAGGAGAGCGTCCCGCGCTGCGACATGACGACGAGGTCGCGGTCCCGGTTCAGGCCGGCGCCGGTGATCTCCGGAATGTCGCTGACGGCGTCCTGCCCCGGCCCCCCGGGCAGGAACACGACCGGGTCGCCGTGCGGCGCCGGGGAGCGGGAGGGGACGACCGCGACGGCCAGCCGGAGCTGCCGCCCGCCGGGAAGAGCCCGGTTCTCGGGCACCACCAGGTGCCCGCAGCGGGCCCTCACCCCGTGCGGAAGCGTGGGCGGGCACGGGCCCGGTACGAACCGCGGCACCCGGCCCGCCCCCGCCACGGGCCCGTCGGCGACGGCTGCGCCCGGCACGGCGGGCCGGGCCGACAGGGCCGACAGGGCGGCGGCCGGCAGGCAGGCCAGGACGACCGGCTTCGCGGCCCTCATCGCGACGGTCCGGATTCGTTGCGGACGGGCGCCGCGCCGTCCCGTGCGGGCACGGCATCCGCCCGGCACGTCGTCGTCACCACGGTCATCGGGACCTCCTGGGGTTCGCCGCGAGCCGGCCGGTCAGGCCGGGGTGAGGGCGGCGGGCCCACGCTGCCGGCGTCCGCCCGGCCCGGCGTGCGGCAGTCGGCCTGCCTGCCTGCCACCGGACCGGCCTCGGCGTGCACCGGTTCCGCCGGCGGCCGAGCTCTGCAGCCGCAGAGCGTCCCAGGGCGTCCACTCCGGCCCGGCACGCGGCCGCAGACCTCAGCGCTGCGGCGCACCCTCCGGCGGACGACATCGGAACGAGCACGGCTCTCCCCGGACAGGAGGGCGGCGCAGCAGCACCACCGCCGATCATCACGCAAGGTGCCGGGGTGCGCACTCCCGGCGAGAGTTCCGGGCGTCCGGCCCGGGCGCCGGCTGCGGAGCACGGCATGGCCGGAGGGCGGCTCTCCGCTCCCCGTCGCAGTGGCCACCGTTGATCCGACCGGGTGGCCGGAGCCGTGGATGAAGGTGCGGGGCGTCCGCAGGGCGACTCCGCCGGGGAGGTGCGCGGTGCGCCGTCGACCGGTCACGGCCGGACGGCCGCTGCGTGCGGCACGTCCTCGGCCCGGAGCACGCGGTGCGGCCCTCTCAGCACCAGAGGGTGCGGTGGCCGGGCTCCCGCCGTGGCCGTCGGAACCGCCGCCGGAGCCGTGGGGGTCCCGCAGCCACGGACTGCGCGTCCCCGGTGGAACAGGAGGCTGAGGCGCTCCCCGCCGCGACGGCGGGGAACGGTACGGCCGGCAGCAGCGGACCGGCCGCATCCTGCGCCGTGCGGCACCGGGGCAGTGCTGTGGTGAAGCCTTGCCCCTCCGGCTCGCCCTGTTCCTCGGCACCCGGCCGTATGCGCGTGCGCCCCGCCCCCGCAGGGGGGCGGGGCGCACGCGGCAGGAGTGGCAGGAGTGGCGGGCCGGCGAGTCCGGCGGTGTTCCGATGCGACCGGTCGAGTTCCGAGGCCGCCGGGGTCACGCGCCGGGGTCGGCCTGCGGCGGGATCGTCCAGTCGGCGAGGGGCAGGCGTGCGCCGGAGGACTCCGGGCCGCGGCAGCTGCGCCGGTGCCGGCGGGCGATGTGGTCCGGGCGCAGGGTGCGGTGGAAGGCGGGCAGCAGGTGCAGCCGCCGCGCGTGGGCCCACAGGCGCGGGTGGTCGGCGATGCGCCGGACGGCGTCCTCGTCGAGGTGGAGCCGGTGCACCAGGTCCAGTTGGACGAGCGTCGCCCACAGGTGCACGTCGGCGGCGGTCAGGTGCGGTCCGGCGACGAAGGGCCGGTCCGTCAGGCGGTGCTCCAGCGCCGCGAGGGAGGACAGGACCGTCCGCAGGGCTTCGCCGTCGCGCCTGCCGGCCGGGGCGCGGCCCGCGCGCTGGGCGGCCTCGCCGATCCCCTCGTCGAGGAGGAGTGCGAGCTCCTCGAGGTCCGCATCGGCGTGCGGGGGGTAGAGGCCGGTCGCGTCCGCCGCCGGTCCGTCGGGAAGGCGGGTGGCGAGGTCCCGCATGATGTCGGGCGCGTGGTTGCTGACCAGCCGTCCGCTCCACCGGTCGCACAGCGCGGGGACCGTCACGGGCCCGTCGTACCGGTGGCGGCTGGCCTCGTAGGCCCGCCGCAGGTCCCGCAGTCCCTGCGCGGCGCCGTCCCGCGCCCGGCCGCCCGGTGCGGCGGGCGCGTCGAGGTCCTCGGCCACCGGGTCCAGCACGGTGACGGACACCTGGCCCTCCAGCCCGGCGAGGGCGAGGGTGACGGAGGTGCGCAGGGACAGGGGACACGCGAGCGACAGGTACAGGTGGTAGCGGTGCAGTGCGGGGTAGTAGCCGCTGCGTGCGTCGCTGCCGATGCGGCCGCGGAAGCGCTGGACGGGCGGGACGGGCCCCTCCGCGCCGGGCAGCGGCGGCAGCCGGTCCGGGCGCGGGCGGAGAGCGCGGTCGGCGGTGGTCCTCGGGGCGGTCTCGGACATGGTGTCCCCCTGGTGTCGGGCGGGTCGTCGGTGCGGAGGCCGGGAGGCCGGGAGGCGCGGAGGCGCGGGAGTGTGCACGCACGCCGCGCGGGCGGGCGGCGGCGCCGGCCGTCGGCCCCGACGGCGGAACGGCGGACCGCCAGACGAGGGCGGCTCGCGCAGGGCGCTCCCCGGCGCGGGCGGCACCGCCGCCGCCGCTGCCGTCGGCGGCGGGCGCGGTCCGTCCGGGCGGGGGAGAGGCCTCAGCGGGTGCGACAGCCCGCGCTGCACACGCGCAGCAGGTCGATGTGGCGGCGTACGGTCAGCGCCGGGCGGCGTGCGGGCGTGCACAGGTCCCCGGACGAGTCACGTGCGGGAGCGGAGTGTCCACCGGGGCAGTGCGCCTCCGTGCCGGCCATCGCCGCCCCCCGCCCCTCCGCGACCGGACCGCGGCAGGGCCGCGGTCCAATACCGCACTTGCCCCGGCGGTCGCGCGGGGCCTGGTCCTCACCCGGAGCACCCCGTCGCGGTGGAGGGGTTGCCTGTCGGCGAGCCGGGGCTGACGACCCGCTGGTCCGGGAGGTCCCGGGACGGCGGGCGCCGACAATCTTGACCGTCCCGATCATTGTCGGCGGATGCTTGAGGGAGCGTCAAGGCGTGAGCGCAGCACGGGGGAGCTGCGCGACCGACCCGCGCCCCTCTGCGCCCCCTGCATCACCTGCGTTCCCCGCGTCTGCGGCGGCCCGGCCGTCTCCGTCGGCGGCCTTACGCGGGGAGGGCGGCATCGCCCGGGCCCGTGCGGCCGCTGAGGACCCGGACGCCGTGCCGTCCTGTCCTCCCTCCTGCGGGGCGGGGACGCCTGACGACCCGGCCGGCTCCTCCCGCTCCCCGCCGTGGACCGGGAGGGACCGGCCGGGCCCGCACCCCGGGCGTACGCCCGAGGGGGGAGGTCCGGCCCGTGGGGCGCCGGGCGGAGAGCGCGGGAGCAGGTGCGCGGAGAGGCACGGCACTCAGGCGCCTCCGGGCGGAGCCACCGGCAGGAGCTGCTGCTCCGAGGACCGGCGCGCCGGGGGCTGCACCGTCGCGGCGGACTCCGGGGCCGGCGTTGCGGCGGCCCGGGACAGCAGCTTCTCGAAGGGCAGGGGGCCGATGGTCTCGTGGTCGGCGGCGAGGTCGAACAGCGGTGTGTACCCGGTCGCCAGGTACAGGCCGCGGGCCTCCGGCTGCCGGGGTCCGGTGGTGAGGAGGACGCGCCGGTAGCCGCGGTCGGCGGCCTCCCGCTCCAGGGCGGCGACCACGCGTCGCGCCAGGCCGCGCCGCCGGTGGGCGGAGTGGGTCCAGATGCGCTTGAACTCGGCGGTGCCGGGGTCCTCGTGCCGCCGGAACGCCCCGCCGGCCACGGGGCGCCCGGAGGCGAGCAGCAGCAGGAGCGCGCCGTGGGGCGGTGCGAACTCCTCGGCCGGGTACCGGGACATCTCCTGCTCGGCCCCGGGACCGTACCGGGAGGTGTACTCGCGGGTCAGCTCGTCCACCAGCGGCCGCACCCGGGGGTCGTCCGCGTCCACCGCCGCCACCGTCAGGCCGCGGAGCGCCGCGGGCCCGGCCCCAGGGGCGGTCACGTGGCCACCGCCGTGCGCCGGCCGCGGGGCGTGCGGGCCCCGTCCCCGGCGGCGGGCACGGGGAATGGGGTCGTGCGGTGTGCGGGAGAGGGGGCTGAGCGGTCGGCGGCCGGGGCGTGCGGCGCCCCCGGGCCGCGGACGGGCATGGCACGGCCCCGGGTGCGGGCGGTGGCGGCGCGGCGCGGCACGGGGCGGCGGGGGGCGCCGGGCGGGCCGGTGCGCGAGGTCGTGTCCGACCCGTCGGCGGCGGCCGGGGACTCCACAGGCATGAGGGCGGCTCCTCGGGAGGGCGCGCCGTACTGCGCCCGGGCGCGCCGCGGCGGCCCGGTGGCGCAGGCGTGCGCGGCGGGAGGGTGGTGTCGGGGGAGGGGAACGTCGGTGAAGGGATGCCGGGGAGAGGGACGGGGCGGGGCGCGCCGGCGAGGGCGCAGGATGCGTGGGTGACGGCACGTCAAGCCGGTTGCGGCGGCCGTGCGGAAGGGGGCAGCGGCGTGCGCCTCGACGCCCGGACCCGGTCGGCGGCGGCCGGGGGCACGGGTGGACCCGGCCCGGCGAGGGGTGGTGTCCGAGGGAGGTGAGGGGCCGGTCAGGCGGCCCGCTGCCGAGTCAGGCGCGACAGGCCGCGGACCACACCCGACCGAAGTCGATGTGGCCGCGGATGACCAGGGGCTGCTCGGCGTTCACGTGCCCAGTTGAGCAGCGCGGTCTCCGCCCCGTCAACTGCCGTCCGCCAGCCGGTCGTCCCTTGACACCTGCGATCCGGGCGTGCGTACGATCGTCCGCGGACCGGTGGCGACCGGTCCGGCCGTGTTGAGGGACACGGCGGTGACGGCACCGACGCCCCGTACCGGGGCCCGTCCACCTGCCCGTACCGCCCCTCCCGGAGAGCCCGTGATGGCCTCGACGCCGCACCTCCTCCCCTTCCGCCCCCGGCCGGTCCCCGCGGACCTCCCCCTCGCCGTGTGCGCCGCCGCTCCCTCCCGTCCCGCCGGTCCGTCCCGGCCCCGGACCACCGCGCACGGCCCGGCGCCCGCGTCCCGTACCGCGCAGATGTCCCGTACCGCGCCCATGTCCCGCACCGCGTCCGCGTCCGGCGGTGGCCGGTGAGGCCCGCCGTCCTCGTCGTCGTCGGCGCCGGCCCCCGCGCCACCGGGCTGCTGGAGCGCCTCGCCGCCAACGCCCCCGTCCTCCCCGCCGGACGTCCTCTCCACGTGCACCTCGTCGACCCGCACCCGCCCGGCGCCGGGCGGGTGTGGCGCCACGACCAGTCCCCGCTGCTGCGGATGAACTCCATGGCCGAGGACGTCACCCTGTTCACCGACGAGCGCTCCACCCTGGACGGGCCGGTGCGCCCGGGCCCGTCCCTCGCCGAGTGGGCCGCCGACCCGTCCGCCCATCCGCCGTACGCGCCGCCCGCCGACCCGGCCGTCGCCGCGGAGCTCGCGGCACTGCGCCCCACTGGCTTCCCCACCCGCCGTGCCCAGAGCGCCTACCTGGACTGGTGCTTCCGCCGAGCCGTCGCCGACCTGCCGTCGGGCACCGTCGTCACCGTCCACCGCGACACCGCGACCGCCGTCACCGGCCCGTGCGACGGACCGCAGCGGGTGCGGCTCGCGGGCGGCACCGTCCTCACCGCCGACGCCGTCGTCCTCACCCTCGGCCACCTCGACGCGCGGCCCGACGGGCCGCACCGGGAGCTGTCCCGCTTCGCCGCCCGGCACGGCCGCTTCCACCTGCCGCCCGCCTTCTCCGCCGACGCCGACCTCGACCCGGTCCGGCCCGGCGAGCACGTGGTGCTGCGTGGCATGGGCCTGGCCTGCGTCGACCTGGTGGCCCTGCTCACCTCCGGGCGCGGCGGCCGCTTCCGCACCGCGGCGGACGGCACCCTCGCCTACCTGCCCTCCGGCCGCGAGCCCGTCCTGCACCTCGGCTCCCGGCGCGGCGTGCCGTACCACTCCAAGACCGGCTACCGGCTCCAGGGCCCGCCCGCCCCGCTGCCCCGCCACTTCGACGACGCCGCCGTCGACGCCCTGCTCGCGCCGGGCCGGCCGCTGGACTTCCGCCGCGACCTGTGGCCGCTGATGGCGAAGGAGATCGGCTTCGGCCACTACCACGAGCTCTTCCACGCCCATCCCGGCCGCACCGCCGTGCCCTGGGAGCGGTTCCTCGCCGCCTACGACCGCGTCGGCTGGTACACGCCCGAACGTGAGCGACTGGTCGCCGAGGCCGTGCCCGACCCCGCCGACCGCCTGGACCCCGACGCCCTGGACCGCCCCCTCGCCGGCCTCTCCTTCGCCTCCTCCGGCGAACTCCAGGAGCACGTGCGCCGCCACGTCGCCGCCGACGTCGCCCGCCGGACCGACCCCGCGCACAGCGCCGACCTCGGCGCCTTCCTCGCGCTGCTCTCGCTGTACGGGCGGCTGCCCCGCGTGCTCGCCTCCGGCCTGCTCACCGCCCGCTCCCTCGCCGAGGACCTCGACGGGTGGTGGACCGGCTTCTTCAACTTCCTGGCCTCGGGACCGCCCCCTTTCCGCCTGCAGGAACTCCTGGCGCTCTCCCGCGCCGGCGTCGTCCGCTTCCTCGGCGCCGACGTGCGGGTCGCCGCCGACGAGGACGCCGGCGTCTTCACCGCCTCCAGCCCCTCGGTGCCCGGGCACACGGTCACGGCCACCGCCCTCGTCGAGGCCTACCTGCCCCGGCCCACCCTGCGGCGGACCGGCGACCCGCTGCTGCGGAGCCTCCACCGGGCCGGCGCCGTCACCGAGGAGGTCCGCGCCGACGCCACCGGGACCCACCGGCCGGGACTGCTGGCCACCGCCCCCGACGGCCGGGTGCTCGACCCGGAGGCGGGCGGACCCCACCCGCGCCGCTTCGCGCTCGGCGCCCCGACCGACGCCCGGTCGGTCGCCGCCTTCGCCCGGCCCCGCACCGACTCCCCGGGCTTCCGGCAGAACGACACCGCCGCCCGGGCCCTCCTGCGCCTGCTCGCCGCGGTTCCCGACACCCCCCTGCCCGACACCCCCCTGCCCGACACCCCCCTGCCCGACACCGCCACGGCCGCCTCCACCGCCCCCGCCGTCGTCCCCCGCGACGCTGCCGACCCCGCCGGCCCTCGGCCCGCATCCGGGGTACACGCCGGGGCGGCAGTGCTGCGCTGACCACGGCCCCGGCCCGCTCCATCCCCGCACACCCCGTACCGGAAGGACCCCGACACGATGACCGCCGCCCCCGACCTCGCACCCTCCTGGGCGCCCCCGTCCGAGCTGCTGCGCCGCACCCTGCGCCGCCACGCCTCCGGTGTGACCGTGGTGACCGTCCCCGGACCGGCTGGCTTCACCGCCACCTCCTTCACCTCCGTCTCCCTGGAGCCGGCCCTGGTCTCCTTCTGCCTCTCCTCGACCGCCTCGACCGCCCCGGCCGTCGGCACGGCCGAGGTCTTCGCCGTGCACGTGCTGGGAGCCGGTCAGGAGGACCTCGCCCGCGCCTTCGCCCGCAGCGGGGCAGACCGGTTCGCCGGGGTGGACTGGACACCCGCCGCGGGCGGCGTCCCGCTGCTCGCCGGGGTGCCGGCCTGGCTCACCGCCCGGCCCGAGCTGATCCGGGAGGTCGGCGACCACCTCCTCGTGGTCGGCCGGGTCCTGGACGCGGGCGGACCGGCCGACGCCGCCCCGCTCATCCACCACGACGGCGGTTTCGGCACCTTCGCCGCCCTGCCGGACCGGGAGGGGTGAGGCCCGCGCCGTGCCCCGGCCGCCTGGAGGACGACCGCGCCCGCCGGATCGCGGGGGAGCGCGGGGGTGCGTTGACGCCCCCCGGCTGGGCTGCCACCCTTCTCCCGTGAGCCAGTCCGAGGACCTCGCCGCGCGCCTGCACGTCGACCTGTGCCGCCAGGCGGGCGCGCTCTGTCCCTGCGCTCGCTGACCGGTACAGCGGCCCCGGCGGCCGCCGGGAGCCGCGGCCGACACCGTTGCTGACGGCCGGTCACCGGTGCCGTTCCGTGCCCCGTGCTCCGCGTCCCGTCCGTGCGAGCGTTGCCCGGCGCCGGTCCCGCCCGCCGCGCCCGCTCCGCCCGCCGTGTCCGCCGCGTCCGCCGCGTCCGGTCGGCCGTTCCGTGCCGCGGCGCCTCCCCCACTTCCCAGGAGACCTCCCTGTGACCTCGCTCCTCGTTCTGTCGGGCAGCCGACCGGCCGCCGTGCCGACCGCGCTGGTCGCCGAGCACATCGCCGTGCGCCTGTCGCTCACCGGCTTCGACGTCGAGCACCTCGACCTCCGCCGGCTGCCGCCCGACCAGCTGCTCGGCGCGGAGGGGCCGGCGCTGGAGGAGGCGACGGCCCGCGTCGCCGCCGCCCGCGGACTCATCATCGCCAGCGCCGTGCACGCCTCGTCCTACACCGGGCTCCTCAAGGCGTTCCTCGACGTCCTGCCCCCGGGCGCCCTCGCGGGCAAGACGGTCCTGCCACTGGCGACCGGTGCCGGGCCGGAGGACTCCCTCGCCCTGGACTACGCGCTCCGCCCCGTCCTGGCCGCCCTGGGCGCCCGCCACGTCGTCGCCGGCTGCTTCCTGCCCGACGGCGCCGTCGGGCCCGCCGGCGCGGAGGGCGCGGCGCTCCTCGAGCCCGGGGCGGAGCTGCTCCTCTTCCAGGCCGTGGACGAGTTCATCCAGTCCCTCCCGGTGAGTCCGCTCGCCGCCTGGGCCGAATGACCGGACGCGGCTCTCCTCCGGGTTCCCGGCCGCTCCCGACGTCCCGGTGGGGCCGCGCTGCCGTTTCCTCCCGCACGCCCCGCCGCGGTCCGGCCCTGTCCGACGCAGCCCGGCCCCGGTGCGGGCCGTGGGTCCCGTCCTCCCGGTCCAGGAAGGCAGAGTGACGTCCGGTCGGCCGCCCGTCCCACATGTCGATCACGCGTTCACCCGCGACCTGATCGTGTGTATGGTCCCGGCCCATGGGACACCCCGTCGCGCTTGTCAGGCGCCCGCACGTCGACCTGCTCCGGGTCGCAGCGGCGCTCTGTAGCTGACCCCGCGGCACGACTCCGCGTCCCCTCCGCGCGTCTCCTTCCCCGCGCGTCTCCTTCTGCTGGTGCCCCGCCGGGGACCGGCCCCCCGCACCCTCCGCCGCCCCGCCGCCCGCAGCCCCGGCACGCCCACCGCCGTGCCCGGCCCGCCGCGCGCGCCGCCACGGCGCCCCCCTCCAGGATTGCGAGCCCCCATGGCCGTGCGCCTGCACTGGTTCCTGCCCACCACCGGCGACGACCGCTCCGTCGTCGGCGTCACCTCCCGCGACTCCCTCCAGTCGCGCACCACCTCCCGTCCGCCGAGCCTCGACTACCTCACCCAGGTCGCCCTGGCCGCCGAGTCCGCCGGGTTCGAGGCCGTGCTCACCCCCACCGGCAGCGACTGCGAGGACGCCTGGCTCACCACCGCCGCCCTCGCTTCCCGCACGACCCGGCTGAAGTTCCTCGTCGCCTTCCGGCCCGGGACCGTCGCGCCGCCGCTGGCCGCGCAGATGGCCGCGACCTACCAGCGGCTGTCCGGGGGCCGTCTGCTGCTGAACGTCGTCACCGGCAGCGACGCCGACGAGCAGCGCGCCTACGGCGACTGGCTCGACCACGACGCCCGCTACGCCCGCACCGACGAGTTCCTCACCCTCCTGCGCCGGGCCTGGACCGGCGAGCCCTACGACTTCGACGGCGCGCACTACCGGGTCGCGGCGGGCCGCCTGCGCCGGCCGCCGGCCGAGGCACCGCCGGTGTTCTTCGGCGGCTCCTCCGCCCCCGCCCTGCCCGTCGCGGCCCGCCACGCCGACACCTACCTCACCTGGGGGGAGCCGCCCGCCGCCGTGGCCGCGAAGATCTCGGCCGTCCGGGAGGCGGCGGCCCGCCTCGGCCGCTCCCCGTCCTTCGGGATCCGCCTGCACGTCATCAGCCGCGACACCGCCGACGAGGCGTGGGCCGAGGCCGACCGGCTGCTCGCCGCGCTGGACCCCGCCGACATCGCCGCCGCCCATGCCCGCTTCCGCGCCTCGGAGTCCGCCGGCCAGCGCGCCATGGCCGCCCTGAGCGGCGGCAGCACCGACCGGCTGGAGGTCCACCCGAACCTGTGGGCCGGGTTCGGCCTGGTCCGGCCCGGGGCCGGGACGGCGCTCGTCGGCAGCCACGAGCAGGTCGCCGACCGCATCGCGGAGTACGCGGCCCTGGGCATCGAGCACGTCATCCTCTCCGGTCAGCCGCACCTGGAGGAGGCCGTCCGCTTCGGCGAGTGCGTCCGCCCGGTCCTGGCGGCCCGCGGCCTGCTCGCCGACGTCCCCGCCCACGCCACCGCCTGACCCGCAGCCCCTCCGCCGCTCCTCCGCCGCGGCCCCGCCGGACCGCCCCGGGCGCCCGGCGCGGTCCCGCACGCCCGCATCCGCGACCCCGCCCCAGCCTCCGACCCCGCCCGATCCCCACCCCTCCGTGAAAGGACCCACACCACCATGAACGCCCTCGACCGCAGGTCCGCCCTGCGCCTGCTCGCCGGCACCGGACTCGCCCTCACCGCCGCCGCCTGCGCCGGACCCGGCGGCGGACCCGGCGCCCCACGCGCCACCGCAGGGGCGGCCTCCGGCCCCGCCACCGCCGGCCCGGTGAAGGGCACCGTCTCCTTCGCCCACTGGCGCGCCGAGGACAAGGCGGTCCTCGCCCGCCTCACCGCGGCCTTCTCCCGCCTCCACCCCGGCACGGACGTCCGCCAGGACGTCACGCCCTCCGCCGACTACCAGTCCACCGCCCTGCGGCGCATCCGCGGCGCCCGCTCCGGCGACCTCTTCACCGCCTTCCGCGGCGCCCAGTTCCAGCAGCTGGTGAAGGCGGGCGTGTACGCCCCGCTGACCGGCACCCCCGTCCTGCGCCGCTACCAGGACGCCCTGACCGCCCCCGGCGCCCAGGGCGGGGTGCAGTACGGACTGCCCTACCAACTGGTCTTCAACACCCCGCTCGCCAACACCGACGCCCTGGACCGGGCCGGGCACACCGCCGCGCCCCGCGACTGGGACGGGTTCCTCCAGCTCCTCGACGACCTGAAGGCCAAGGGGTACACCCCGCTGGCCTGGCCCGGCGGCGACGCCGCGAACGCCGGACAGCTCCTCAACACCATGGTGATGAACAACCTGCCCGAGCCGGACGCCTTCGCCGGCATCGAGACCGGCCGCCACCGCGTCACCGACGACTGGTTCCTCACCACCCTGCGCCAGTACGCGCAGCTGCGCCCCTACCTCCAGCCCCGGGCCGCCGCCTCCGACGCCGACGCCACCCTGCGGCTGTTCGCGCAGGGCCGGGCCGGGCTGCTGGCCACCGGCTCCTTCCAGACAGCAGCGGCGCGGGCCCTCGGCGCCCGCTTCCCGGTCGACCTGGTCGCGCCGATCACCACCGCCGCCGGCCGGGCCCGGTACGAGGGCGTGTTCAACGCCACCTTCATCCTGGGCGTCAACAGCGCCTCCTCCGTGCAGCCCGCCGCCTACGCCCTCCTGGAGTTCCTCAGCGAGCCGCGCAACGCCGCCGCCTACGCGGACGGCACCGGCCAGCACGTCACCGTCGCCGGCGTCGAGTACACCAACCCCGACCTGAAGGCGCTCGCCCCCTGGCTCACCCGCCGGACCCTCCTGGCGCCCCGCTTCCAGTTCCTCGACCTGGACATCCGCAGCGCCGTGGAGAACGCCACCGTGGCGGTGGTCCGCGGCACCGACCCCCACCAGGCGGCGGAGGAGGCCCAGCGTGTCATCGACCAGAAGCGGGCGTGACCGGCGCCGGCCGGGGCTGGTCTGGCTCTTCCCGCTGCCGGCCCTCGCCCTGTCCGGGTTCCTCTTCCTGTACCCGGTGCTCCAGTCCTTCCGGTACGCGCTCACCGACTGGGACGGCTACAGCGCCTCCTACCGCGACGTCGGCCCGGCGAACCTCGTCCGTCTCGCCACCGGCGACGACCTCTTCCACCACGCGGCCGCCAACACCTTCCGGCTGACCGCGGCCGTGGTGCTCGTCCAGACCGCGCTGGCGCTGCTGCTGGCGCTGCTGCTGGTCCGCACCACCCCGATGTCGGTGCTGCTGAGGGCGCTGTTCTTCCTGCCCGCCGTGCTGTCCTCGGTCTCCGTCGCCTTCGTGTGGCGCTTCGTGTACGAGCCCGGCGGCGGCCTGCTGGACACGGCGCTGCGCGCGGTCGGCCTGGGCGGCGTGCAGCCGCTGTACCTCGGCGACCCGGGGCACGCCGTCCTCTGGCTCGCCCTCACCCAGGTGTGGTTCCACGCGGGCCAGATGACGGTCGTCTTCGTCGCCGGCCTCCAGGCGATCCCGCGCGAGTACCACGAGGCGGCGGCCCTGGACGGTGCGGGCCGCCTGGCCCGCTTCCGCCACGTCACCTGGCCCCTGCTGGCGCCCGCGGCGGCGATCGTCGCCGCCTACACCACCGTCCAGTCCTTCAAGGCCTTCGACCTGGTGCTCGGCCTCGGCGGCAACCCGCCGGGCCCCGGCCTCGACCTGCTCTCCACCCGCATCTACACCACCTTCTCGGACGACCGCTTCGGGTACGCGGCCGCCGAGTCCCTGGTCTTCATGGCCTTCGTCCTGCTGCTGACGTGGGTTCAGCGCCGCGCGCTGGGAGGGGGGCAGCCGTGATGTCCCGCGCCCTGCGCGCCGCCTGCCTCGCCGCCGCCGCGGCCGCCGTCGTGCTGCCGCTGCTCGTGGTGGGCTTCGGCGCCTTCAAGACCCTGCCGCAGCTCTTCGCGCACCCGCTCGCCCCGCCGCTCCACCCGACGCTGGACAACTACCGCCGGGCGGTGGGGGAGGGCGGCCTCGGACCCGCCTTCGCCCACAGCCTGCTCGTCACCGGGGGAGCGGTGCTGCTCACCCTCGCGGTCGCCGTCCCCGCCGCGTTCTTCTGCGCGCGGGTCCCCGGCCGCGCCTCCTGGGCGGTCTTCACGGTCCTCGTGGCCGGCCTCGCCGTGCCCGCGCAGGCGGCCGTCGTCCCGCAGTACGTCCTCTTCGACCGGCTGGGGCTCACCGACAGCCTCACGGGCCTCGTCCTGGCCGACACCGTGGCGACGCTGCCCACGGCCGTGTTCCTCCTGGGCGGCTTCCTGCGCGGCGTCCCCGGGGAGCTGTACGAGGCCGCCGCGCTGGACGGGGCGGGACCGGTGCGGTCGCTGGTCTCCGTGGCCCTGCCGCTGTCGCGTCCCGCGCTCGCCACGACGGCGGTCTTCCTGTGCGTCATGGACTGGAACGACCTGCTGTACCCGCTGCTGTTCGTCCGCACGCCGGGGGCGCGCACGCTCCCGCTGGCGCTGCTGGACTTCCAGGGGGAGTTCCTCACCGACTACCCGGTGCTCTTCGCCGGGGTGGCCGTGTCCTCCCTGCCCGTCGTGGCGGCGTACGTCCTCCTCCAGCGGCACTTCGTCGCGGGGCTCACCGCCGGGGCGGTGCGCGGGTGACCGGCCGTCCGGCGGCCTCCGGCGACCGCGTACCCGACGGCCCGTCACCGCGCCTGCCGTCCGGTTGCGCCGCCGACCCGCGGCGCGGGGGCGGCGGATGCACCGAACCGCTGGTACCGGACCTGCGGCTGTGGTTCCCTGGGACCATGACGCCCCTCGTGACCCGCCGCCACGTGGACTACGGCCGCGTCACCAGCACGGGCTGTCCCGCCGCCCGCTGACATCGGCGCCCCGCCCCTGACCGCCCGCCACGGCGGCCGGGCCGCGCACCCCGCACCCCGTCTCCGCCGCGCCCGTCCGGCGCGCGCCCCGCCGTGCCCGCCCGCCTGTGGCGTACGCGGCGCACGCCCCCGTACTCCCGTACGCGGCCGCCCCTCCGCGCCGTGCCGCGCCCACCGTCCCGGAGAGAGCCATGAGCCAGACCCCCGACACCGCTGCCGACACCACCGCTGCCGCCGCCCCGGACACCGCCGAGACCCCCCGCGCGGCCGACGCCGCCCCCGGCTGGTCCTTCGAGACCCGGCAGGTCCACGCCGGCGCCGCACCCGACCCGGCGACCGGCGCACGGGCCGTCCCGATCTACCAGACGACGTCGTTCGTCTTCCGCGACACCCGCCACGCCGCCGACCTCTTCTCCCTCGCCGAGCCCGGCAACATCTACACCCGCATCCACAACCCCACCCAGGACGTTCTCGAGCAGCGCCTCGCCTCCCTGGAGGGCGGCGTCGCCGCGGTGGCACTCGCCTCCGGCCAGGCCGCGGAGACCCTCGCCCTCCTCAACCTGGCCCGCGCGGGCGACCACGTCGTCTCCAGCGCCTCCCTGTACGGCGGCACGTACAACCTCCTGCGCCACACGCTCCCCAGGTTCGGCATCGAGGTGTCCTTCGTCGAGGACCCCGACGACCTCGACGCCTGGCGGGCCGCCGTCCGCCCCCGCACCAAGGCCCTGTTCGCCGAGACGCTGGGCAACCCCCGCGGCAACGTCCTGGACGTGCGGGGCGTGGCCGACGTCGCCCACGCCGCCGGCGTCCCGCTCGTCGTCGACAACACCGTGCCCACGCCCTACCTGCTGCGGCCGGCCGAGCACGGCGCCGACGTCGTCGTCCACTCGGCGACGAAGTTCCTCGGCGGCCACGGCACCACCATCGGCGGCGTCGTGGTCGACGCCGGCACCTTCGACTTCGGCGCCCACCCCGACCGCTTCCCCGACTTCATCGAGCCCGACCCGAGCTACCACGGCCTGCGCTACTGGCCCGCTCTCGGCCCCGGCGCCTACGCCGCCAAGCTGCGGGTGCAGCTGCTGCGCGACCTCGGCCCCGCCATCGCCCCCCACTCCGCCTTTCTGCTGCTCCAGGGCGTCGAGACGCTCAGCCTGCGCCTGGAGCGCCACACGGCCAACGCCCAGGCGCTCGCCGAGTGGCTGGAGCAGCGCGACGAGGTCGCCGCGGTCCACTACCCGGGCCTGCCCTCCAGCCGCTGGTACGGGGCGGCCCGCCGCTACCTGCCGCGCGGCGTCGGCGCGGTGCTCTCCTTCGAGCTGCGCGACGGCGTCGAGGCGGGCCGGCGGTTCGTGGACGCCGTGGAGCTCTTCAGCCACCTCGCCAACATCGGCGACGTGCGCAGCCTGATCATCCACCCGGCGTCCACCACCCACAGCCAGCTCGACGCCGAGCAGCTGGCCGCGACCGGCACCGCGCCCGGACTGGTGCGCCTGTCCGTCGGCATCGAGAACCTCGCCGACCTCAGGGCCGACCTGGAGGCCGGCTTCCGCGCGGCGAAGGGCGCGTCCTGAACGCCGCCCCCGCCGCCGCGCCCGGCGCGCTCCGCCCCCTCCCGCCGGCCTCCGGGGCCTGGCAGGAGGGGGACCCGCCGGGCCGCCGGCGGTGGTACGTGCGGGAGCGGCCGCTCGCCCTGGAGTGCGGCGACGCGCTGCCCGGCGTGCGGCTCGCCTACGAGACCTGGGGACGGCCCGCCCCCGACCGGTCCAACGCGGTCCTCCTGCTGCACGCCCTCACCGGTGACAGCCACGCCGCCGGCGCGGCCGGCCCCGGCCACCCCACCCCCGGCTGGTGGGACGGACTGGTCGGGCCCGGCCTCCCCCTCGACACCGACCGGTGGTTCGTGGTGGCGCCCAACGTGCTCGGCGGCTGCCAGGGCAGCACCGGCCCCGCCTCCCGCCGCCCCGACGGGCGGCGGTGGGGCGGGTCCTTCCCCCGGCTCACGCAGCGCGACCAGGTGGCGGCCGAGGCCGGGCTCGCCGACGCCCTCGGCGTCGACCGCTGGGCCCTGGTCGCCGGCGGCTCCATGGGCGGGATGCGCGCCCTGGAGTGGGCCGTGTCCCGGCCGGAGCGCGTCCGGCGGCTGCTGCTCCTCGCCTCCACGGCGGCCTCCGGCGCCGAGCAGATCGCCTGAGCCGGCGTGCAGCTGCGGGCCGTCCGCTCCGACCCCGGCTGGCGCGGCGGCGACTACCACGACGCGCCGCCCGGGCAGGGCCCGCACGCCGGACTGGGCCTCGCACGCCGGATCGCCCAGCTCACCTACCGCAGCGCACCCGAACTGGAGGCCCGGTTCGGCCGGCACCCCCAGGACGGCGAGGACCCCCGAGACGGCGGCCGGTACCGGGTGGAGTCCTACCTCGACCACCATGCCGACAAGCTCGTCCGGCGTTTCGACGCCGGCAGCTACGTGGCGCTGACCGAGGCGATGAACGGCCACGACGTCGGCCGCGGCCGCGGCGGCGCGGCGGCCGCGCTGCGCCGGATCCGCGCCGACACGCTCGTGGCGGGGGTCTCCACCGACCGCCTGTACCCGCTGGAGCAGCAGGCCCGGCTCGCGGCCGGCATCGCGGGGGCCGACGCGGTGCGCGTCGTCGACTCCCCCCACGGGCACGACGGCTTCCTGGTCGAGACCGGGCAGGTCGGGGCGCTCGTGCGCGAGCTCCTGGGCGGGGGAGGGGGGTGACCGCCGTGCCGCGGCGCCGGGGCCCGCCGGCCGGGCCCGGCCTGCTCCGGCCGCCCCCGGGCCGCTCCGTCCGGGCCGGGGAGGCCGCACGCCCCGCCCCACGCGGTGCCGCCCCGGTCCGCGTCCGCCGTCCCTCCGCGGCCCCACGCCGCCGCGGGGGCCTCAGCCGTGCCCGGAAACGGCGTCAGCATGCCTTCTCACCAGCGGTTTCCGTCCGTTCCGGCATGCGGGACGCGGGGTTGACACCCCGGAGAGCCGCTCCCTAACGTACGGCCCACAACGGTCATGAGCGTCAGCGACAAGCCCTGGCTCGCTGGCCGGCAACCCTCCACCGCGGCGGGGTGCCCCAGGTGATGACCCGACCGACGGCTCGGTAAGCGCGACGCCCTTGCGGCAGAACGGTGACGGTGGCAGCGATGGACGCAGGACCGGGGACGGCCGCCCGGCGGCGCCACGGCCGCGTCGACGCCTACCTGGACCGCTGCGTCGACCTGCTGCGCGTGTGCAGCGCCCTCTGTAGCACCGTCTCCTAGCGCCTCCTAGCGCCTCCTGCGCCGCCGCCAGGCACCCGGCCCCCGGGTGCGCCCGGCCAGGGCCGGCACCCGTCCTGCGGTACGGGCCGCCGTACCGGCCGGCGCGCCGTGCGCCCGCACCCGGCGGCGCCCCCTTCCTCCCCACCGGTGCACCCCCCTCCCGGGTGCGCCCCCGCCCCGCGCCCTCCGCGCGGCCCCCGATGCTGACGGACCGTCCCCACGGAGTCCCCCCATGAGCGAATCCCTCGGCACCGTCGTGCCCCCCGGCACGGCGCCGCCGCCCCCGCCGCCCCCTCCCGCCCCCGCCGCGCGGCGCGTCGTCCCGCTGCGGCACCCCCGGCGGTGGGCGGCCACCGCCGCCGTCCTCGTCGTCGCCGCCCAGGCCGCACACGGCCTGGCCACCAACCCCTTCTACCAGTGGGACCGCTTCGGGTACTGGTTCGCACGGCCGGTCGTCCTCCAGGGGCTGGGCGTCACCCTGGAGGTCACCGCCTGGAGCGCCGTCCTGGGCCTGCTCGGCGGGGTCCTGCTCGCCCTGGGCAGACTCTCCGCGAGCCCGGTGCTGCGGGCGGTCAGCTGGAGCTACATCTGGCTGTTCCGCTCCGTCCCGCTGATCGTGGTGCTGCTGTTCCTCTACAACTTCAGCGCGCTGTACCCCGTGCTGAGCGTCGGTGTGCCGTTCGGCCCCGCCTTCGCCACCTTCGACGAGTCGAGGCTGGCCGGCGACATGGCGGTCGCCGTCGTCGGCCTCAGCCTCAACGAGGCCGCGTACGCGGCGGAGGTGGTCCGCGCGGGCGTCCTCTCCGTCGACCAGGGCCAGCACGAGGCCGCCGCCGCGCTCGGCCTGCCGGCCTCCTACCGCTTCACCCGCATCGTCCTCCCGCAGGCCCTGCGCGCCGTCGTCCCGTCCTACGTCAACCAGCTGATCGGCCTCGTGAAGAGCACCTCGCTCGTCTTCTACGTCTCGCTGCTCGACGTCTTCGGCACGGTCCAGAGCCTCGGCAGCACCTACTCCGGCGACATCGTGCCGCTGCTGCTGGTCGCCACCGCCTGGTACGTGATCCTGACCAGCGCCGTCTCCGTCGTCCAGTACTACGTGGAGCGCCACTACGCGCGCGGCGCCGTGCGCTCCCTGCCGCCGACGCCGCTGCAGCGGCTGCGGGCCGGGTTCGCCGCCGCGGGTGCCCGGCTCCGGAAGGAGGCGGCGGCATGACCGGCACGGCAGCGGCCGCCCCCGTGCGGCCGGCGGCGGTCGAGGTGCACGACGTGCACAAGTCCTACGGCTCCCGGCGGGTGCTGGACGGTGTGAGCCTCACGGTGCGGCCCGGGGAGGTGACCGTCGTCCTCGGCCCCTCCGGCTCGGGAAAGTCCACCCTGCTCCGGGTCGTCAACCACCTGGAGCGGCCGGAGTCCGGGTACGTCAGCCTCAACGGCGAGCCGATCGGTGTGCGCCCGCACCGCGGGCACTTCAAGGAGCTGAGCGAGCGGGCCATCCTCGAGCAGCGCCGCCGCATCGGCTTCGTCTTCCAGAACTTCAACCTCTTCCCCCACCTGACCGCGCTCGAGAACGTCGCCGCGGCCCCCGCCGCCACCGGGCAGCTGGACCGGGAGGGCGCGCGGGAGCTCGCCCGCGGCCTGCTCGCCCGGGTCGGCCTCGCCGACCACGCCGACGCGTACCCGCGCCGGCTCTCCGGCGGCCAGCAGCAGCGCGTCGCCATCGCCCGGGCGCTCGCCCTCCGGCCCGGCCTCATCCTCTTCGACGAGCCCACCTCGGCGCTCGACCCCGAACTGGTCGGCGAGGTGCTGTCGGTCATCAGGGACCTGGCCGCGGACGGCACCACCCTCGTCATCGTCACCCATGAGATCGGCTTCGCCCGCGAGGTCGCCGACCGCGTCGTCTTCCTCGACGAGGGCCGGATCCTCGAGGAGGGCCCGCCCGCCGAGGTCCTCGACCACCCGAGGCACCCGCGCACCCGCGCGTTCCTGAGCAAGGTCCTCTGACCCGGACCCGCTCCACCGACGGCCTCCCGCCGAACGCCCCCTTTCCCGCCCGACCCCTTTCACCGAGGACAAGGACAGCCATGCCCAGACCCGGTCTCCGCACCCGCCCGCTCCGTACCCGCCCGCTCCGCGCCCGGATCCTCCGCGGTCTCGCCACCGCCACCGCGGCGGCCTCCCTCGCGACGGGCCTCGCCGCCTGCGGCGGCGGCGACTCCGTGACCGCCGCGTCCGACGGCGCCGCGTCCGACGGCACCGTGACGGTCGGCGCCCTCTCCAACGGCGCCGGCAAGGAGACCGTCCTCACGGTCGCCGCCGTGCCGTCGATCCGCGCGGAGCTGCCGAAGAAGGTGCGCGACAGCGGCCGCCTCGCCATCGGCGTCGGCGCTCTCCCGGCGGGCTTCCCGCCGCTGGCGTTCGTCGGCACCGACCAGCGGACCCTCACCGGCTCCGAGCCCGACCTCGGGCGACTGGTCGCCGCGGTCCTCGGCCTCAAGCCGGTGCTGTCCAACGCCACCTGGGAGAACATGTTCGTCGGCCTCGACAGCGGCCGGACCGACGTCGCCTTCGCCAACGTCACCGACACCGAGCAGCGCAAGCTGAAGTACGACTTCGCCTCCTACCGCAAGGACAACCTGGGGTTCGAGGTCCTCCGCAGCAGCACCTGGGACTTCCGCGGCGACTACCGCGCCCTCGCCGGCCGGACCGTCGCCGTCGGCCGCGGCACCAACCAGGAGAAGATCCTCCTCACCTGGCAGGAGAAGCTCAAGGCCGAGGGCAGGCAGCTGACCGTCAAGTACTTCCCCGACAACAACAGCACCTGGCTCGCGCTGGACGGCGGGAAGATCGACGCCTACTTCGGTCCCAACCCCGACATCGCGTACCACATCCGCCAGGACGCCGGAACCGCCCACCCCACGCGGAACGCCGGCACCTTCTCGGGGGCCGGCGCGACCCTCCAGGGCCTCATCGCCGCCACCACGAAGAAGGACAGCGGGCTCGCCAGGCCGATCGCGGACGCGATCGACCACCTCATCAAGAACGGCCAGTACGCGCAGTGGCTGTCCGCCTGGAACCTCTCCAACGAGGGCGTCGACCGGTCCCTGGTCAACCCGCCCGGGCTGCCGCTCGACAACTCCTGACGACTCGTCATATTCATTCGGGGAAGTCGGCGGAGCGGCGGGCCCGGGCCCTCCCCGGGCCCGCCGCTCCCGCCCCGGACCCCTCCCTCCCGCTCCGTCCTCGCCGCTCCCGCCCCGCCCCCGCCGCCGGACCCCGCTCCGGGGGGCGGCGGCCCCCGCCGATCAGGAAGGCCCCTCCCGTGTCCGCTCCCTCCCCCCTCCACCTGGCCGCCGCGCTGGACGGGGCCGGATGGCACCCGGCCGCCTGGCGCGAGCCCGCCTCCCGGCCCCGGGAGCTGTTCACCGCACGCCACTGGGCCGACCTCGTGGCCGAGGCCGAGCACGGACTGCTCGACTTCGTGACCTTCGAGGACGCCCTGGCCCCGCAGTCCTCCCGCCCCGACGGACCGGACGGGCGCACCGACCGGGTCCACGGACGCCTCGACGCGGTGCTGACCGCCGCCCGCGTCGCCCCGCTGACCCGGCACATCGGCCTGGTGCCCACCGTCACCGCGACCCACACCGAGCCGTTCCACCTCTCCAAGGCGGTCGCGACCCTCGACCACGTGAGCAACGGCCGCGCCGGCGTGCGCATCCGCGTCACCGCGAGGCCGGACGAGGCCGCGCACTTCGGACGCCGCACCTTCCCCGCCCCCGGCACCTCCGACCCCACGGACAGCCCCGCCGCCGTGGCCGAGGAGCTGTGGGAGGAGGCCGCCGACTACGTCGAGGTGCTGCGCCGCCTCTGGGACAGCTGGGAGGACGACGCGGAGATCCGCGACGCCGCCACCGGCCGCTTCGTCGACCGCGACAAGCTGCACCACATCGACTTCGAGGGCCGCTTCTTCCGGGTGCGCGGCCCCTCGATCACCCCGCGTCCGCCGCAGGGCCTGCCTCCTGTCGCCGTGCCGCTCGACGGGCCCGCGTCCCTCCGGACGGCCGCCCGCTCCGCCGACCTGGTCCACGTCCCCGCCGACGACGCCGACCGGGTTCGCGACGCCGTCGCACGCCTGCGCGGCCTGCGGGACGCCGACGGGCCCCTGCACGTCCTCGGCGACCTCGCCGTCCTCCTGGACGAGAGCGCCGCCGCGGCCGCGGACCGGCGCGCCCGCCTCGACGACCTGGACGGGCCACCCGTCGCCGACGGCATCCCCGTCTTCGCCGGCACCCCGGCCGGACTCGCCGACCTGCTGCTGGACCTGCGCGCCGCCGGACTGACCGGCTTCCGGCTGCACCCCGCGGTGCTCGGGCACGACCTGCCCGCCGTCACCCGCGGCCTGGTGCCCGAGCTCCAGTCCCGCGGCGCCTTCCGCACGGCGTACGGGGCCGGCACCCTGCGCGGACTGCTCGGCCTGCCCCGTCCCGCCAACCGCTACGCGGCCGCGGCCGCCCGATCCTGAGGGAGAGCCCGACCATGAGCAGGCCCGTGAAGCAGATCCACCTCGCCGCCCACTTCCCCGGCGTGAACAACACCACCGTGTGGAGCGACCCCAGGGCCGGCAGCCACATCGCGTTCGACTCCTTCGTCCACTTCGCCCGCACCGCCGAGCGCGCCAAGTTCGACTTCCTCTTCCTCGCGGAGGGACTGCGGCTGCGCGAGCAGAACGGGAGGATCTACGACCTCGACGTGGTGGGCCGCCCGGACACCTTCACCGTGCTGGCCGCCCTCGCCGCCGTCACCGACCGCCTCGGTCTGACCGGCACCATCAACTCCACCTTCAACGAGCCCTACGAGGTCGCCCGCCAGTTCGCCGCCCTCGACCACCTCTCCGCCGGGCGCTCCGCCTGGAACGTCGTCACCTCCTGGGACGCCTTCACCGGCGAGAACTTCCGCCGCGGCGGCTTCCTCCCGCAGGAGCAGCGCTACTCCCGCGCCAGGGAGTTCCTGGCCACCGCCAACGAGCTCTTCGACTCCTGGCGCGACGACGACCTCGTCGCCGACCCGGTGTCCGGGACCTTCCTGCGCGACGCCCGCGCCGGGGCGTTCGTCCACCGGGGCGAGCAGTTCGACATCCACGGGCGGTTCGACACCCCCCGCAGCCCCCAGGGCCGCCCGGTCGTCTTCCAGGCCGGCGACTCCGACGAGGGCCGGGAGTTCGCCGCGGCGGGCGCGGACGCCATCTTCAGCCGCTACGGCACCCTCGAGGAGGGGCGGGCGTTCTACGCCGACGTCAAGGGCCGCCTCGCCCGGTACGGACGCCGCCCCGACCAGCTGCTCATCCTGCCCGCCGCCACCTTCGTCCTCGGCGACACCGACGCCGAGGCCCAGGAGGCCGCCCGGGAGGTGCGCCGCCGGCAGGTCAGCGGCGCCACCGCCCTGCGCCACCTGGAGTTCGTCTGGAACCGCGACCTGTCCGCCTACGACCCCGACGGCCCCCTCCCCGACATCGACCCCGACCCGGGCGAGCACACCGTCGCCCAGGGCCGCGCCCAGGTGCGGATGTACCGCGACCGGCTGGCCACCGCCCGCGAGTGGCGGGAGCTCGCCGCGCAGAAGAACTGGTCCATCCGGGACCTGGTCATCGAGACGGGCAACCGCCAGACCTTCGTCGGCTCCCCGGCGACGGTGGCCGCGTCGATCGACGCGCTGGTGCAGGCGGACGCCGCCGACGGCTTCATCCTCGTCCCGCACCTCACCCCCGGCGGCCTGGACGGGTTCGCCGACACCGTCGTCCCCCTGCTCCAGGAGCGCGGCGTCTTCCGCCACGACTACACCGGCCCCACCCTCCGCGACCACCTCGGCCTCGACCGCCCCGCCGAACCCGCGGAGCGTCCGACGCCCTGACGACCCGACCCCGCCCTTCGGCAGGCCCCGCCGGGCGGCGACGAACAGGAGGCCGCCGGGAACCGCGGCGCAGACCGCCACGGTCCGGGAGGGAGTCGACGGGACCCCGGCCGGTGGGCGGCCGGCCGGCCTGTTCCGGGCACCATGGCGTCCTCGGCGACGGCACCGCGGGGTACGTCGGGGGACATCGGGGAGGCGGCGGACACCGGGCCGGGCCCGCGGCGACGCCCTTGGGCCTGTCGCCTCCCGCCTTCGGCCACTGCCGAAGGGGAGAGGTCCTGGCCCAGGAGATCATGGCCGTCGGCCTCGACCTGCCCGACGACACCGACCCGGCCCATGGGGCGGTACGGCTGTGGATCACTCCCGGGGCGCCCGATCGCCCGCTGGGGACACTGCGGCCGACGTCACGCTGCAGCCGGTGCCGGGCAGCGGCGACGACAAGGGGTGCCGACAGGGCCTGAGGGTTGTCCCGCAACCGCTGGTTGAGCCGCGTGACCGCAGCTCCGGACTGCAGGGCCCGCAGTCGGATATCCGCGCGACTCCCGCCCGACAGCTGTGGCAGCCTGCGGACCTGCCAGAGCTGCGAGAACATGCAGGCCGTCACTACGCCGTCCAGTTCCACTACGCCTTGCCCGACGATGCCTGGGTCGTGGAGCTGAGCGAGGCCGTGCCCGCGCCGGCCGCGTGGACGGAGATCCGCAACGCGGCGACCTACCTGCCCGGAGCTGCCTTCCTGGTGGCGTTCGTCCCCGACGAGGACCCGGATCCGGAACCTGCCGTCCACATCCACAGCCACGACGAGCACGTCGTCCCGTACGAGATCATGCGCTGGTTCATGGAGCAGGTCACCGGGCAGGTCGAACGCTGCCGCGCTGCCCACGCGCAGGAGGAATGCTGAAACAGCATCTGCGCTCGCCACCGGGTCACGACCGATCCGGTGCCTCCACGGACGATCCGCAGCAGGCGCTGCCCCTCGTCGTCATCGATCTCACGGACACGCACACGCTCAGCCGCCCGAGCACCGTGGTGCGACGCGCCGCCCGGCCAGCAACCCGTCGGCACGTCACCTCGCAGCAGCGCGGTCTTATCTGATGTGGCGTCACACCCCGGTGATGCCGTCGATGCGCTCCCGGAGCAGGTCGGCGCGGCCGTTGTGGCGGGCGTACTCCTCGATCATGTGGACGTGGATCCAGCGGAGGTTGACGTCCTGCTCCATGAAGCGGCCGGTGTCGGTCAGGGCGCGGTCGGCGCAGAGCTCGCGGGCGCGGGCGATCTCCGCCTGCCAGGTGGCGAGGGCGTCGTGCAGTGTGGCGTCCTCGGCCGGTTCGAAGCCGCCAAGGACCGTGCCCTTGTGGAGGGGTACGCAGCTCACAGAGAGGCCAGCCTCCCACTTGGCCCCTATGGCTGTCGCAGTCGCCGGCCACCGCGTCATCTCTGCGGTGTCGGCCTCTGCCTGGAGGGCCGCTGTCACATCCAGCACGAAATCCGCAATCGTGTCCAGATCGCCGAACTCCACATCAACGTTCCGAAAGGCCAACCGACAGGCGCGCGATCGTCCACGCAAAGCAACGCCCCCACGTCGCTGTGAACCGCCCCGGTTGGAATGGAGACTCGATTCCCTGAGAGGATTGAGTCATGGCACGTCCCTCCCCTTATCCCGCTGAGCTGCGGCGTCGTGCG
>NZ_JBIAWP010000027.1:0-67720 GCF_042895785.1 Streptomyces sp. NPDC001380 | reverse complement strand
GCGGTCAACGCCTCCCACGCCGTGACCGTCTCCCACCCCGGCGCCGTCACCCGCCTCATCGAGCAGGCCGCCCACGCCACCACCCGCTGACCCCCACCCCCACCCCCACCCGCAGACGGGCGGAGGGCAGTCACGCCCGCCCGCCCTGCGGGGCCGGGTCCCGGGCTCGGGCGAGCCCGCCGGCGTGGGGCAGGAGGCGGGGCCCTGCCCACGCTCCACCCGGCTCCGGGCCGAGCCCTGCCGGTCGGTGCCGGTACGGGGCCGGGCGTGGAACGCGGAGGCGGGGCGTCCCCGGCGCTCGGGTGAGGTCGGGCACCGGGGTGGCCGGGGCGGGCCGGGCCGCGTTCGCGGTGGCCCTCCCCGGCGGGAGGCGCCCGGACGCGGAGGGCGGCCAGGCCGGTGACGCCCTCGGCCCGCCCCGCCGCGACGGCCCCGGCGATCGGCGGATCCGGGCTCAGAGCGGAGCGCGGAGGGTCTTCAGCAGGAGCGCGCCGAAATCGGCGGGGTGCGTGTTCAGGCCCGTGCGGCCGCCCGGGAAGTGCACGGGTTCCGTGCCGGGACGCCCGGCCGGCGCAGCACCGGCGCGGTGGGGAAGCTCGTCCTGCGCGCCCCCGCCGCAGGCGACCGCGAGCCGGTCCGACAGCGCCGCCAGCCTGTCGGCGTCCGGGGCGTAGGACATGAAGGCGGGCGTGATGCGTCCGACGAAGTACCGCACGTCGGCCATCGTCCGCTCGTCCCGCGCCGCCGCCTGCGGCGGAGGGCCGGCCTGCGGCCCGCCCGCACCGCCGTCCTTCTTCAGGCCCACGGCCGGCAGGGCCATCGCCGGCATGGCCCCCTGCGTGCGGAACGCCTTCTGCACGCCTTCTGCACGCGTGCGATGAGCGCGCGGTGCTCCGAGGCGTCCGGCAGGACCTCGACCACCGGGGGTTCGTGCGCCACGACGCCTTCGGCCCGTTCGGGGCGGATGGTGAGCAGGTGCAGGGCGGCGACCGCACCCCAGCCGGCGCCGAACACCCGGGCGGGCCGACCGGGCGACAGCAGGTCCAGCATCCGCAGCGCGTCGTCGGCGTGCTCGGCCACCCGCTGTTCGGCCTCGGGGTCGTCCAGTGCGCTGCGCGCCATGCCGCGCGGGTCGCAGGTCGCGACGGCGTACTGGGCGGCCAGGTCGTCGACGACGGCGTCGAAGCGGGCCGCACCGCTCATGCCGCCGGGGATCAGCAGCAGGAGCGGGCCTTCGCCGCGTACTTCGCAGTGCAGGGTCGCGCCGTCGACGCGCAGGTTGCCGACAGTGGGATCAGCCATCGGGGTCCTCCTCCTGCGGGGGTGGCCGGTGCCCCGGGAACGTGCCCCGGGGACGCATGAGGGGGCCGGGAGCGGAGGCGCGACGGGGTCCGCGCCGGACGGCCGCCGCTCACCTCGGAGCGTGCTGGTCTGCGGCCTCGGGGGAGGCGAAGAAGGCACCGGGTCCCTCCAGTGCACCCTGCACCGCGGCGTCGGGGGACGCCCCGTCGCCCGCGGCCCACCACGGGTGCCCGTCAGGCCGCACGACGGCCGACCTGAGGAGCCATCGGCCGCGCGCCGGCGGGACAACGAGCGGCCCGCCGGCCCGGGCCCCTCTCGCCCTCGGTCGAGTCCGTCCCAGGAGAGGTTGACCGCCCCCGTGCCCGCACGGCACCGGAGCGACACCGGGGCCGGACGGTCCTCGCCCTTCGATCCCGCCTGACGTTCCATCGGAAGAACCGGCGCTGAATCGGCATCGGCCCTGGCACGCCCCGCCACGGGCCGCCGCATCCGCGACCGGCGGTCAGCGTCCCGGACGGCGGCGCAGCGGCTCCACTGACCGGACGGCCGACCGCGCCGGCCGGGCCGCGGCGGCATCCTCCGGCGGCCCGCAGCCGCGCGGGAGGACCTTCGGAACCCCGGGTCAGCGCTCGCGGCCGCGGGGCTTGAGGGGCACCGGCGGGAGGTCGGGGGCGGGGAGCGGGGCGCCCTCGTAGCCGCGGACCTCGCCGAAGCGGGCGCCGGACGTCCAGTCGGCGCGGGCCTCGGCGATCTCCTCGCCGCTGCGGCCGATGAAGTTCCACCACATGACGATCTCCTCGTCGAAGGGCTCGCCGCCGAGGAGGAGGAGCCGGGCGTCGGAGTCGCCGCGCAGGCGCAGGGCGTCGCGGCCGGAGCCGAGGTAGAGCAGGGCGCCCGGGTCGAGGCGGACGCCGTCGGCCTCGGGGGCGCCGGAGAGGGTGAGCACCGCGTACTCGAAGTCGCGCTCCAGCGGCAGCGCGGCCTCGGCGCCGGCGGCGAGCACGACCTCGGCGCCGACCAGGGGCGAGAAGGCGGTGCCGGGGGAGGCGGCGCCGTCGAGCTCGCCCATGGCGACGGTGGCCCGCAGTCCGGGGGCGGTGACGACGGGCAGGTCGGCGTGGTGCTCGAATCCGGGGTCGGTGCGGCGGTGCTCCTCGGGCAGGGCGACCCAGAGCTGGGCGCCGTGCAGCAGCGCGGGATGGGGGGCGGGCGACTGCTCGGAGTGGGCGATGGCCCGGCCGGCGGTCATCAGGCCCAGCTCGCCGGGGCGGATCGTCTGCACGCTCCCGGTGCTGTCGCGGTGCAGGATCTCGCCGTCGAGCAGCCAGCTGACGGTCTGCAGCCCGATGTGGGGGTGCGGCGGCACCTGCATGCCGGGCTCGGCGGTGATGTCGTCGGGCCCGTAGTGGTCGACGAAGCACCAGGCGCCGACCATGCGGCGGCCGAGGGTGGGCAGGACCCTGCGGACCTGCGTGGACTCGCCCAGCAGGACGGTGCGGCCGGGCAGCACGTCGCGAACCGGACCGCCGGGGACGGACCGGCGGCCGCCGCAGACGGTGGGCACGGGCCGGACATCGAGGTTGCTCACGGGGCCACCGTACGCCCGCGGGGGCCCCGCCGCCGCACCGGCCGGAGGACCGGCACGGGTGCCCCGGGTGCCGCGAGCACCGGGGCGGCGGCGGAGGGGGCGCCGGGGAGGCGGGGGCGGCGCCGGACGCATACATGAATGACAGATGTTGAAATCTGTCATTCGTGATGCCATGCTGGTCCCACCACCGACCCCAGGGAGTACCCCCGTGATGACCACCCGCACCCTCGGCACCGCCGGCCCCGCCGTCTCCGCCCTCGGACTCGGCTGCATGGGCATGTCCGCGCTCTACGGGCCCGCCGACGAGACCGAGTCGATCGCCACCGTCCACGCCGCCCTCGACGCCGGGGTCACCCTGCTCGACACCGGCGACTTCTACGGCATGGGCCACAACGAGATGCTCATCCGCGAGGCGCTGCACGGCCGCGACCGCGACCGGGTCGTGCTGAGCGTGAAGTTCGGCGCCCAGCGCGGCCCGGACGGCGGCTGGCTGGGCGTGGACTGCCGCCCCGCCGCCGTGAAGACCGCCCTCGCCTACACCCTGCAGCGCCTGGGCACCGACCACGTCGACGTGTACCGCCCGGCCCGGCTCGACCCGGCCGTCCCGGTCGAGGAGACCGTCGGCGCGATCGCCGAGCTGGTCCAGGCCGGATACGTCCGCCACGTCGGCCTCTCCGAGGTGGGCGCCGAGACCCTGCGCCGCGCCCACGCCGTGCACCCGGTCGCCGACCTGCAGATCGAGTACTCGCTGCTCTCCCGCGGCATCGAGGCGGAGATCCTGCCCGCGGCCCGGGAGCTGGGCGTCGGGATCACCGCGTACGGGGTGCTCTCCCGGGGCCTGCTGAGCGGCCGCTGGAGCAAGGACCGGGAGACCGCCCCCGGCGACTTCCGCTCCCACAGCCCCCGCTTCGCGGGCGACAACCTCGCCCACAACCTGGCGCTGGTCGAGGCGCTGCGCACGGTCGCCGAGGAGCGCGGGGCCACCGTGGCGCAGGCCGCGGTCGCCTGGGTGCTCTCCCGCGGCGAGGACGTCGTGCCGCTGGTCGGCGCCCGCCGCCGGGACCGGCTGGCGGAGGCCCTGGGCGCGCTGGACCTGCGGCTGACCGCCGAGGACCTCGCCCGCATCGAGGAGGCGGTGCCCGCCGGGTCCGCCGCGGGCGACCGGTACGCTGCGGACCAGATGGCGATGCTGGACAGCGAGTCCGGCGGGACCGCCGCCCCCCGCGACCGCGAGCACTGAGGACGACCCGCCCCGTGACGGAGAGCGCACTGACCCCCGAGCAGATCCTGCGGGCGACCGAGGACGTCCTGCGCCGGTACGGCCCCGCCAAGGCCACCGTCGTCGACGTCGCGCGGGCGCTCGGGGTCAGCCACGGCAGCGTCTACCGTCACTTCGCCAGCAAGGCGGCGCTGCGCGAGGCCGTCACCGAGCGGTGGCTGGACCGGGCGCACCGGGAGCTGGCGGGCATCGCCGCCGAGGACGGCCCGGCCGCCGACCGGCTGCACCGCTGGCTGCTGGCGCTCTTCACCGCCAAGCGGCGCAAGGCGCTGGACGACCCGGAGCTGTTCGCCACCTACGCGGCACTGATCGGGCAGACCGCGAGCACGGTGGTCGAACGGCACCTGGAGACCCTGGCCGGCCAGCTCGCGGCGATCGTCGCGGACGGCGTCGCGCAGGGCGCGTTCGCCGCCTGCGACGTCCGCGCCGCGGCGCGGGCGGTCTTCCAGGCCACCGCCCGCTTCCACGACCCCTGCCACGCGGCGGAGTGGACGGACCCGCGGACGGACGCCGACCTGGAGGCCGTCTGGGCGCTGCTCCTGAACGGCCTGGCGGCCCGCTGACCCGCGCGGGCCTCCCCGCCGGGGCCGGGGAGCCCCGTCAGTGCGGGCGCACCCCGATCAGGCAGGTGTCGTCGTCGGTGTCGGCGTTGCTGTGGGTCAGCAGCCGGTCGAGGTACCGCTCCAGGTCGTCGTCGGCGTCGCCCGCGGTCCGCAGCAGCCGGGCGATCGACTCCTGCACCGAGCAGTCCCGCCGCTCGATGAGGCCGTCGGTGTAGATCAGCAGGGTGTCGCCGCGTTCCAGCACCAGGCTGCTCTCCTCGTACGCCGCGTCCGCGAGCCCGCCGAGCAGGACACCGCCGGGCAGCGGCAGCGCCTCCGCCGTACCGCCCCGGACCAGCACCGGCGGCAGGTGGCCGGCGCGCGCCCAGCGCAGGGTGCGGGTCGCCGGGTCGTAGAGGCCGCAGACGGCGGTCGCGGTGACGTGCTCGGTGAGGTGGTGGGCGACCGTGTTGAGCCAGCCGAGCAGTCGGCCGGGCCCGGCGCCGGTGGCGGCGAGTCCGCGCAGGGCGTTGCGGAGCACCACCATGCCGGTGGCGGCGGCGATGCCGTGGCCGGCCACGTCGCCGACGGCGAGCATCACCCGCCCGTCGGGCAGCACCGCGGCGTCGTACCAGTCGCCGCCGACCCGGTGGCCCTTCTCGGCGGGCCGGTAGCGGGCGGCGGCCAGCAGGCGGGCCGCGTCGACCGGCGGCGCGGTGGGCGGCATGATCGCCTGCTGCAGGTCGAGGGCGAGGCGGTGGCGGTCTGCGGAGCGCTGCTCGGAGTCGGCGAGCCGGTCGCGGGTGGCGGCGAGGGCCACCTCCGTCCAGTGCTGGGTGGAGACGTCCTGGTAGGCGCCGCGGACGGCGGTGGGGCGGCCGTCGTCGCCCCGGACCGGCTCGGCGACCACCCGCACGTGCCGCACCGGGCCGTCGGCGCGGACCAGCCGGAAGGTGGCGGAGCCCTCCGCGCCGCGGTGCAGCACGGTGCGCAGGAAGCGGCCGACGGCGAGGGCGTCGTCGGGGTGGGCGTGGGCGGCGAGCCGGGCCAGGGGCACCGGGGGGTCGTCGGGCGCCAGTCCGTACAGGGAGCGGAGCTGGCTGTTCCAGGTCACCGTGCCGGCGGCGAGGTCCTCCTCGAAGCCGCCGATCCGGCCGAGCCGCTGCGCGTGCTGGAGCAGGTGGGCGAGCCGGGCCTCCTCGGTGGGGGTGCGCCAGGTGAGCAGGACGGCGTCGTCGAGGCGGCTCATCCCGATGGCGGACTCCACGGTGTCCGGGCCGTCCGGCGTGCGCACGCGGAACCGGACGCCGTCGACGCGGTGCGGCTCCCCGGTGGCGAGGGTGCGGACCGCCCGGTGGAAGATCCCGCCCTCGGCGGCGGCCAGCGGGTACGCCTCCAGCAGGCCGCGGCCGACGAGGCTGCCCGGGGGGCGGCCCGCCGGGTCCCGGTAGTGCTCGTTGAGCGCCTCGATGCGGAAGTCGGCGACCCGGCCGTCGGCCCGGCGGACCGGGCGGAGCAGGACCGCCGGGTCCAGCAGGCCGTCGAGCAGGTCCTGGCGGCGGTCGGGCCCGGCGGCGGGCCCGTCCTGCTCCCCGACGGCGTCCAGGGTGTGCCCGCAGATGTCCGCCAGGGCCTCCAGCTGGCGCCGCAGACCGGGGTGGAGCGGGGGGCGCGCGTCGGGCCAGGCGACCTCCAGCACGCCCAGCGGGCCGCCGCCGGGGCCTGCGGGCAGGACCGCGCGGGCGCCGGAGGTGGCCGCGGCGGTGCGGCCGACGGTGGCGGCACCGGGGTCGGCGGCGCGGACGCGCAGCTCCGGGACCCACAGGGTGCGGCGCTCGGCGAGGGCCCGCTGGGCGAGGGTGCCCACGCCGGGCGGGACGTGGCGCCAGCGGGCCGCCTCGGCCGCGCCGAACCCGGCCTGTCCGGCGAGCGCGAGGGTCCCGTCCGGCGAGGCGGCCCAGACGGCGACGGCGGTGGCGCCGAGCGGCGCCGCGACCTGCTCCAGCAGGGCGCGGGCGGCGGCACCGGCGTCGCCGGCGGCCAGGGCGGCGCACTCGGCGGCCCGCAGCCGCACCGCGGGCGAGCCGGCCGGCCCCGGTACGGGGGTCCCGGCGGCGGCGTCCGCGGCCGGGTCGGCGGCGCGCACGGCGGCACGGTCCTGCGCGGAGGCCCGGGCGACGGCGTCGCCGGCGGCCCGGCCGACGACGTCGGCGGCCAGCTCGGGCAGCGGCAGCCGTGCGTCGGCCGCGAGCCGGCGCAGGTGGCGGGCGGCCTCGGCCGGGCTGCACCGCAGGCGCTCGACGAGGACCCCCTTGGCCAGTTCGACCAGCGCCGCGGCGCCCGACTCGGCGCGGAGGCGGTCGACGGTCCGGGCGAGCAGGTCCACGCCGGGGTGCGGCGCGTCCGCCTCCGGCGCCGCCGCGTCCGGGGTCCGCGGGCCCGGGGTCCGCGGGTCCGGCTGCCCGGCGGGTGTCCGCGCGTCCGGCTGCCCGGCGGGTGTCCGCGCGTCCGGCTGCCCGGCGGGTGTCCGCGCGGCGGGTGTCCGGCCGTCGGGAGGGTGCTCGTCCGCCGTCGGCCCGTCGGCCGCGGGCTCCCCGGCCGGGCCTCCCCCGGCCGGCCGCGGCCCGGGGACCGGGACCCGGCCGGTCAGCGGTCCTGCCACCGCTGCACGCACCGCACGCGTCCGCGGGTGTCCACCGGACCGGCGGCGGGGCCGGACGTGCCGCGGGCGGCGGCCTCGGCACTGCCGTCCCTGCCGGGTGCCGCCACCACGTCCACGAGGACGGGGCCGGCGTGCGGAGGGCAGCACCGCGCCCCCGTCCCGGCCGGGCTGCCGCCGGCGTGCGGGACGGGCATGCCGCGGAGCTCCCGCACGGCCGTTCCGGAAGCGTCGTCCATCTCCGCCCTCACTGTGCACCGCCGGGCCCGGCCGCTCCGGGACGGGCCTTCGCACGGTCCGCGGGGGTCTCCGCGGCACCCATCCGAGATGATGCCACGTCCGACCGAAATCCTTGCCCCAAGTCAACGGTCTTCCCCCGGACGGGGTGGTCGGAACCGGCGTCCCGGACAACGGGGCCGCATCCCGGACGGCGCGTCAGGGCGCGGCGGGACCCGCGTCCACGTGCAGGCGGAGCGTCAGGCCGCGGTCGTCGGACCGCACCTCGACCAGGTCGCACAGCTGGTGGATCATCCACAGGCCGCGGCCGCCGTCCGCCGTCGCCACCCCCGGCCGGCGCCGGCCGGCCAGCAGGTCGGCCAGCCGGCCCGCGTCGCGGACCTCCGCCACCACGGAGTCCGCCTGCCGCCACACCCGCAGGACGCCGCGGCCGCCGCCGTGCACGACCGAGTTGCCCGCGGCCTCGCCGACGGCGAGGACGAGGTCGCCGCGCCGCTGCCGGTCCAGGCCGGTCGCCGCCAGCCGCTCGTCGAGCCAGCGGCGGACCTCGGCGAGGCCTCCGGAGGCGTAGGACAGCTCCTCGGCGGCGGCCGGCTCGGCCAGCACGGTGTCGCAGTCGGCGCAGACCTCGGCCGGGTCGGCGAACTCCGCCGAGGGGGCCGGGTGCCCGTCGCGGATGACCTCCGGGTGCGTGCGCAGGGCGTCCTCGATGACGTACGGCTCCAGCCCGTCCGCGTCGTACGGGCACAGGACGCTGACCGGGCGGTCCCGGAAGGCCAGGTTGATGAGCGCCTCGTGGCGGGTGGCCTCGCGCACCTCGGCCGGGGAGCGGGACGCCCAGATCGGCTCGCCGACCATCCGGGTGCGGCCCGCGCCGCCGGCGTCGGCGAACTCGCGCAGCGCCGCCAGGATGCGGCCCGGGTTGCGGCCCAGCTCGGCCATGTCCGCGAAGGAGACCCCGGCCGCGCAGTCGCCCAGCTGCTCGCGCAGCGGACCCAGGCGCGGCCCGGGGACGGCGACCAGCACCGGCTCCCCGGCCTCCAGCCCCTCGCGGACGAAACCGCCGACGCCCGCCAGGAAGTCCTCCTGGTCCCGGTAGAACAGCGCGGGATGGGCGAACCCCGTCCGCTCCGGCGCCGTGTCGACCTGCACGGCGGCGGCCGGCCCCCCGGCCGGCGGCCCCGTGGACACCGGTCCGGCGTCCGGCTGCGTGCCCTCGATCACGGCTCCCGCACCTCCAGCGCCCGCGGCGCCTCCTTCTCGCTTCCCTGCCCCCCGCCGGAGCGGGCCGGACGCGTGCGTCCGGCCGCGGCCCCGGTCCACCGTACCGGGGACCGGGCGCGGGCCGGGCACGGGCCGGGTCCGCGGCCCTCCCGTCCGCCTCCCGGTCCGGCCGTCCGCGCGCCCGCGGGCGGGGCGGCACGGACACCCGCTACTGGCCCGACCTGCCGTGCTGCTACCGTGCCCGCTGCCAAAGACACCCGAATGAGGAGGGGCACCCGCATGGCGGACATCGAGGCGGCCAGGGCGGCGTTCGAGCGGTACGACGCCAACGGCGACGGCCAGATCTCGGCTGCCGAGTACAAGAGCACCATGGCGGCGCTCGGCGACCCCTACGTGACGGAGGAGGTCGCCAAGAGCGTGATCAAGGCGGCCGACACCGACGGCGACGGCCTGATCTCGTGGGACGAGTTCTGGTCCACCCAGCAGGGCTGACCGGCCCGGCGCGGCAGGGCGCGGACCCGCTCCACGGCGGGGGCCGCGCCCTGCCGGCTCTCCCGGGGGCTGCCGGCTCTCCCGGGGCTGCCGGCGGCCCGGGCGGACGGAGACCGTGGGCGTGCGGAGACCGTGGGCGTGCGGAGACCGTGGGGGCGCAGGGTTCGCGAGCGGGCCCCGGACCCGGTGGGAGCGCGGCGGGACGGCCGGAACGCACGGGAGCGCCGACCGGCCCGCGGCGGCGATGGCGTGCATCGCGGGCGCGAGCCGCTGACGGCGCTCCGGCTCTGGTGCGGGCGGGAGACGGGGGGACCCCCGCCCGCATCCGGAGCCTGACACAGTCGGCGGCGGTTGACAATACGACCGGGTACGGGAAGTTCCGGCCGCCCTACCGGCCGGTACGGACACCCGTTCGGACGCACCTGGGCCGCCGGCGGGCGTTCCCCGGCGCCGCCCGGGCATGGATCCCTGCATGGCACTCACCGAGGCACCCACCGAGGCACCCACCGAGACGCTCGCCGAGACGCTCGCCGGACCCGGCGCGACCGGTCCGGAGACCCCGCCGACCGGCCCCGAGGACGACGACGGCTGGAGCTGGACGACGGCGGTGCCCCAGACCGAGTGAGCCAGACCGAGTGAGCCAGACCGAGTGAGCCGGGCCGGGTGGGCCGGGCCGGGTGGGCCGGGCCGGGAGCGGCGGCCCGCACGGGCGGCGCGGCGGTCTCAGGAGGTGTAGAGCTCCTCGATGTCCGCCGCGAACGCCTTGACGATCGCCCGCCGCCGCAGTTTGAGCGACGGCGTCAGCAGCCCCTGCCCGATGCTGAACTCGAACGGCAGGATGCGGAAGGCCCGGATCGACTCGGAGCGGGACACCGCGGTGTTGGCCGTCACGACCACCCGCTGGATCTCCTCCTGCAGGTCCTGGTCGGCGACCGCCCCCCAGTTCGCCGCCGGCTGCTTCTGGTGCACCCGCTGCCAGTGGAGCAGGGCGTCCGGGTCCAGGGTGATCAGCGCCCCCACGTAGGGGCGGTTGTCCCCCACCACGAGGCACTGCGAGATCAGCGGGTGGGAGCGCACCCGCTCCTCCAGCACGGCCGGGGCGACGGACTTGCCGCTGCTGGTGATGATCACGTCCTTCTTGCGGCCGGTGATCGTCAGGTAGCCCTCGTCGTCGAGGGAGCCGAGGTCGCCGGTGGCGAACCAGCCGTCCCGGAGCACCTCGGCGGTGCCCTCCGGGTCGTTGAGGTAGCCGGCGAAGACGACGCCGCCGCGCACCCAGATCTCCCCGTCGGGCGCGATGTGGATGGTGCAGCCGGGCAGGGGCCTGCCGACCGTGCCGAACTTGTGCCTGTCCCGCGGCTGGCCGGTGACCGCGCCCGTGGTCTCGGTGAGCCCGTAGCCGTCGTAGACGGTGATCCCGGCTCCGGCGAGGGCGAGGGCCAGCCGGCGGCTGAGCGGCGAGCCGCCGGACACGGCGTGGCGCACCCGGCCGCCGAGGACCGCGCGCAGCCGGCTGTAGACGAGGCGGTCGTAGACCCGGTGCCGGAAGCGCAGCGCGGGGCCGGGGCCGGGCCCCTCCCCCGTGGCGAGCGCCTGCCGCGCCTCGGCGTAGCGCACCGCGACGTCCATGGCCTTGTCGAAGAGCCCGTCCCGCCCGGCCTCGGCCGCCACCAGCCGCGCCCGGGAGACGATCCTCTCGAAGACGTAGGGGACCGCGAAGAGGAAGGTGGGCCGGAAGGAGGCCAGGGCCGGGAGCAGTTCGGCCGCCGCCGTCTCCGCCTGGTGGCCGAGCCGGACGCCGGCGCGCATGCAGTACACCTGGACCATCAGCCCGTACACGTGCGCCAGGGGCAGGAACGCCAGGAGAGCGGGCTGCTCCCCGGGTTCGGCGATCAGGTCGCCCCAGCCGGCGCGGAGGGTGTCGCACTCCACGGCGAAGTTGGCGTGGGTGATCACGCACCCCTTGGGCCGGCCGGTGGTGCCCGAGGTGTAGGTGATGGCGGCGGGCGAGTGCGGCTCGACCGCGGCGCGGTGGCTGTGCACGGTCTCGTCCGGCACCTGGCGTCCGAGGCGGGAGAGCTGGCGGACGCAGCCGCCGTCGAACTGCCAGATGCGCTGCAGGGTCGGCAGGCCGGCGCAGGCGGTGCCGACGGTCATGGCGTCGTCCTCGTTCTCCACGACGCACGCCACCGCCTGGGAGTCGGCGAGGATCCAGCTGACCTGCTCGGAGGAGGAGGTCGGGTAGATCGGCACCACCTGGGCGCCCATGGACCACAGGGCGTAGCTGAACAGGGTCCACTCGTAGCGGGTGCGGGCCATGATGCCCACCCGGTCGCCGAAGCGGACGCCGCTCGCGAGCAGGCCCTTGGCCAGGGCCATCACCTCGTCGCGGAAGGCGCCCGCGGTCACCTCCGTCCAGGTGGAGGCGCCCGGGGCGCGCCGCGCCAGCTGGACCATGTCCGGGTCCCGCACCGCCACGTCGTAGACCGTGTCGGCCAACCCTCCGGACCGTGGAGCCTCCACCAGTGGCGGAACGCCGAAGTCGCGCACCGTACCACCCTCCCCTCACCCGTTGCACCGCCCTCCGACCGGCGGTGGCAGGGCAAGCTACCGGACCCCGGGGGCGCTGCCTAGACCGTGCAGCAGCACGTGCACGCTGCTGACATGACGTCTCGTCAGCAGCGTTGCGGCGGGCGCCCCCGGGGCGCCCGCCGCCGGGGAGGAGGCGGCGCCGTCAGCCCGCGAAGGAGGCGAAGTAGGAGGCGGCCATGTCCTCGTCGGCGTGCCCCTGGGCGGCGGCGCGCCGGAAGCGCTCCGCGCCCGCCGCGGCGACGTCCATCGCCACCCCCGCCTGCCGGCCCGCCTCGACGATGAGCCGGGCGTCCTTCTCCGCGGTGGCGACCGTGAAGTTCGGGCTGTAGTCGCCGGACAGCACGGCGGCGGCCTTGGCCCGCAGGTACCCCATGTCGAGCGGCCCGCCCGCGACGGCGTCGAGGAAGGCCTGCGGGTCCACGCCGAGCGCGTGGGCGAGGGCGAGCGCCTCCGCGGTGCCGTGGGTGACCGCCAGCACCCAGCTGTTGCAGACCAGCTTCAGGCGGGTGGCGGCGCCGGAGGCGCCGTCCTCGCCGACCCAGGCGGTGCGGCTGCCGACCGCGTCGAGGACGGGCGCGAGGACCGGCCGGGCCTCGGCGGGGCCGGCGGCGAGCACGAGCAGCTGCCCGCTCTCGGCGGGCTGCCGGGTGCCGAGGACGGGCGCGTCGACGTACAGCAGGCCGTGGTCGGCGGCGAAGGCCGCCAGGACCGGCTGGGCCTCCAGCCCCGCCGTGGAGCACTGCGCCCAGACGGCGCCCGGGCGCAGGGCGGGGGCCGCCTGGCCCATGGCCTGCAGGACGGCCGGGCCGTCGTGGAGCATGGTGAGCACCACGTCGGCCCCGTGCACCGCCTCGGCCGGGGTGTCGGCGACCCGGGCGCCGTCGGCGGCGAGAGGCTGCGCCTTGGCGCGGGTGCGGTTCCACACCCGCACGTCGAGCCCGGCGCGCGCCAGGTTGCGGGCCATCGCCGCGCCCATGATGCCGGTGCCGAGGACTGCTACGGAGGTTGTGTCGGCCACAGGTGCTTCCCTCAGTCGGTGGTCGTCCGTTTCCGGGGGCCATCCTGCGCGCCCGGCGCGCCGATGTCACCGACCGCCCCGCCGCCGCGCCCCGCGCCCCCCGGGACCGGGGCCGGCCGGTCGGGGCCGGTCGGGGATCACGGGGAGGCCGCCGGGAGGCCGCCAAGCGGTCAGCAGCCCAGGGGCTAAGGGCCGACCGCCACGTCGTCGAACCAGAGGGTGTCGTCACCGCCGCCGTAGCTCTCCCAGCCGAGGCGGAAGGTCACGGGCCGGGGCGGCACGCCACGGCGCGGCCACCGGCCGCCGGCGCCCGGGACGGACGTGCCGTCCACACGCAGGCCGGGGACCTCGGCGTCGTCCACCCAGGTGCGGGCGGCCTGCCGGACGGTGTCGAGCGCGAAGCGCAGGCAGACCCAGCGGCCGGTGGGCAGCGGGCGGGACGGGGCGGCACCGGCCCGGCCCTGCTCGGGCAGGGTGGCGTCGTCGGACTCGCGGCTCCACTGCAGGGCGCCGTTCCGGCCGCCGATCCGCAGGTCCCGGCCGCCGTCGGACGCGTCGGACAGGGTGATCGCGGTGACCCGGGAGGCGGGCAGCGCGGTGGCGTGCCGGACCCACAGCCGCGCGTGGAGGACCGGGCCCACCGCCGAGACGTCGCGGGTGGTGCCTGCGAAGACGTGGTTGCAGTACCCCGCGCGGCCGTCGACGCGCAGGGAGCGGGTGCCCCCGTGGGCGGTCGAGGCGTCGATCGAGACGGTGCCGGAGCCCTGGCAGTCGGGGGTGACGACCTGCCAGTCGCCGCCGGGGACGGGGCCGGACTGGTCCTCGAAGCCGGAGCACACAACGGCGGTTCCGCACCCGGGCTCGGGGACCGGGGTGGCCGGGTCGCCGGCGGGGGTGGGCGGGCGCGCGGCGGTGACGTCGCCGGTGCCGGTGGGCGCGGGGGCCGGGTCGGCGGCGCCGTTGCAGCGCACGCCGTCGAGGGCGAAGCCGGCGGGCGGGGGGCCCGCGGTGGACCAGGTGCCCTGGAGGCCGAAGCCGGCGCTGCCGCCGGCGGGCAGGGAGGCGTTGCGGGCGGGGGCGGTGGCGGTGACGGTCCTGCCCGACTGGACGACGGAGGCGTTCCAGGCGTTGGTGACGCGCTCCCCGGCGCCGTGGGTCCAGGTCAGCCTCCAGCCGTCGAGGGAGGGGCCGAGGTTGGCGACCCTGACCTGCGCGGTGTAGCCGCCGGCCCACCGGTCGACGGTGTAGGCGACCGTGCAGCCGGAGGCGGCGGCCCGGGCCGGGGGCGGCAGCAGGGCCGCGGCGGCGAGGAGGCAGGCGGCGGCCGCCGCCAGGACGGCGTGGCAGGCGGTGCGGCGGGCGCCGTCCGGGGGGTGCGGGGCGAGGCGGGGGGCGGTGGGGCGCGGGGTCATGGGGCAGTCCTCCGGGGCCCTGGGCGGGGCCCGGTGGGGTGGGGCGGTGGGCGCCGGACGGGTGGTGCCGGGGGCGGGTACAGGGATGCGGGGGTGCGGCGGGGATGGTGCGGCGGGGCACCGGGTGCGGCCGGCGCCCCGCCCGCCGGTCAGGCGCAGGGCGCGCCGTTCAGGGTGAAGGCGCCGGGTGCGGTGCCGCCGCCTGAGAAGGACGCCCGGAAGCCGGGGCCCGCCGTGGCGCCGGAGGCGATCCGGCCGCTCCAGCCCGCGTCCTTCGCGGTGACGTCCCTGCCGGACTGGCTCACGACGGCGTTCCGGGCGTCGGTGGTCGCGGCGGGAGCGGCTGCGGCGGTGGTCCCGGCGGCGGCAGCGGCGAGCGGCAGGGCTCCGGGGAGCGGGGCGGCCGCGCGGCGGCGGACAGGAGGCCGGGCAGGGGTGACGGGAGGCACGGGCGGGGGCCTTTCGTCCGGCGAAGGGCGCGCGAGAGGTGGGAGCGCTCCCAGAATGCGGGCCGCCAGCACCGCCGACGGCTCGGGAGGCGCAGGCCCGGGGGCGGGCCACGCACCCGTTTCGCACACGTGGATGGGGTGGTCGTGTGAAAGACATGAAGCCATTGGTGTCGCGGCCACGTCAAGACACCGGGGGTGTTTCCGTCCCGAGGGACACGTCCGCGTCCACGGCGGATACGGGAGCGCTCCCACTCACGACGGACCTCAGGGCGCTCCGCCCCCGCACCCGCCCCGCGCGGGGCCCGGCACGGCGCCGGTCCGGATCAGGGCCGGTCCCGATCCGGACCGGCCCGGATCAGGCCCGGGTCAGGCCCGGGTCAGGCCCGGGTCAGGCCCGGATCAGGCCCGGGTCAGGCCCGGGTCAGGGCCGGGTCAGGGCCGGGTCAGGGCCGGGTCAGGGCCGGTCCGGTACGCCGGTGAGCTCGTAGGCGTGCATGCCGTCGACGTCGGCGGTCCGGGTGAAGCCCGCCCGGTCCATGACCCGCTGGGAGGGCCGGTTGGCCCGGGCCGCGGTGGCCGTGATGCGGTGGACGCCGGGCTGGTCCAGCGCCCAGGCGCCCAGGGCGCGCAGCGCCTCGGTGGCGTAGCCCCGGCCGCGGGCCCCCGGGGCGAGGTCGAAGCCGATCTCGGCGCCGCCGTCGGCGGGCGGACCGTGGAAGCCGATGCCGCCGACCGAGACGCCGTCGTGGCGGCGGGTGATCCGGTAGAGGGCCCAGCGGGGGGCGTGGCACCCCGCCTCGGCGGCGAGGGTGAGCAGACCGGCGGCCTCACGGGTGCCCGGACCCGGGGTGCCGCCCAGCCACTCGCGGCCGCAGGTGCGCCCGGCGACCAGTTCGGCGGCCTCGGCGGGGAGCACCTCGTGCAGCACCAGCCGCTCGGTGGCGAGGGCGTGCGGGGCCGCCGACGGGGGCGGGCCGGACGGGGCGTCCGGACCGGGCGCGGCGGCCGGGGCGGTGAGCGGATCCATGGCGTCCAGTATGGGGGCTGCCGAAAATATCCTTGAGTGCTCAATTGTTGTGGCATGCTTGAGCACTCAAGGAGGTAGTGATGAACGAGTACCTGGACGCCTGCCTGCGGCTCGCCCGGGCGCAGGCGCTGCTGGTCAAGCGGTTCGACCACCAGCTCGGCCGGCTGCACGGCCTGAGCTTCGCCGACTTCCAGCTGCTGCAGCAGCTGGGCGGCGCCCCCGGCGGCCGGATGCGCCGGGTGGACCTCGCCGCGGCGCTCGGCCTGACCGCCTCCGGCGTCACCCGCTCGCTGGGCCCGCTGGAGCGGATCGGCCTCGTCGAGCGCGAGCCGGACCCGCGCGACGCCCGCGTGGCGTACGCGGCGCTGACCGACGCCGGACGCGAGCGCCTGCAGCACGCGGAGAAGGCCGCCGGCCAGCTGGCCGCCTCCGTCCTCACCGGCGGCGAGTGGGCGGAGGGCGACGTGCCGGCGCTCGCCGGCTACCTGACCCGGCTCGGCGGCACCGGCCTGCCGGAGCGTCCGGCCGCACAGGACTGACGGACGGGACCGGCGGACCGCACCGGCGGGCCGCACCGGGCCGACGGGCCGTCACCAGGGGTCGTGCCCGGGCGTCGCCCGGGACGACGGCCGCCGTGCCCGCCGGGGCCCTCCGCCCCGGCGGGCGCGGCGCGTCCGGGGGTAGCGTGCCGGTATGGCACCGAGATTCGCCACCGCGCGACGCACCGACCTCGACGGACTCCTCGACTTCCTCCGCCCCCGGCACCGGGCGCTGCTGATCACCACGCGCGCCGACGGCCGCCCGCAGACCTCCCCGGTCTCCTGCGGCGTCGACGGCGAGGGGCGGATCGTGGTCTCCACCTACCCGCAGCGGGCCAAGGCCCGCAACGCGCGCCGCGACCCCCGGGTCTCGGTCTGCGTCATCTCCGACGACTGGGACGGCCCCTACGTCCAGGTGGACGGGACGGCCGAGGTGCTGGACCTGCCCGAGGCGCTGGACCCCCTGGTCGACTACTACCGGTCCATCGCGGGCGAGCACCCCGACTGGGACGAGTACCGGGAGGCCATGCAGCGGCAGGGCAAGTGCCTGATCCGGGTCACGCCCGAGCGGTGGGGCCCGGTCGCCACCGGCGGCTTCCCGCCGCCCGCCGACGGACCGGCCTGACACCGGGCGGCTCCCCCTCCGGCCCGCCCCGGGCGGGCGGCTGCGCGCCGGGGGCCCGGGGCGGGCCCGGCGGGCGGCCGCCCGCCGGTACGGCCCCCGGCACGCGGCGTCCGGCCCGGCGCCGCGGCGGCGCCCTGCCGGAGAGGAGCACCGCGGCGAAGCCGCAGGCGTACGCGGCCAGGACCGGCACGGGCGGCCGCCCGCCCGGGGCGAACCCCGCGACGGCGAACCGCGCGAGGGCCGGCACGACGGCCCCGAGGCCGCACAGCAGCAGCACGGACGCCCGCCCGCCGGCCGCCCCGTCCCCCGCCGGCAGGCGGCCGAGCGGCCGCTGCACCCGCAGGACGGCGGCGGTGAGCGGCACCAGCAGGGCGGCCAGGAGCGCCACCCACGCCGCCCGCAGCGCCCACCACCGGGCCGAGCCGACGCCCGGCTGGGGCACGGCACCGGTGGGGTAGAGCGCGACGGCGACGACGACCACCGGCACCATGTGCCACAGGTAGACCGTCATCACCGCCCGGTCGAGGCGGGAGACCCGCCGCCGCACGGAGGGCCGGGCGAGCAGCCGGGACACCGCCGGCTCGGCCGTGAGGAGCAGCCCGGTCTGCGCCGCGGCGAACGCCAGCAGCGCGACCGACGGCGGGGCGGTGTTGCCGGTCCTCGCGCCCGCGCCGACCATGTCGACCGGGAACGGCCCCCACGCCAGCAGCCCGGCCAGGGCCGCGGCGCCGCCGGCGGCCAGGAGCGCGCAGCGCCGGCGGGGGCGGGTCAGCGTGCCGTCCTGCCAGGCGAACCCCCACTGGTGCATCGACCCCCACACCAGCAGGTGGTTCGCGAAGCCGACCAGCGGCAGGCGCGGGCCCAGCACGGCGGCGTCGACCGCGACGGCCCCGGCGGCGGCCGCGGCGGGCACGGCGGCCCCCCACCGCCGGTGCGCGGCGTGCAGGAGCGGGGTCAGCACGACCAGCAGCAGGTAGACGGGGAGGAACCACAGGTGCAGGGCGGTGGACCAGCCCGCCCGGGCCAGGGCGGCCGTGTCCGCACCGGCGGCCGCGGCGCAGGCGGCGGCGGCCGAGGCCGCCGCGACGTAGAGCGTCGTCGGCCACAGCAGCCGCACGGCCCGGCCGCGGACCCAGGACGCCCAGTCCTCCCCCCGGCCGCGGTGGGCGGTCCAGGAGGCGGCGTGGGCGTACCCGCCGACGACGAAGAGCACCGGCACGGTCTGGAGCACCAGCGTCGCCCAGGCGCCCCACGGGACGTACGGGAGGGCGCTGCGGCCGGACAGCCGCCCGCCGCTCCAGGTGACGTCGGTCAGCAGCCAGTGGCCCAGCACCACCGCGCCCACCGCGCCGATGCGCAGCAGGTCGGCGTACCGGTTCCGTGCGGCCATCGCTCCTCCCGCGGGGCGGCGCGGGAGCGCGGGGGCGGCGCCTCTCCGGCCGGGGCCGCCCGCTGCCCGTGCGCCCCTCCCCCATCCTCTGCCGCTCCCGGCCCGCCGGCGAGGAGGCGGGCGGCGTGCGGCGTGCGGCGGGGCGGGGCGCCGGGCGTCAGCCCGGGTGGTGGCCCAGGTGGGCGGTGGAGCCCTCGACGACGCCGCCGAGGCGCAGCCGCAGCGCGGCCAGCAGCTGCGGGTCGCCGCCCACCATCCAGCGGGGGCCCGCCAGGTACAGGCCGTAGCTCTCCGCCTCGGCCCTCCACGCCTGCTGGCCCTCGGCGGTGGTGAAGGTGACCAGGACGATCCGCCAGCCCGACGCCGTGCACACCCCCTGGCGGAAGTCCGCGTTGGCGGTGGCCGGGTGGAGGGTGCAGCCGGAGCGGGCGGCCAGTTCCGCCAGGTCCGCAGGGGCGGCGGAGGCCGCGGGCACGGGCGCCTCCCGTGCCGCCGCGGGGCCGGCCGCCCGCCCGCCGCCGGCGGCGAAGGCCGCCACGGCGAGGGCGGCCGACAGGGCGGAGGCGGCCAGCAGCCGGACCTGGAGGCGCCGCGGCCGCGCAGGGCCGGCGTCCTCCTCGGCGGGGGCTTGGGCGGCGGCGGGCCCCGCCGGTGCCGTCGCGGTGCGGGGGGCCGGGGGCACGGGGGTCGGGGCCGGGGCCACGGGGGTCGGGGCAGGGGCCACGGGGGTCGGGGCCGGGGCCTCCTCCGCGCGCCTCCCGGACCCGTGGGGCTCCTCGGCGGGGGCGGGCGTCGCCGCGGCCGCCTCCCCGGCCGTGCGGGCGGCGGGCTCCGTGGCCGCCCCCGCGGCTCCGTCCCCGGCGGCGGGCACCCGTTCGGGGCCCTCCACGGGCACGGCGGGCTCCTCGGGGCCCGGCCCGGGGGCGGGGGCCCCGTCGGCGGAGCGCGGCAGGGGGGACGGCCCCGCGGCGGGAGCGTCCGCGGCGGGCGCCTCCCCGGAGGGGTCCGGCGGCGCGGCGGGCCCGGCGGACGGCCCCGCCGGGGTGCCGCCCGGCGCGGGGACGCGCCCGGCGGTCGCCCGGATGACGGTCATGGACCCTCCTCGCGTGCTCGGGGACCGTTCACACAGGTGTACGCGCCGCTGGCGCATCCGGTTCACCCGCACGGCAGGACGGGCCCGGGGCGGGGCGCCGTCCGGCCCGTCCCGCCGCGTCCCGCCGCGTCCCGCCGCGCGGGGCGGTGCGGGGCGGTGCGGGGCGCCGCCCCGGGCGCCTGCCGGAGCGGCCGCCCCGCAGGTGCGGGCGCCGCGGATGCCGCCCATCCGGCTGCGTCGGGGCCCCGGAGGCGGTGTAATGACCCCGTGGCCGGCGAGGGAGCGCAGAGACGGGGGGCGGAGGCGCTGCGCGCCGGTCTCGCCGCCCGGCTGCTGGACGCCGGGGAGGGGTCCGCGGTGCCGCTGCGGGACCTGGCCGAGCAGCTGCTGGTGTCCACCGGCGCCACGCTGGCGGCGGTGTACGCGGCGCGGGGCGACGGCGGCCTGGTCCTGCTGGAGGAGGCCGGGGTGCCGCGCTCCCTGTACGGGGTGGAGGACGAGTACCCGCTGTCCGGCCGGTCGCCGCTGGCCGTGGCGCTGTGCTCGGGGCGGGCGCTGTGGCTGACCCCGGCGGAGACGGGGGGCCCGGGGTTCGAGGCGGCGCCGTCGGGCGGGGTGTCGCTGGCCGTGGTCCCGCTGGGCGGGGCCGACGGGCGGGCGGGCGGCTGCCTGCTGGTGGCGGACGAGCGCGAGGACGGCTTCGCGGTCGGGTACCGGCGGGTGGTGGAGGGCTTCGCGGAGCGGATGGCGGCCGACCCGGGCCTCCTCCCGGCCGGCCGCCCGGACCGGGAGGGGCGCGGCGGGCCGGGCGTCGGCGCGTTCCGGCTGGCGCTGCCCACGGGCCGGCTGGACGCGGACGCCCGGGTGCTGGAGCTGTTCGGCCTGACGCCGGAGGAGTTCGACGGCCGGGTGGAGACGCTGCTGGCGCTGACCGTGCCGGAGGACCTGCCGGGCCTGATGTCCGTCCTGGACCCCGGCGACGGCGCGGTCGGGCGCGACCTGGAGTTCCGCATCCGCCGCCGGAGCGGCGAGCTGAGCTGGCTGCGGATGCGCAGCCGGCTCGCCCCCGGCGGGGAGGGCCGGCCCACACAGCTCCTCGGCACCGTCGCCGAGGCGTCCCACCTGCGCCCCGGCGTGGACGACATCGCGCTGGTGCAGCGGCTGGCGGCCACCCTGGCGACGGCCGTGACGGTGCGGGAGGTCGGCCGGGCCGTGGTCGCCGCGCTGCGGCACCCGCTGGGGGCGTCCCGGGTGGCGCTCGCCGAGGTGGAGGCGGACCGCCTGGTGGTCACCATCCTCGACCCGCCGGAGCCGGAGGCGTGGCCGGGCGTGTGGCGCACCGAGTGGCGCACGGAGTGGCCGGACGCGCCGGCGCGGGCGCTGCCCACCCTGGAGGCCGCACTGCGGGAGGGGCGCGCCTCGTACTGGCCCGAGGGGGCTCCGCTGGAGGAGTCGCTGGCCGGGATCGGCCCGGGCGGCCTGGCGATGCTGCCGCTGCCGGCGGAGGGCCGCGTGGTGGGCGCCTGCCTGGTGGGGTGGAACGCGCCGCACGACTTCGGGGCCGACGAGCGGGCGCTGCTGACGGCCGCCGCCGCGCTGGCCGGCCAGGCCCTGGCGCGCGCCCGGGTGCTGGACGCGGAGCACGAGCTGGTCGGCACGCTCCAGCGGAGCCTGCTGCCGCGCCGGCTGCCGCAGGTGGAGGGCGGCACCGCGGTCGCCCGCTACCTGCCGGGGACGGCGGGCCTGGAGGTGGGCGGCGACTGGTACGACGTGATCCCGCTGACCGAGGGCCGGGTGGCGCTGGTGATCGGCGACGTGCAGGGGCACAACGCGGGCGCGGCGACGCTGATGGGCCAGATGCGGACCGCGGTCCGGGCCTACGCCGTGGAGGGCCACCCGGCGGACGTCGTGGTCTCGCACGCCAACCGGCTGCTGGTGGGCATGGGGACCGACCTCTTCGCCACCTGCTGCTACGTGGTGGTCGACATGGAGGACGGCACCGGCTGGTGCGCGCGGGCGGGGCACATCCCGCCGGTGCTGCGCGCGCCGTCGGGCACGACGCGGGTGGTCGCGGCCGAGGGCGGGCCGCCGCTGGGGGTGGACGGCGACGCCCACTACCCCGTCACGCCGCTGGAGCTGTCCCCGGGGACGGTGCTGGTGCTCACCACGGACGGCCTGGTGGAGTCGCGCAGCCTCACCCTGGACGACGGGCTGGCGCACCTGCGCCGGGCGCTGTCCGACGTCGACGCGGAGGACCTGGAGCAGGTGGCGGACGCCCTGCTGGGCGGGTCGGTGCGGCGCGACGACGACGTGGCGCTGCTGGTCCTGCGGTACGACGGCATGGGGACGCTGCCGCAGCGCGCCGGGTGGGCGGTGTGGCGGCTGCCGGAGGCGGTCTCGCACGCCCGCCGCTTCACCGCGCGCACGCTGGCCGCGTGGGGGCTGGGCGGGGAGCGGGACGCGGCACTGCTCGTCGTGTCCGAGCTGGTCACCAACGCGCTGGTGCACACCCGGGGGCCGGTGCGGCTGGACCTCGGCTACGCCGGGGACCGGCTGCGGATCGCGGTGACGGACTCCTCGCCGCGCTCGCCCGTGAAGCCCGCCGGGATCGGCTGGGAGGCCACGGGGGGCCGGGGCGTGCTGCTGGTCGAGGCCGTGTCGGACCGCTTCGGCTCGCTGCCGATGGGCGGCGGCAAGCAGGTGTGGAGCGAGATCGCGGTGCGGCGGCGCTGAGGAGGGCGCCGCCGCACCGCTTCCCTGACGCGGCGTCAGCGGAAGACGCCGGTGTGGCCCAGCGAGTAGCGCCCTGGCTGCGGGTACACGGCCAGGCCGTGCGGACCGCCGCCCACCTTGATCCGGGCGAGCAGGCGGCCGCCGGCGGTGTCGATGGCGTACACCTCGGCGTTGTACCGGCCCGAGAGCCACAGCACCCGCCCGTCGGCGGAGACGCCGCCCATGTCGGGGCTGCCGCCGCCGGGAAGCCGCCACACCCTCTCGACCCTCCCGGTGACGAAGGAGAGGACCGAGACGGACCCCTCGCCGCGGTTGGTGACGTACAGGTGGCGCGAGTCGCGGCTGACGTAGAGCCCGTGGGCGCCGCGGCCGGTGTGCAGCAGGCGCGGGCGGGTGAAGGCGGCGCCGTCGAGCACCCAGACGCCGTTCGCCGTCATGTCGGCGACGTACCAGGTGCGGCCGTCGGGCGAGATCTTGACGTCCTGCGGCATGGCTCCCCGCATCGGCAGCCGCTGCCGCGCGAGGATCCGCATCCCGGCGGTGTCGACCTTGAGCAGGTCGCCGGAGAACTCGCAGGAGACGATGAACCAGCGGCCGTCGGGCGAGAAGTCCGCGTGGTTGACCCCGGCGCACGGCACGGGCACGGACTTGACGACCCGCATGGTGTGCGCGTCGCGGAAGACCAGGGCGTGGTCGGCGGAGGCCATGACCACGGCGTGCCGGCCGTCGGGCGTGAAGTAGAGGTTGTAGGGGTCGTGGACCGCAACCGGGCGGCCGGCGCGGCCGGTGGCCGGGTCGATCGGGGTGAGGCTGTCGCCCCGGTCGTTGTTGACCCACAGCGTCCTCAGGTCCCAGGAGGGGACGACGTGCTGGGGCTGGTGCCCGACCTTGAGGGTGGCGGTGACCCGGTAGGTGGCCGGGTCGATGACGCTCACCGTGTCGGAGAGCGTGTTGGGCACGTAGACGCGGGACGGGAAGCCCTTCACGACGGGCGACAGCATGCCGGGGCGGTCGGCCGCGTACAGGTCGTGCGCGTCCAGGGGCGCGGGCATGCCGGGGAGCAGGGCGGGGTCGGCGGCCGGGTGCGCCGCGGCCGAGGCGGCGGGGTCGGCCGGGCTGCGGCCGCCCCCGGCGGAGCAGGCGGGCACGGCGGCGGCGCAGAGCAGGAGCGCGGCGGCGGCCCGCAGGCGGCCCCGGGAGGGGCGTGCGGAAGGGGCGTGGCGTGGGCTCATGGGGTCAGCATCTCCGTGGTGGTGACGGCCCGCAGGCCGCGTCGGTGCAGGCCGTCGAGGACGGCGGGCAGGGCGGCGACGGTGCCGGGGTGGCCCAGGTGGAGGCTCACCACCGAGCCGCCGCGGACGGCGGACAGCACGGCGTGCGCCACCGCCTCGGGCCCGGGGTCGGTGTGGTCGAGGGGGTCGAGGTCGTAGGAGAGGCAGTGGGCGTACCCGGCGCGGCGGGCCTGGCGGAGCACCAGGGGGGTCGCGTGCCGGGCCCGGGAGGGGCGGAACCACCGGCCGGGGCTGCCGGTGAGCCGCCGCAGCCGGTCGGCGCAGGCGGCGATCTCGGCGTGGGCGGCGTCGGCGCCCATGGCGGAGACGTCCGCGTGGTGCTGGGTGTGGTTGCCGAGTTCGTGGCCGCCGTCCAGGACGCGGTGCGCCATCCGGGGGTACGCGTCCAGCCAGGTGCCCACGGCGAGGACGGTGACCCGGGCGCCGGCCCGCTCGGCCTCGGCGAGCAGCGCTCCGGCGAGGGCCGGGTCGCCCTGGCCGTGGAAGGTGAGGGCCACCAGGGGCCGGTCGCGCGGACCGTGGACGATCTCGGGGGGGCAGTCCGGGGGGCAGCGGGGCGAGGGCGGGCGGCGCCCCGGGGCGGACCGGGGCGCGGGCCGGGGTCGCGGGACCGCCGCCCGGCCGCAGGACGGGGGCGGCGGGCCCCGGCGGGGCGGCCTCCCCCGCGCAGGCGTCGAGGGCCGCGGCCAGGCCGCCGGAGGCCGCAGCGGCGACGGCGCCGCGGACCAGGCGGCGGCGGGTGAGGCCGGACGGGGCGGCGGGGCGGGGCGGACCGGGCGGGTCCGGCCGGGCCGAAGGGTCCGACCGGGCCGAGGGGTCGGCCGGCTCCGGCCGCGCGGGTTCAGCGGCCACGGCGGACCCCCGGTATGCGGGCCCGGGCCGTGCGGACCTCCCGTGTGCGGAGCCGGGCACGCCTCCGCCGGCGGCGCGCACGGGGCGCGGAGCAGCAGGCGCAGAGCGTTCCTGGCACGCGGCACCTCCCTGGTCCGGGGCGGACGCCGCGCGGACGGACCGGCGGCGCCCTCCCCAGTCATCCGCAGGGGTGGCGGCCCCGCAACCGGTGACCGGGCCGTCCGGAGCCTCCGCCCGGGCCGCGCACGTCCCGGACCTGCGCCGTCCGGGTGAGCCGCAGGCCGCCGCCGCCGCGCCGGGCCGGTGCGGCGGCGGGGCCGACCTAGCCTCCTCGCGAGGAGTGCGAGGAGCGCCTCCGTTCCCGGGGCCGCGCCGTGCGCGGCCGGGAAGGCCGTCGCGTCACGGGAGGCACACCCATGCCCGCTGCACCGTCGTCCGCCCCCCGGGGGCGGCGCCTGCTCCCCTCCCTCCTCGGCGGCGGCCGGGCCGTCGGAGCGGGGGCCGCGGCCTTGGTGCTGCTGGCCGCGTACCCCGTGCCCGGGGCGGACGCCCTGGCGGCGGGCCCGGCGGCCGACCCCGCCGCACTGGTGGACCCGCTGATCGGCACGGACGGGGTGGTCCACACCTTCCCCGGACCGGTGACGCCGTTCGGCATGATGCAGCTCGGCCCCGACACCGCGCCCAAGCGGCCGTACGGCGGCGGCTACTCCTACCCGGCGAAGCGGCTCTCCGGCTTCAGCCTCACCCACGTCAGCGGCCCCGGCTGCCCGGCCGGCGGCGACCTGCCGCTGCTGCCGGTGTCCGGGGCGCCGCCGGTGGACCCCGGCTCGGCGACGGTGGGCTTCTCGCACGCCCGGGAGACCGTCCGGACGGGCTTCTACGGCGTCACCGACGACAGCGGCACCCGCACCGAGCTGTCCTCGGCCGCCCGGGCCGGGATCGCCCGGTTCACCTTCCCCGCGGGGAAGGAGGCCCGGCTGCTGCTGAAGCTGCGCGGCAGCGCCACGCCCGTGGACGGCACGCGGGTGCGGTTCGTCTCCGACCGGGAGGTGGTGGGCTCCGTGGAGAGCGGCCACTTCTGCCGGGCGGAGAACACCTACACTCTGCACTTCGCGATCGTCTTCGACCGGCCGGTGGCGGGCGGCGGCACCTGGCGCGGGGACCGCATCGACGCCGTGGAGGGCCCCGGCGGCCGGGAGGTCTCGGGCGGGGACGGCGCGTACGCGGTCTTCGACCCGGCGGCCGGACGGACCGTCACGGCCCGGATCGGCATCTCGTACACCAGCCAGGAGGGCGCCCGGCGCAACCTGGACAAGGAGGTCGCGGGCAAGGACGTGCGCGCCCTGGAGAGCGCCTCGCACGCCGCCTGGAACCGGGTGCTCGGCCGGATCCGGGTCGCCGGCGGCACCCGCGCCGAGCAGGTGCGGTTCTACACCGCGCTCTATCACGCGCTGCTGCACCCCAACGTCTTCAGCGACGTCGACGGCGGCTACGCGGGCATGGACGGCAGGCGGCACACCGTGCCCGCCGGGCACCCCCAGTACGCCACCTTCTCCGGCTGGGACACCTACCGCTCGCAGGCGCAGCTGATGGCGCTGGTGGACCCGCAGGCCGCCTCCGACATGGTCTCCTCCATGCTCCGCGACCACGAGCAGTCCGGCTCGCTGCCGAAGTGGACGCTGAACAATGGCGAGAGCTGGGTGATGATCGGCGACCCGGCGGACGGGATCATCGCGGGGGCGTACGCGTTCGGCGCGCGCGGCTTCGACGCCCGCCGCGCCCTGCAGGTGATGGTCCGCCAGGCGGTGGGCCCCAACCCGGCGCGGCCGGGCCAGGCGGTCCGCGACCGGCTCGGGTACCTGCCGGTGGACGGGAAGGACTGGGGCTGCTGCCACTTCTACGGCACGGTCTCGACGCAGCTGGAGTACGACAACGCGGACTACGCCGTCGCCGCCCTCGCCCGCGCGCTGGGCGACCGGGCGACCTACACCCGCTTCGCCGGGCGGGCGCAGGACTGGGCGAACCTCTTCGACCGCTCGTCGGGCTACCTGCGGCCCCGGCTCTCCTCCGGCGCCTTCGCGTCCGGGTTCACCCCGGGGGCGACCCGGGGCTTCGTGGAGGGCACCTCCGCGCAGTACACGCCGATGGTGGCGTTCAACCTGCGGCGGCTCATCGAGGGCCGCGGCGGCGCGAGGGCGTGGAGCCGCTACCTCGACGGCCTGCTGGCGGACCCCCGCAGGCCGTCCCCCACCCGGGCCGACCTCAACAACGAGCCCAGCATGGGCATCCCGTGGCAGTACGCCTGGACGGGCGAGCCGTGGAAGGCCCAGCGGGCCGTGCGCGCGGTGCAGCAGGCCCTGTGGAACAACTCGCCCGCCGGGCAGTTCGGCAACGACGACCTGGGCGCGATGAGCTCCTGGTACGTGTGGTCGATGCTCGGCCTCTACCCGGCCGTCCCCGGGACGGACCTGCTGGTGCTGAACAGCCCGGCGTTCCCGTCGGCGACGGTGTCGCAGCCGGGCGCCGCGCCGTTCACCGTCCGCGGGCACGGGGCGGCGGCGGACGCGCCGTACGTGCAGGGGCTGCGGCTGGGCGGACGGGCGCACGGCGCGCCGTGGCTGCGCTTCGGCGACCTGCGCGGGCGGACGCTGGACTTCACCCTGGGCCGCTCCCCGGCGAAGGGGTGGGGCGCGGCCGCGTCGGCGGCCCCGCCGTCGGACGCGACCGGGCAGCTGCCCTGGCCGAAGGGCTGAGCGCCGCAGGGCCGGACGCCGCAGGGCGTGCACGTGCCGGAGCCGGGACCCGTCGGACGGGTCCCGGCTCCGGCGCGTGCGGGGACGGTGCGTGGGGAGGCGGTGCGTGCGGGGACAGCGCGTGCGGGGACAGCGCGTGCGGGGATTGCCTTCGGGACCGCTCCCGGCGGGCTCCCCGGGTCAGCGCGGCTCGTGGGCGGCGGCGAACTCCCGCACCAGGGCGGCGACGGCCGGTCCCTGCACCAGCAGCGCCGACCAGTGGCCCGCCCGCAGGGTGCGGCGTCGCAGCCGCGACACCCGGCCCTCCAGGCCCTCGGAGAGCGCCGGGCGGACGTACCGGTCGCCGGTGAGCGTGACCAACTGCACGGGGACGTCAGTGGTGCGCCGGCGCGGGCTGCGCATCCGGGGGCCGAAGCTGGCCCGGTACAGCTCGATGCCGCGGACCGCGTCCCGGGCGAGCGTCGGCGCCGGGTGCCCGGGCCGGGGCTGCACGCCCTCCAGGGCGGCCAGCAGCCGGCCCCAGTGGCGGGCCAGGCCGAGCCGCCAGACGGCGGGGGCGATCCACGGCAGGCGGAAGGCGGCGATGTACCAGGAGTGCGCCGACTGGACGAGCAGCTGCCGCAGCCCGCGCGGCGTGGGGCGGGCCAGCCGCTCCCGGTACCAGAGGCCCACATGGTCGAGGCAGGGCCCGGAGAGGCTGGTGAAGGAGGCGATGCGCCGCCCGGCGTCCGGCTCGGTGACGGCCTCCCAGGACTGGATCGAGCCCCAGTCGTGGGCCGCCAGGTGGACCGGCCGGTCCGGGCTCACCGCGTCGGCGACCGCGCGGAGGTCGGCCGCCAGCTGCTCCAGCCGGTAGCCGCCGCGGGTCGCGGGCGCGCCGGAGCCGCCCGCACCGCGCACGTCGTACCGGACCACGTGGTGGTCGGCGGCGAGGTCGGCGGCCACGTCGTCCCACACCCGGTGGGTGTCCGGGTAGCCGTGCACCAGCAGCACGGTGGGGCGGGCGGGGTCGCCCTGCTCGGTGACGGCGAGCGGCACGCCGCCCGACACGACGGTGCGGCGGCGGGGGTGCGACGGGTCGGCGGGGGCGGTGTCCATGCGGGGAACCTACCGCCTGTCGACAGTCCGTCCAATAGCGTCGCATGATCCGCCCGGACCCTCACCCGCCTCCCCGGGCCGCCGCCCCGCGCCCGCCCCTCCCCTCCGTCCCTGTCGGCAGCCGCCCCCGTCCGTCCCTGTCGGCAGCCGCCCCCGCCACCCGCGGCGGCCGCCCGCCGCCCCATCCCCCGACGGTGGACAGCCGCGTCACCCCCGGCCGCACCCGTCGTTGTACGGACCGTGGAGACCACGCGCATCCCCCGCCAGCTCCCGCCCCCTGCGGAAGCCGCCCGCCCCCGCTCCGCCGCCCCGCCCCCGCCCTCCTGGGTCGACACCCCGCTCTTCGCCTCCCTCGCCGAGCAGTGGCGCGCCGGCGGCCGCACCGTGCCGGGGATGCCCGACACCGAGTGGAACGACCTGACCCGCAGGCCGCCCGGCCGCCGTTTCGACGCCCCGCCTGCGGAGGGCTGACGCGCGGCCGGGAGGCCCGGCCGGCGGGCCCCTCGGCCCTTCGGCAGCACCGGACGGACCGGCCGGGACCGCTGCTCCCGCCCGGGACCGGCACGGGCGGCCGGGCGCGGCGCTTCGCGCGGACCGGCACGGTCCGGCCTGCGCACGGCGGCGCGGCCAGAGCCCTGGACGCCGTCGGCCTCAGGCAGGGGAGCACCGAGCGCCGTGGCCCCGCAGAGGACGTCCGGGGCGGGGGCGGCGAGGACGGCCTCCCTTCCGGCCGTGCCCGGCCCTCCCCCGCACTACGATCAGGCTCGCCCTCCCCGTTCCGGGGGCGGGCCCGATCACGCTTCCGGGGGATGAGGCATGGCCGTCGCTTTCGACCTGCCGCTGGACGACGACGAGAAGGCAGCCGAACTCGCCGCCACGCTCACCGAGCTCGGCAACGACGGCTTCCTGCGCACGGTGGTCCGCGAGGGCTTCACCGTGCACCACCGGTCCACCGGCCGGCTGCTCGGACTCCCGCCGGACGAGCCGGACGAATCCGCCTCCAGCCTGCTGCTGCGCGCGCTGCACCTGTGCTTCTGCGCCCACCTGCCGCTGAGCCTCTCGCCCGAGCTGCTCTGGTACACCGTGGTGCACGAGGTCGCCACCCATGTCCGGCTGAACAGCGACACGTACGCCGGACTCTTCACCGACACCCCGGGGGAGAAGCGGACCATCACCGTCCGCGACGACTCGCTGCTGGACGAGCCCGACTGGCAGCGGTCACTCGACATGGTCCGGCACCCCCTCCGGGAGCGGATCGGCGACGACGTCGCGGACCTCCTCCAGCCGGCCTTCTCCACCACCACGCCCGTGGACGCCTCCGCGACCCTGGTCTCACTGATGGACGTGGTCAGCCCGTACTACGACTTCAGTTGGATCTCGCTCTGCGGCATCCCCCGGATCCGCCTGGAGGGCACCGCCCAGGACTGGCGGCTGCTGACCGCCCGGGTCCGCGGACTGGAGGAGTGGTTCGAGGGCCTGCAGCCGTGGCTGCGGAACCTGCGGCCGGTGCTGGCCTCCATCGCCGCCACGGCCTGCGGCGAGCCGGTCGACCAGGACTTCTGGCGGTCGATCTACAAGTGGCGGTCCGCCTCGGGCGGCGCCCGGGTCACCGGCTGGATCACCGCCTTCTTCGCCCACCGCTACTCCGCCGACGGCCCGCGGCCGGACGTCGGCGACATGATCCAGGAGGACCGGTTCCCGGCCCACGTCTCCCGCGTCCCGTACACATGGGAGCGGCCGGACGGGACCCGCTCGATGGCCTTCCTCGGCGGAGTGCTCGGTATCGAGCGCGACGGGGACTGGATCCGCCCGCGTCTCGGCTTCGCCGTCCTCGAACTCACCGACCGCCCCCTGCCGGCGGACTGGACCGTCGCCGACATCCAGGCCTTCACCGGCCGCCCGGACGCCTCCCTCATCCCGGCCGACCGCCTGGTCGCCGTCTCCGCGGACGGCCTCCCGCTGTCCGCCACCCGGGCGATCTCCTTCGGTGACCACGCCGTGGTGGAGGCCGACGGCCTCTGGCACCCGGGCCACCTCCTCGATCAGGAGTTCATGGCGGTGCACTCCTCCGGCAGCGACCTCGCCACCGCCCTCCGGGCGCTCCCGCGCTGACGCCGGTCACCCGTGGCGGGCCTTGGCTCCCGCCGGCAGACCCTGGAGGATGACCCTGACGACGAGCCGTGAGGAGCCGCTGATGGGTGCGAGGCCGCTGCTGAACCGCAGGCTGGAGGGACTGGGCACGACGATCTTCGCGGAGATGTCGGCCCTCGCCGCCGCCACCGGGTCCGTCAACCTCGGCCAGGGCTTCCCCGACACGGACGGCCCGGCGGAGATCGCCCGGGCCGCCGCCGACGCCGTGCTGGAGGGCCGCGGCAACCAGTACCCGCCCGGCCCCGGCGTCCCCGAGCTGCGCACCGCCGTCGCCGAGCACCAGAAGCGCTTCCACGGCCTCTCGTACGACCCGGACACCGAGGTGCTGGTCACCGCCGGCGCGACCGAGGCCATCGCCGCCGCCCTGCTCGCCCTGCTCGAGCCCGGCGACGAGGTGATCGCCCTCGAACCGTTCTACGACTCGTACACCGCCTGCATAGCCATGGCGGGGGCCGTGCGGGTGCCGCTCACCCTGCGGGCGCCCTCGTTCCGCCCCGACGTGGACGAGCTCCGGTCCCTGATCACCCCCCGGACCCGGATGCTGCTGCTCAACAGCCCGCACAACCCCACCGGCACGGTCCTCACCCCCGAGGAGCTCTCCGCCATCGCCGGGCTGGCCGTCGAGCACGACCTGCTGGTCGTGACCGACGAGGTCTACGAACACCTCGTGTTCACCGGCGGCCACCACCCGATCGCCGCGCTGCCCGGCATGCGCGAGCGGACCGTCTCGATCTCCTCGGCGGGCAAGACCTTCTCCTTCACGGGGTGGAAGGTCGGCTGGGTGACGGCGAGCCCGGCCCTGGTCGCGGCCGTCCGCACCGCGAAGCAGTACCTCACCTATGTCAGCGCCGGCCCGTTCCAGTACGCCGTCGCCGAGGCCCTCCGCCTCCCGGACAGCTACTTCGACACCCTCCGCGCCGACCTGCTCCGCAAGCGCGACCTGCTCGCCGGGGGGCTCGCGGCGGCGGGCTTCCGGGTCTTCGAGCCGGAGGGCACCTACTTCATCACCACCGACATCAGCCCGCTCGGCGAGAAGGACGGCCTGGAGTTCTGCCGTTCCCTCCCCGGGCGCTGCGGCGTCGTCGCCATCCCCAACGTCGTCTTCTACGACAACACCGAGGCCGGCCGGAGCCTGGTGCGCTTCACCTTCTGCAAGCGCACGGACAAGCTGCGCGAAGCGATCGACAGGCTGTCCGGACTGCGCCAACGGCTCTGAGGCACCGGCGGGCACCGCACCGCGCAAGGGCCCGCGCAGGGTCCGCAGAGATCCCCGTGGTCCCACCGCGACCACGGCGGAACGCCCCCGTGCGGCCCGGCGCGCGGAATGCCGGCCGGACGGCGGACGGCACGGGGTCCGGCCGGGCGCCCCGGAGCCGTCGTCCGCCGGCGGCCGTGCTGGGTGCCTGCGAACCCCCGCCGCAGCCTCACCTGCCTTCCCGCTCCTCCCGTCGCGCAGTGCGGCCTTCCGCTGCCGGGCGGGCGCCGGGCACACGTCGCAGCCCTCGAGGCCTTCTCAACGAAATCGCCCCGTGGGGTGACTCGGCCCAGGGGATCCCGCGGGCCGCGACGAGTCCTGCGGCGTCCGGCGGTCGTACTGTCGAACCCGTCACCGAGGAGGACCTCCCATGCGCAGCGTGACCTGTTCGATGAGCGTCTCGCTCGACGGCTGCATCGTCGGGCCGGACGGCGACTTCGGCTGGGCGGCGCCCGACGAGGAGGTCTTCCGCTTCTGGATCGACGAGATCCGACACGTCGGCCTCCACCTGCTGGGACGACGGCTGTACCAGACGATGCTGTCCTGGGAGACCGCCGGCCAGGACCCGTCGCTCGAGGACTCCATGCTCGAGTGGGCCTCGCTCTGGAAGCCGCTGCCGAAGGTGGTCTTCTCCACCACGCTGTCGGCGGTGCAGGGCTGCGCCCGCCTGGCCTCCGGGGGCGTGGCGGAGGAGATCGAGCGGTTGCGGGCCGAGCCGGGGGAGGGCGACATCGCGATCGGCGGCGCGACCCTCGCCGCCGAGGCGGCCGCGTCGGGTCTGGTCGACGAGTACCGGGCCATGGTCCACCCGATGCTGGTGGGCGGCGGGATTCCGTTCTTTCCCCGACGCGAGCGCCGGGTGGATCTCGAACTCGTCGAGACCCGCACCTTCGGCTCGAGAGTCGTCCACCTCGGCTACCGCGTGGCGCGCTAGCCGCCCCGTCCGCCGAGGCGTAGGGAGAACAGGCCGGTCAGGGAGGCTTTCCCGACGTCCGGCGAGGGCAGGGTGGTCGGGGCGGCGAAGGACAGCAACCGCGCCGCCCCTCCCTGGCGGCGGACGGCGATGCCCGTCTTTGCAAGCAGTCCGGCACCTCTCACGGACCACCGTGCCGATTGCCGAGGTCACGCCGTCCGGGCGCTTGTGGAAATCCTCGGACGCCACTCCGTCGGGCCCGGTAGGAACCACCTGTGGATGCGACCCTGGCCGGACTCATCGGTACGACGGTCGGCGCGGTGACGGGCTTCGCCGGCGCATGGCTCGCTCAGCGGGCCCAGATACGCCTTCAACGCGAGGAGCGGATGCACCAGGAGCGGGTGCGCTGGCTGGTCGACAAGAAGCCCTTGTTCCGGGACCTGCTGACCGCTCTGCACGGCTGGCACGACTCCCTCGTCTCCGTGTGGCGGGAGGATGCCGAGCGGGACGACCTCTCGGAGATCCGCGCTTCGGCGACCAAGTGGGCCGTCGAGTCATCGTTGATCGCCTCGAAACCCGTGCGAGTCGCGCTCGACGACGTGCAGCGCAGGTTCTCCGACGTCCAGCGGCTCATCCTCGAGAGGCGTGTGCCCGCAGGCAGCGAGCCGTTGGCCGACGTCCTGAGCAGCCTTGCCGTGCTGGAGGATGCCATGAGGGCCGAACTCGCGGAGCCGATGCGACCTCCTCGTCCCGGGCGCGACGGTCTCCTGCGACGACGAGCGGTCGGGTGACGCGCGGGGAGCGGCCACGGGCGGGCACACCTTCCTGGACCCGGTGTCCCGGTCCGGGGCGCCCTGGCGGACGGAGGGGCGTGGCAGGAGCGCTCCCATACCTGTCGACCGGAGGCTTCCCCGGCAAACCTGGTGACACTCCGACAGCTCGACGACCAGGCGGTCCGCAGAAAGCCCAGCAGCTGACGAGCCGTCAATCATGGACGCAGGAGTCCGGAGCCGGGGAACGCTGCTCGCCGTGACGCCCCCTGCGCATCCGTGCTCCGGGGCCCGGGAAGCCCCCCAGGACCACCGGTGGCCCATGGCCCGCGGAAGCCCGCGAACCCGCCGCGCCGACGTCGTCGCCGGCCCCGGACAGCCCCGTCGGCGGACGCCGGACCTGTCCGGGGTCGCAGGGCGGCACGTGACCGAGTGCGCGCCCGCGGCGGGGCGGGGTGCGCCGCACGGCGGGCGCCGTCGGCGACGGGGCCCGGACGGGGCGGGGGCCGCCCGCCCCCCCGTGGGGCGGGCGGCCGTCCGGGTGCGGATGTCAGGAGGCCGCGGGGGCGGCCGGGTTGACAGGGACGACCTTCCTCCGGAACTCGGCGAGGCAGGTCTCGCAGTACCGCTCGGCGGCGGGCTCCCCGTCGTCCCGGACGGGCTGGACGGCGGAGTCCCGGTGGATCTCGAGACCGCAGAGGGCGACGTCCGCGCCGCTCGCGACGACGTGCCAGTAGTCGACCGGCCGGTCGTCCCCGAACCGCACCGGACCGTGTTCCGCTCGCATCTCGTGCATTGCCTGCCTCCAGGGCGTCGTGCCGCGGCACGGCCGCGGGCCGCGCTCCGGTCGGCCCGGCCGGGCGGTGCGCCGCCAACCATGCCTACACCCGAACGCTAAGCCGAGTGGGGCGCGGCGGCACGCCGGACCGTCCGACCGGATGAGGCGGCGGCCGGTGCGGGCAAGCCGCCGACCGGGGGAAGCCCGGTCGGGGCACGGGGGGTCCGGCCGGGGGACCTGCATCCGGGGGAACCCGCGGCCCCGGGGAGGCGGTCCGGGAGGCGCCCGGCCCGGCCCTCGAGGTGCACGGACGGGGGAACGCCCGTACGGGCGGCGGACCCGTACGGGGGAGGTGCGGCCGCAGCGGGGCGCGGCGGCAGGGGACGACGGGGGCCTCCGGTTAGCGTGGGCCGCCGCGCGACCGCCGGAGCCGGCGGGGCCGGGCGTCGCCGGCGACGGGTCCGGGCCGCCCGGGACCGGAGCCGTCACGGCACGGGCCGCACCCGTGCTGGGCGTGTCCACCACCGCTCCACCGGGCGGCGGCGCAGCGGGAGCGGCCTCACCGCGTCCCGCCGACCGAGAGGGTGCCCCGTGCGGAACCTGCTGCGCCGGACCGTCCTGCCCGCCGCCGGAGCCCTGCTCTGCGGCGCCGCAGCCCTTCCCGCGGCCGCCGCCGACCCGGCCCCCGTCACCGTGCAGCTGCTCGACATCGCCGACTTCCACGGACACCTGCAGCCCCCCGGCCCCGCCGAGGGCGGCACCGTCACCGGTCCCGGCGGCAGGCCCGTCACCGTGGGCGGCGCCGCCTACCTCGCCACCCACCTGCGGCGGCTGCGGGCCGGGCACCGCAACACCGTCACCTTCGCCTCGGGCGACAGCTTCTCCGGCTGGCCGTTCGAGGTGGACGCCTTCCGCGACGAGCCGACCGTGGAGGTGCTGAACCGCCTGGGCGTGCGCTTCTCGGTGGCCGGCAACCACGAGTTCGACGTCTCGCCGGGCTTCCTGGTGGACCACATGGAGCACGGGCGCTGCTTCGGCGTCCCGGACCGCGACAGCTGCTTCACCGACTCCACCGGGCGGCGGTTCCACGGCGCCGACTTCGACTTCCAGTCGGCGAACATCGTCGGCGCCGCGGACGGGCGGCCGGTGCTGCCGCCCTACCGGGTCGAGTGGTTCGCCGCTCCGGGCGGGAGGCGGATCCCGGTCGGCTTCATCGGGGTCACCCTCCCGGGGACGCCGGCCGGCTCCACCTCCTTCCAGCCGGGCCTGCGGGCCCTGGACGAGGTGCGGACCGCCGACCGGTACGCGGCGGAGCTGAGGCGCAGGGGCGTGCGGGCGATCGTGCTCAACCTGCACGACGGAGCCGCGCCCCGGGACCCGGAGGCGGGGTACGACGCCTGCGGGGCGGCCCGGGGGCCCGCGATCGACGTGGCGCGGGCGGTGTCGCCGGACATCGACGCGATCACCACCGGGCACTGGCACACGGCGTTCGACTGCACCGTGCCCGACCCCGCCGGGCACCCGCGCCCCGTGGTGGAGGCGGGCCACCACGGGGCCCTGGTCTCCGAGATCGACCTGGCGCTGGACCCGCGCACCGGGGAGGTCCTGCGGGACCGGACCACCGCCGTCAACCACCCGGTGACCCGCGACGTGCCGCCGGACCCGGCGGTGCGCCGCATCGCCGACCACTGGCGGACCCGCGGCGCTGCCCGCCGCTCGGAGCGGCTCGCCCGCCAGACCGGCTCCTTCACCCGGGCCCCGGACGCGGACGGCGAGTCCACCGCGGCGGACCTCTTCGCCGACGTGCAGTACTGGGAGGCGGGCCGGACCCGGGCCGGCCGGGCCGACCTGGCGCTGGTCGCGGCCCGTCCGGCCACGGGCTCGACGGCGGTGCGCGGCGACCTCCCGTACGCGGCCGGCGCCACGGCCGGGGACGCGGACGGTCGGGTGCTGCTGGGCGAGTCCTGGGACGCCTACGGGTACGGGAACCCGGTGCTCACCGTGGGGCTGACGGGCCGTCGGCTGAAGGCGGTGCTGGAGCAGCAGTGGCAGGAGCGGCCGGACGGGAGCGTGCGGTTCTCGCCGCTGGCCGTCTCGCGGAACGTCTCCTGCCGGTACGACCCCGACCGGGCCCCCGGGGACCGGGTCGACCCGGCGGGGGTGCGGATCGACGGCCGGCCGCTGGAGCCGGACCGCACCTACCGGGTGGCGGCGCTCGCGTACACCGTGCTGGGGGCGGACGGGTTCACGGCCTTCGCCGGGTACACGGACCCGGTGCGCAACGGGACCGACCACGAGGTGTTCGCGGACTACCTGCGGGCGCACCCGGTGATCACGCCGGCGCCGACGGACCGGGTGCGCCGGGCGGACTGACGGACGACGGACCGGCGTACGGCGGACCGGTGTACGGCGGACCGGTGTACGGCGGGCGGAGGGGCGTGCGGGGCCGTCCGCACGCCCCTCGCATGCGCGCACACCCGTCCGGGACCGCGACGGCGCCGGGGCTTGCCGGGACGCCCCGCCCCGGCGGCAACCGGGCGGCTATGCTCCCGATTGCTCAGCGCACCGGAACGGTCACTCCTGGTCAGACGCGAGTGCCGCGCCGGGGTGCGCGGAGCCCCGCGAGCGCCGGCCCGGACGGCCCGTTCACCCGATCGGCCGTATCCCGCGGCCCCTCCGGTCGTTGTTCCGGACGTCGCCCGTCCCGGGCGGCCGCCCGCCGACCCCGTCCGCCGACCCCGTCCGCACGCCCCGGGCCCGCCCGCGGAGCCCCCGTCCCCTCCGGCCCCCGCCCCCTCCGACCTGTTCCGCCGACCGACTCTTCCCTCCGACCGTCCGAGGATGCCGATGGTTCGCACTGGAACACCGCCCGCAGGCCCCAGGTCCGCGCCCCCGCTCGTCTGGATGCTCCCCGCCGCCGTCGTGGCCGCCTGCTCGGTCGGGGCCGTGGTGGCGGTGCAGGCGGCGGCCCGGGTGCCGGTCGCCTGGTGCGGCGCCGCGGCCACGGCGGCGGTCCTGCTGATCGCGGGCGAGACCGCGCGGCGCGGCCGCACCGTCACCGTGCTCCGCCGCCGGCAGGCCGAGCACGACGCCACGCTCCAGCGCAGGCTGGCCGAGCAGGAGGCGGCGACCCGCCGCCTCGCCGAGGCGCTGCTGCCGGAGGCCGTGCTGCGCCTCCAGAACGGCGACACGGCGGCCGAGGTGCTGCGGGCGGCGGCGCAGACCGCGGCGAAGGACCCGGACTTCACCCCCGCGCACCAGGCCGTGCTGCGCACGGTCGTGGACGCCGTGGCGGCCGAGGAGGAGCTCCGCGACTCCGCGCAGCGGGCCTTCGTCAACATCGCCCGCCGCGTGCAGGCGATCGTCCACCAGCAGGCCCAGGACCTGCGGGAGATGGAGCACCGGCACGGCGAGGACCCCGCGGTCTTCGGCGACCTGCTCCACATCGACCACGGCACGGCGCTCATCGGCCGGCTGGCCGACAGCATCGCGGTGCTGAGCGGCGCCCGGCCCGGGCGGCAGTGGAGCCGGCCGGTGCCGATGTTCAGCGTGCTGCGCGGCGCGATGTCGCGGATCCTCGACTACCAGCGGGTGGACCTGCACGCGGTCGCCGAGGTGGCCGTGGTGGGCCCGGCGGCGGAGCCGCTGATCCACGCCCTGGCCGAGCTGCTGGACAACGCCACCCGCTACTCGCCGCCGCAGACCCGGGTGCACGTGAGCGCCACCGAGGTCCAGTCGGGGATCGCCGTGGAGATCGAGGACGGCGGGCTCGGCATGGGCGAGGAGGCCCGGGAGCGGGCCGAGCGGGCGCTGAGCCGGGCCTCCGCCGGCATCGACCTGGACGACCTGGGCGAGACGCCCCGGCTGGGCCTGGCCGTGGTCGGCCGGCTCGCCCGGGCCTACGGGTTCACGGTGGCGCTGCGGCCGTCCGCGTACGCGGGCGTGCGGGCGGTCATGGTGATCCCCGGCGACGTGCTGACGACCCTCCCGCCGCCGCGCCCGGTCCCCCGGCCTGGCACCATGCCGCCGCCGCGGCCGATGCCGACCCGCCCGGCGCAGCCGCGTCCGGGCGACCGGGCCCCGGCCGCGGCGCAGGCGGTGCACGCCTCCGGGGCGCAGGAGCCCGGGCCGCAGGACCAGCCGGCCGGGGTGGAGCACGTCGAGCACAACGCGTACGGGCTGCCGCAGCGGCGGCGGCGCACCGCGGGCGCGCCGCGGCCCCGGCCCGGAGGGGCCGCCCCGGCGGCCCACGCCCGCGGCCGGGTGCCCGCACCGGCGCCCGCACCTGCGAGGGAGCCCGTGCAGCCGGGCATGTGGCTGGCCGCGTTCCAGGCCGGCGTCAACGGGGAGGCGCCGCCCGCGGCGGTGCCCGCCCGCTGGCAGGGTGACGACTCATCGGACGAGGGGCAGTAGCAGTGGTGCAGCAGAAGCGATCCGACATGGACTGGATGCTCCGGGACCTGGCGACGAGCGTGCCGGGCACCCGCCAGGTGGTGGTCCTCTCCGCGGACGGCCTGCGGATGGCCCAGCACGGCGCCGACGCGGACACCGCCGACCGGCTCGCCGCGGCCTGCGCGGGCCTGCAGAGCCTCTCGGCGGCGATCGCGGCCGAGTTCCCGCACGGCGACGGCCGGATGAGACTCGTCGTCATCGAGATCGACGGCGGCTTCTTCTACCTGATGGCGGCCGGCGCCGGGGCCTACCTGGCCGTGCTGGCCGACGAGGGCGTGGACGCCGGGCTGATGGGCCAGCGGATGCGGGACATGGTGCTGCGGATCGGCGAGCACCTCACCAGCCCGCCGCGCGTCGGCGCGGACGCGGGCGCCGCGCCGTACGCGGGCGTCCCCGGCCCCGGCGGCGGGCCGCTCCGCCTCGACGGGACCGTGACGTGAGCGGCGGCGAGGCCGACGACGGCCCGGAGCGCATGTACGTGATCACGGGCGGCCGCAGCGAGGCCGGCGGCCGGGCTGCGGCCGACCTCGACCTGGTCACCCTGGTGGTGGCCCGGTCCGTGCCGGAGCCCGGGATGGCGCCCGAGCACGCCGCCATCGTGCGGATGTGCCAGTACCCGCTCTCGGTGGCCGAGGTCTCCGCCTACCTGGAGCTGCCGGTGAGCGCCGTCCGGGTGCTGCTGGCCGACCTGCTGGCCGGGGGCCGGGCCGAGGCGCGGGCGCCCGTGCCCGCCGCCTCGCTCCCCGACGCCGAACTCCTGGAAGCGGTGATGCATGGACTCCAGAGGCTCTGAGACGCTGCTGCCCGGTCCCCGGCACGAGGTCGGGGCTCCCCCCGGCCCCCGGGCCGAGGACGCCCTGCCCGCGTCCGCCGCCTCCGCCGTCAAGGTGGTGGTGGTCGGCGGCTTCGGGGTGGGCAAGACGACCCTCGTCGGGTCGGTGAGCGAGATCCGGCCGCTGACCACCGAGGAGACGATGACCCAGGCCGGGGTCGGCGTGGACGACACCGCCGGGGTCGAGCGGAAGACCTCGACCACGGTGGCGATGGACTTCGGCCGGATCACCCTGAACGAGCAGCTGGTTCTGTACCTGTTCGGCACACCGGGCCAGGAGCGCTTCTGGTTCCTGTGGAACCGGCTCTTCGACGGCGCCCTGGGCGCCGTCGTCCTGGTCGACACCCGGCGGCTGGAGGTCAGCTTCGACGTCATCGGCCGGCTGGAGGAGCGCGGCGTGCCCTTCGTGGTCGCCGTCAACGCCTTCCCCGGGGCCCCGGTGCACCCGGTGGCGGAGCTGCGGGCGGCGCTGGACCTGGACGCGTCGGTGCCGCTGGTCGAATGCGACGCCCGGCTGCGCACCTCCTGCCGGGACGTCCTGCTGACGCTGATGCGCTACCTGTACACCCTCGCCACCCCGGAGCCGCAGTGACCGCCCCCTCCCCCGAGCACGCCCACGGCACCGCCACCCCGCCCCCCGGCTGCCCCGCGCACGGGGCCGACCGGGCCCACGCGGCCGGGCAGCCGTCCACGCCCGCACAGACCGACGGAGCCGGGCAGGCGTACGCGCCCGCACAGGCCGCGGTGCCCCGGCAGGGCGCACCGGACCCGGACGCCGCGGAGCGGGTGCGGTTCTACGGACCCGCCGCCGACGCGGACCCCGTCGGGCTCTACGCCGACCTGCGGCGGCGCCACGGAGCCGTGGCGCCGGTCCTGCTGGACGGCGGCCTGCCGGCCTGGCTGGTCCTCGGCTACCGGGAGAACCTGGAGGTCATGCGGGCCCCCAAGCGGTTCTCCCGCGACTCCCGCATCTGGCGGGACCTGCGCGAGGGGAACGTCCCCGCGGACTCCCCGCTGCTCCCCATGGTGGGCTGGCGGCCCGACTGCCTCTCCGCCGACGGCGCGGAGCACCGGCGGCTGCGCGGGGCGGTGACCGACAGCCTCGACCGCTTCGACCAGCGCGGCATCCGGCGCCACGTGCACCGTGTCGCCCACCGGCTGGTCGACGGTTTCTGCGCCGACGGCCGGGCCGAGCTGCTGACCCGGTACGCGCAGCACGTGCCGATGCTGGTGCTGACCCGCCTCCTCGGGCTGCCCGAGGAGGACGGCCCCGAGCTGGTGCGGGCCAGCAGCGACCTGATGACCGGCACCGAACGGGCCGCGGCGGCCAACGAGCACATCCTGGAGACGCTGCGGCGCCTCGTGCAGCGCAGGAAGGCCGTGCCCGGCGAGGACCTCGCCTCCTGGATGCTCGCCCACCCGTCCCGGCTCACCGACGAGGAGGTGCAGAACCACCTGCGGCTGGTGCTGGTCGCCGCCAACGCGACCACCACCAGCCTGATCGCGAACACCCTGCGGGTGGTGCTCACCGACCCGCGGTTCCGCGCCTCGCTGGCCGGGGTCCGGATGACCGTCGCCGACGCGGTGGAGCACGTCCTGTGGAACGAGCCGCCGCTGACGGCCTGCCCCGGCGGCTGGGCCACCGCCGACACCGAGCTGGCGGGGCGGAGCATCCGGGCCGGCGACATGGTGATCCTCGGCCTGGCCGCCGCCAACACCGACAGCACCGTCCGCCCCGAGGTCTCGGCGCCGGTGCGCGGCAACCGCTCGCACCTCGCCTTCAGCGGCGGCGCGCACATGTGCCCGGGCCAGGACATCGGACGGACCATCACCGACGCGGCGGTGGACGTCCTGCTCCTGCGGCTGCCCGACCTGCGGCTGGCGGTGCCCGACAAGGACCTGGGCTGGCAGTCGTCGATCTGGGCCCGCCACCTGGAGGCGCTGCCGGTGGAGTTCGCGGCCCGGCCCCCGGAGGAGCGGACGTACCCGTCCGGGCCGCTGGGCGGGGCGGATCCGCGGACGGCGGGCGGAGCGGCTGCGGGCGGAGCGGCTGCGGTGCGGCCGCAGGCCGCCGTGCCCGCCTCCGCGCTCGCGGGGCCCGCCGTGTGGCCGCAGGCGGCGGCGCTGCCGGTCCTGGCGGGCCGGGTGCGGCAGCGCCGCCTGCGGGCACTGCTGCGGCGGCTGCTGCGGTGGTGAACGGGCGGGGCACGGTGTCGGCGGGCGGCGGACAGCCCGGGGCGGTGACGGCCCGGGGCGGCGCAACGTCAGTCCGGCCCGTCCGCCCTGTCCGGCCCGTCGGAGCGGCTCTGCCCGACGGAGGCCGGCCGGTCGGAGTCGGGGGCGACCAGCGTCCTGGTGAGCGGCACCCGGGAGAGGCCCACCGCCCCGCAGAACACCAGCAGGGCGCCGAGCACCTGGGGCAGCAGCCACCAGCCGTCCCGCAGCTCCTCCTCGAAGAGCGCCACGCCCAGGGAGAGGCTCACCAGGGCGTCCCCCAGGGTGAGCGCGGGCTGGGAGGCGGCCAGCGGCCCGGACTGCATGGCGTTCTGCAGCAGGAAGAGGGCGCCGACACCCGCCGCGGCGAAGCCGTAGGTCTGCCAGGCCGTGAAGAACGCGCCGGGGCCGCCGGCGGCCCACGTGTGCGTCGCGTCCTTCATGAGGGCGGCGGTGAGCGCGTAGCCGATCGCGGCCGCCGCACCGAAGCACGCCGCCCGCAGGGCGCCGGCCGGGCGGCGGACCGCGGTGCCGGCGAGCACGGCGACGGCGGCGGCGCAGCCGGCCAGGACCAGCACCCAGCGGAACGTCTCGGGCCGCTGCACCCCCGGGGTGGGCGACGCCGCCCAGAGCGCGGTCCCGAGCCCGGCGACGATGCAGGCGACCGCCGCCCACCCCGGTCGCGGCAGCCGCCGTCCCAGGACGAGGCCGCCGATCAGCAGGGCGAACGGCAGCTCCAGCACGAAGAGGGGCTGCACCAGGGAGAGCTCTCCGTTCAGCAGCGCGAGCGCCTGGAAGCAGGCGGCCGCGACCACGGCGGCGAACCCGCCGAACCACACGGGCCGGTGCAGCAGTTCGACCAGGAGCGCCGGGCGGAAGCCCCGGGAGAGCGGGACGGTGCGCGCCGCGTACCGCTGCAGGGCGGTGGCCAGGGCGTTGCTGGCGGCGGCCAGCAGGGCGAACAGCACGGCGACTGCGGTCTGCACCGGCTTCTCCTTCGGGTGGCGGCGCTCCATCCGTCACGCTACGTGGCACCCGGCGGCGGGGCACGGCGGGCGGCGGCACGGGAGGCACGAGCAGGGAGGCACGGGCGGGGAGGCGGAACCGCGGGACGGTCCCGGGGGCGCACCGGCATGCTGGACGGGCGGCCGTCGTCACCGGCGGACCCCTCCGGCCGGACGGAGCCGCACCGCGGGTCCGGAGTTGCCGGCCCGGACCACGAACCCCGAGGAGCGGCCCACCCGTGGAGCACGACACCTGGCAGACCGTCGACCGTCTCGTCGCCTGGCTGGACGGGGCGGGCCGGACCCCGTCCGAGAGCGAGCGGCTGCTGCGGCTGATGAAGCTGACCGAGGAGGTGGGCGAGGTCGCCGAGGCCGTCATCGGCGCGACCGGGCAGAATCCCCGCAAGGGGGCGAGCCACACCTGGGACGACGTGCAGCGCGAACTGTGCGACGTCGTCGTCGCCGCGCTGGTGGCGCTGCGCAGCCTCACCCCGGCGGCCCGGGAGGTGTTCGAGGGGCACCTGGCGCGGGTGGCGGAGCGCTGCCCGGCGGACTGACCGCCGCAGGCCGCGGTCGGGCCGCCGGCCGGGCCGGTCCGGGGCCCCGGTCACGGCACCCGGCCGGTCACTGCTCCTCGGGGACGATGTGGACGGCCGCCTCCTCCGCCGACGCGGCGGCCCCGTCGATGCCCACGTCGCTGGCGAACAGCTCGGACTCGGTGTCGGCGTGCGCGCCCTCGTCCGGTGCCAGGAGACGGCCCGCGCGCCGGTCGCCGACCTCGTCGTCGAGCAGCTCGCCGTCGGTGCCGACGGTGTCGCCGATACCGTCGCCGTCCTGGACGGCGAGGTCGGGAAGCTCCCGGGCGAGCCGCCGGTCGAGGCCCTCGCCCCGGTGCTGCTCGTCGGCGGTGGTGCCCCACTCGTCGACGGCGAGGGGGCGCTCGGGCGGCGAGTACCCCTCGTCCAGGACCTGGGCGATCCCCCGGTCGTCCAGGGTGTCCTCGAAGTCCAGCGGGCCGGCGTCCTCGACCACGTCGTCACCCTGGGGCTGGTAGACCTCGTCACCCATCGTGTTCTCGCTCACTGCCGCACCTCGCTTCCGCACCCGGCGCCGGACCGGACGGCCCCTTTCGATCATGACCCCGCGGCGCGGCGGAGGCAAGGCGGCCGGGGTCGGAGGGGCCGGAACGGGGCGGAACAGGGCGGAACGGTCCGGCCGGCGGACGCGCAGGCCGCACGGCACGGCGCGGAGAGACCCCCGGACCCCTTGATCACCCCGGCGGGCGGTTTGGGCCGTGCACGGCGTCCACGGCGCCGTCGCGGGCCGTAGCGTCGGGAGCCGTGACCAGCGGTGACCGCTACGGGGAGGTGCCGTGCACGCAGGGAGCGCAGGGGGAAGGGACGGCGGGGGCGGGAACGGCGGGGGCGGGGGCGCGGCCGCGGCGCGCACCCTCTTCACCGCCGACTTCGACGACCGGGGGCAGTGGGTCGCGGGCCGGACCTGGGCCTACCCGGACCAGGGTGCGGGCGGCAACCTCGGCGACCACAAGCTGGACCGGCTGCGGACGTCCTGGCCGCGGCGGGGCGGCCTCTTCGAGGCGGTCCGCCGTGCCGACGGCACGGGCTGGGACACCGACCTGCTCACCACGGCGGGTGCCTCGCGCCCCTTCCGGCTGCGGCCCGGCCACGTGCTGCGGGTCCGCTTCCAGCTGCCGGAGCAGCGGGGGGCCTGGCCCGCGGTGTGGACGTGGGGCGTCGACGACGGCCCGCAGGGCGAGGCGGACGTCTTCGAGTACCACCCGGACCGGCCCGCGGTCCTGGAGCTGACCAACCACCGCGGCGAGGGGTCGTCCCACTACCACGAGGACGCGGCGGCGGTGCGGCCCGGGCGCTGGATCGACGTCGAGACGTCGTTCGGCGAGGAGAGCGTGGTGTGGCGGGTCGGCGGGCGGCAGGTCTTCTCGGACGGGGTGGGCGTGGGGCCCGACTGGCGGGCGTGGCTGATCGTCAACCTGTCGGTGTATGCGCCCTCGCCGCCCGCACCGCGGCCGCAGTACCACGAGGGGCCGGCGCCGGGGGTGGGCCGGATGGACTGGCTGGTGCACTCCCTGACGGTGCACGGGTGACGCAGCTCCTGCGGCCGGCGCCCGCGGAGCGGCGGCCCAGGCCGCCCGGGACGCCCGGGACGCCCGGGACGCCCGGGACGCCCGGGACGCCCGGGACGCCTGGGACGCCTGGGACGCGTGGACGGCGGGCCGGGCTGCCCGGACGGCGGGTCAGGCCGCGTACGCGGCGGGGCGGCGGGTGCGGCGTCCGGCCTCGGTGATCCCGACGACCCGCACCTCGCGCCGCGGGTCCTGCACCGCCGGGCCGACCGTGATCAGCCCCGCGTCCAGCAGGGCGTCGCAGACGGCGGCGGGGAGCGCCGTGTAATGGTTGCCGGTGCCCGTCCGCGCGTCCCAGGGCTGCCAGGACACGAAGCTGCGCCGTCCGGCACGGCCGGAGGTGACGACGAGGTGGACCGGCCGCAGCGGGTCGGCGACGACCGCCAGCACGTCCTGTGCGCCGGCGGGCAGGGCGGAGCCGGGGCGGGCCCGGTGGCGGGCCTGGCCGGCGAGCAGCAGGTTCATGGTGCGGCGTACTCCCCTGTGGGCAACGACGGCGGACGGACCCCGAACGGAGCCCGTCCTAGGACTATTGCCCAGGAGCGTCCGGTTCGCACGTCCATTCCTGTCACAAGATCGCGACAGGCGCAGCCTCCCACGCGCCACCGACAACTGCCCCGGCCCGCCGGACCGGTGGGACCGGCGCTCCGGGGGGAGGGAGGAACCGCCGTTCGGGAGAAGGGAACTGACGCGTCAGCCGACCAGGCCGAGCACCGGGAGGAGGGCGTCCGGGCGGCGGTCGGCGGGGAGGTGGTCCACCAGGTGCACGGGGCAGCCGAGTTCGGCGGCCCCCGCGTCCGCGACGGGGTCGTCACCGACCATGAGGACGTCCGCGGGATCCAGGCCGAGCGTGGCGCAGGCGTGCCGGAAGATCGACGGTGAGGGCTTCTGCATGCCGTGCTCGAAGGAGAGGACGTAGGCGTCGACGAAGGGGTCCGCGCCGTGGTGGCGGAAGACCGGCCGCGGGTCCCAGCCGATGTTGCTGACCACCGGGACCGGGACGCCGCGCCCCTCGAGCCCGCGCAGCACGGGCAGGGTGTCCGGGTAGGGCTGCCACGCGTCCGGCTCCCGGTGGCGGTCGTAGAGCACGTCGGCCAGGGCGGGTGCGGGCGGCGGGGCGAGCCGGGTGAGGGCGGTGTACGCCGCGCGGTGCTGCCCGGCGCCCAGGTCGCGCTCCCGCCAGAGCCGCGCGAGGGCGGGCGGCACCTCGCGGGGCGGCGGCCCGCCGGGCAGCGCCCCGAGCCCCTCCAGCCGGGCGGCGCACTCCTCGGCGTCGGCGCCGGGGAGAACGGTCCCCGTCCGTTCGAGGACGCCGTTCAGCCACCGGGCGGTGGACTCGATGCGGAACAGCGTGCCGGAGAAGTCGAACACGACGCCCTTGACCATGACGCCCAGCATGGCCGTGCCGTGGGACGCCGGACAAGGGCAGGCCCGGCAGCCCGGGAGGAGTGCCGGACCTCCGCCGGTCCTGATCCCCGGCGGGCCGGAGGTCCGGACCGGCGGAGGTCCGGACCGGCGGAAGTTCGGACCGGCGGAAGTTCGGACCGGCGGAAGTTCGGACCGGCGGAAGTTCGGACCGGCGGAGGCCCGCCTCAGCGGGCGGAGCCGAAGTCCTGGGTCCAGTAGTCGCCGGGCTGGGCCAGGCCGACGCCTATCTCCTTGAAGGAGCAGTCCAGGATGTTGCGCTTGTGGCCGGGGCTGGACATCCAGCCGGCCATGACGCTCTCGGGGGTGCCGTAGCCGTAGGCGACGTTCTCGCCGTACGAGGACCAGGCGTACCCGGCGCGGGTGATCCGCTGGTCCGGGGAGGAGCCGTCGGAACCGGTGTGGGACATGGTGCGGTGGGCCGCCATGTCCTCGCTGTGGGCCTGGGCGGCGGCGGTGAGGCGGGCATTCACCGCGAGCGGGGCGCAGCCGGCCTTCTTCCGCTCGGCGTTGACGAGGGTGACCACGCGGGCGGTGGGGCCGGAGGGTGCGGTGGCGGTCGGCGTGGCGGGGGCGGAGGTGGCCGGGTCGGAGGGCTTCGCGGGGGCCGTGGCCGGGGCGGAGGGCTTCGCGGGGGCCGTGGCCGGGGCGGAGGGCTTCGCGGGCGCTGGGGTGGCGGTCACGGAGGGCTTCGCCGGGGCCGGGGTGGCCGGGGCGGAGGACGCGGCGGGGGCGGACGTGCTCGGCGCGGCGGTCGGCGCGGCGCTCCGACCGGGCCGGGCGTGCCTGCGCCAGGCGTCCTCGTGTCCGGTCCGGTGGTGCCCGGCCCACGGCCGTCCCTGCTGCCCGGCCCGCTGCTGACCGGCACCGGCCCGCTCCGGTGCGGTGCGGGCGGCGGGGGCGGCGGGGGCGGCGCGGTCGTACCGCGGGGCCCCCTGGCCGTCCGCGCCCCCGGTGTCGCAGGCGAGCGCGACCGTGGGGGCGCCCACCGCGACCGCCGCGAGGACGGCGATGGCCGTGTTGCGGCGGCGGTTGCTCCTGCGGTGCTTCGTCATGGGTGACCTCGTTCGGTGGTGCGGCGTACGGCGTGCGGCGTACGGCGTGCGGCGCCCCTCGGGGCCCGGTCATTGTGGGAAGGCCGTCCGGGCGGCGGCAAAGCCGTCCGGTACTACCCGGGTCCGTAGGCCGGGCCGGGCCTTGCGGCGGCCCCGGGCGGCGTGCGGGGCCCGCCGGGTCCGTCCCCGCGCCGGATCCGACGCCGCGTCAGGCGTGCCGCGCGGAGCGGGCGGCGGGAGAAGGGCGGGGAGCGGCCGCGGGCCCGGTCCGGCGCCCGCCGACCCGTGTCCGTTTCGCTCCGTTACGGGGTCGTATGCCGCCGCGGGCCGTCCACTACGGCGCCTCGTGGAGGATCCGGATCCCTGTGACCGACCTCACGGCATCGGGGTGGCGGGCGGCGACGCCCGGCCGCGGTTTGGCGGGGGGTGCGGCGGTACGTAGAGTTCCGGCGGAGAACGGCAGGATCGGGCGAGCGAGGAAAGCGGCACCGGGGATGACGGCGAGCATGGAGGGCCTGGGCACGACGGTGCCGCCGGCGAGGTCCGCGACCGGGGGCGCCCCGGCGGAGGGCACCCTGCCCGGGGACGGCGCGGTCAGGGGCGGCGCAGCGGACGCGGTGCCCGCGGGGGCGGCCACCGGAACCGCGGGCGCCCCGGACACGGACGTCCCGGACACGGGCGCCCCGGACACGGACGTCCCGGGCATCGACCCGGCGCGCATGGCCGTCTGCCTCGGCGTCCTGGAGGAGCTGGACCGGCTGCCGCTCGACCACCCGGACGCGGTCGCGGTCCGCCGGGCCACCTCGGGCCTGTACCGGCTGGTGAAGCAGCGCCGCCGCCAGGAGCGGCGGGCGGCCAAGACCGACCACGACCGCGCGGTCACCGAGGCGACCGCGACCGGCGCGGCCGGCCGCATCGACGACGAGACGCAGGGCCTGCCGCTGACCAGCAGCACCGCCGGCGAGATCGCCGGCGTGCTCCGGCGCCCCCGCTCCTGCTACATATGCAAGCAGCGGTACACGGAGGTGGACGCGTTCTACCACCAGCTGTGCCGGACGTGCGCGGCGGAGAACCGCGCCCGCCGCGACGCGCGGACGGACCTCACCGGACGCCGGGCGCTGCTGACCGGCGGCCGCGCCAAGATCGGCATGTACATCGCGCTGCGGCTGCTGCGCGACGGCGCCCACACCACCATCACCACGCGCTTCCCCAACGACGCGATCCGCCGTTTCACGGCGATGCCGGACAGCGCGGAGTGGCTGCACCGCCTGCGGATCGTCGGCATCGACCTCCGGGACCCGGCACAGGTGGTCGCCCTGGCCGACTCGGTGAGCGCCCAGGGCCCGCTGGACATCCTGATCAACAACGCCGCGCAGACGGTGCGGCGCTCGCCTCGGGCGTACGAGGAGCTGATCGCCGCCGAGTCCGCGCCGCTGCCGGCCGGCGAGCTGCCCGAGTCGGTGGTGCTGGGCCGGTTCGGCCCCGGCAGCCACCCCGCGCTGCCCGGTCCGCGGCGCCCGGAGCAGGGCGGCCTGACCCCGGAGGCGATCACCGCGCTCGCGCTGACCAGCGGTTCGGCCTCCCTCGCCCGCATCGAGGCGGGCACCGCGGTGGACGCGGGCGGCCTGGTGCCGGACCTGGACGCGGCCAACAGCTGGAGCCAGCGGGTGCACGAGGTGGACCCGCTGGAGCTGCTGGAGGTGCAGCTCTGCAACGTGACCGCGCCGTTCGTGCTGGTCAGCCGCCTGCGCGCCGCACTCGCAGCGTCACCGGCCCGCCGGACGTACGTGGTGAACGTGTCGGCGATGGAGGGCCAGTTCAGCCGCGGCTACAAGGGCCCGGGGCACCCGCACACCAACATGGCCAAGGCCGCGCTCAACATGCTGACCCGCACCAGCGCCGAGGAGATGTTCACCGACGGCATCCTGATGACGAGCGTGGACACCGGCTGGATCACCGACGAGCGCCCGCACCCGGACAAGATGCGCCTCGCGGACGCCGGCTTCCACGCCCCGCTGGACCTGGTGGACGGCGCGGCGCGCGTCTACGACCCGGTCGTCCGGGGCGAGCAGGGCGAGGACCTGTACGGCTGCTTCCTCAAGGACTACGCCCCCCACCCCTGGTGACCCAGGGGCCCCGGTGCCGCCGGGCGTCGCCGCCCCCCGCGCGGGGCCCGGCGGCAGCAGGACCGGGCGCCGCGGCGCGGGGCCGGACCACGGGGCCGGACCACGGGGTCGCGGCGCGGGGCCGGCACCCCGGGGCCGGGTCTCGGGTCCCGGGCCCCGGGGCGGGACGGCCCCGCGCGGTGGTCAACGAGGGCGCGGCGGCGAGGACACCGCCTCCCCGGCCAGGGGTTCGCCCCCCCGGGTCGGCGGTGCTGCTGCCGGAGGGGTGCGCAGGCCTGCCGGAGCCGGGCGGCACGGCCCTGCTGGAGGGGCTGCTGCGGGAGTGCGGCACCTGGGCCCACGTGGACCTGCCTGCGCCGTTCACCGTCGGCCCCCTGCTGCTGTGCGCGCCGGCCGTGGAGGCCGGGGTGCGGCGGTGGGCCGCCGATCCGGGGCAGCGGGTGCGGCGCGGCGGCGTCCTGGCGTTCCTGCTGCCGCTGCGGCGGCAGGAGACGTTCCCGCGGTGGTTCCCGGCCTTCTCCGCGACCGTGGACCCGCTCCTCGGCGACGACCGGTCCTTCGTCCGCGAGGCGGCCGGGTGGGCGCTGCGCGGCGACCGGGTGGGCGCTGCGCGAGGGCTCCGGGCACCGCCCCGGGGAGGTCGTCGACTGGTTGGAGGCGCGCCTGGACCGGGTCTCCGCGCCGACGCTCCGTGAGGCTGCGCGCCGCCCGGACGACGGGGAGCCCGACCGGCCGGCCGGGGCCCGCACCGCCGCGCGGCCCCGGGGCCGGAGGGCCGGGGCCGCGCGCCGCGCCTGAGCCCGGCGGCCCGGCGGCCCGGTGCCCCGGTGCCCCGGAGCCGGCGGTCGCGGCCCCGCACGCACGCCGCCCCCGCCGTCGTCGTCCCGCGCGTCCTGACGAGGGGTCGACCGGGTGCGTTGTCAGAGGCGGCCGCTAGCGTTCAGCGCATCGTCGCACGTGCAGCCGGGGTCTCCCCCGGGGGTCCTGCGTGCGTCCGTACGGCGGGAGGCGGGGAACAGGTGGGTTGGCTGGCGGCGGGCGACGGCTACGAGGTCGCCCTGGTGGAGGGCCGGGTGACGGCCCGTTCCACGAAGGGCCGGACGGCCGGGCGGCAGCTGAAGGCGCTGCCCCGGGCGCTGCGGGACCATCCCGAGGTGGACCGGCTGCGCCGGCTCGCCGAGTGGCTGGACCGGCACGCCGCCGCCTGCGTGCGGCAGGTGGACGCGTGGATGGTCTCGTCCCTGCCCGTCCCGACCGGCCTGCTGGCGCGGGTGTGGGAGGACGAGGCCTGGCGGTCGGCGCTGCGCGACCTCGTGGTGGTCGGCGACGACCCCGGGGAGGCGGGCTTCCTGAGGGACGCCGGCGGGGCGGACGGGCTGCGGGTGGTGAACCTGGACGGCGAGACCGTGCGGCTCTCCCCCGAGACCGTCACGCTGCCGCACCCGGTGCTGCTGGAGGACCTGGAGGAGCTGCGGGAGTTCGCCGCCGAACTGGGCGTCGTCCAGCGGGTCGAGCAGATCCACCGCGCCACCTGGCGGCGCGGGGAGGAGCCCGCGGCGGGCGCCACCGAGGTGCGGGACTTCGCCGGGGCGTCGTTCCCCTCGCGGTTCGCGCTGGCGGCGCGGGCCACCGCGCTCGGCTACCGCGTCTCCGGCGGGTACGCCACCTGCTCGGTCCGCGACGGGGGCCGCGGCGTCGAGGCGGCGCTGTGGATCGGCGAGCCGTACGGGGACGGGGCGGAGACCGGCGGCCTGGGCTGGCAGGGGCCGGACGGGCGGTCGCTGCCGCTGCGGGAGGTCGGGCCGGTGGCCTGGTCGGAGGGGATGAGGATGGGCGCCGCGCTGTACGCCGGCCGCAGGATCGAGGAAGGGGCCGGCCGGTGAACGGCACGACGACGCAGACGGGGACCGGGCGGCGGACGGAGGCCGCGGAGCTGCTGGGGGCCGGGGCGGTGCTGCCGCCCGGCACCGGCGGCGCCGGGGAGCGCGCCGTCCCGCTGACCGCGCGCGGCTACCGGCACCCCGCCCTGGAGGGGCGGACGGTGGTCCGGCTGGTCGCGCAGGAGCTGGGCGCGGCCGAGGACCTCGCGGCCGGGTTCCTCGGCCTGGAGCCGGCGGGCGAGCCGGCCGTGGTGGGGCTCGGGCTGCGGCAGGCGCTCGGCTTCCCCGAGTGGGTGCTGGCGCACCACCCGGAGGACGGCGCGCAGGCGCTGGCCCTGGTGCCCGGGATGGAGCGGGCCGCCCGGCAGGCCCGCTCCGCGCCGAAGGCCGCGATGGAGGCGTACCGGGGGCTCGGCGCGCGGCTGGCCGCGTCGCTGCCGCACTTCCTGCCCACCTTCCTGGAGCAGGCCGCGCGGGCCTTCCTGGCGGTGGAGAACACCGCGTACGCGGCGCAGCTGTTCGGTGCGGCGCGCCGGGCGGAGGCCGAGCACGGCCTGGCGGTGGACGAGGACCGGCTGGAGGACGTCCTCCTGGAGTTCGCCCTGGCGGGGGCGCTGCCGGTGCGGGTCCTCTCCGGGTACGCGAAGGGGCTGTCGGGGCGGCTCCCGGCCGGGGAGGCGCTGCGCCGGTTCCGGGCGCTGTGCGTGCGGCGGTGCGCCGGGGGCATGCCGCCGTCCGTGCAGATGGCGACCGACCTGCGGCGCCTGGCCCGCGCCGCCGGGGAGGACGCGGAAGCCGCCGAGCAGGAGTACCTGGCGGAGCTGCTGGAACTGCCCGCCGTGCTGCGGGCGCCCGTCGGCTGGTGGCGGGCGCACCGCGCGGCGCTCGCCGCCGCGGGCCGCCGCGACCCGGCGGTGCGCCGGACCCTGCTGGAGGTCCTGCCGCGGGACGGCGACCCGGAGCTGCTGCTGACGTGGCTGGAGGTCCTGGAGGAGTCCGGCGCCGCCGCCGGGCTCACCGGCGAGGACCCGGACGGCCCCTCGCCCGCGGACGGCGCGGCCGGCTGGCTGCAGCGGTTCCTCGACGTGCGCGGCCCCCGCTGGGGCTCCCCGCGCCGGCTGCCGCCGCTGTACGGACTGGTGGAGCGCGCGGCGCCGCGGCTGCGGGAGGAGACGGCCACGGGCGGCGGGGCGCTGCGCCCCGGGGCCGACCTGGACCTGCTGGACCTGCTGCTGTCGCTGGACGTGCCGGTGGCCGACCCCGCCGACAACGCCCTGCTGCACCTGGAGCGGTGGGCCGGGCACGACGGGCGGCGGGACCTGGCGGCGGTGGCCGCCGACAAGCGGTTCCACGACGCCTTCCGCCGCGGTGCCGACCGCCTCTCCGGCGACACGTCCGGCGTGCGGACGGTCCGGGCGCTGGCCGCCGCCGCGGGCGGCCGCCCGCTGCTGGCCGCCTGGGTTGCCGACGCCGCCCGCCGGGCGCGGACGGCCGGCCTGCCCGACCTGCCCGGCGCGCTGGCGCGGCTGGCGTGGATGCCCCGCGAGGCCCTGCTGCTCGCCGCCGAGGAGGTGGCGGAGGCCGCCCGCGGCGACCTGGCGGGCGGGCTGGCACGGACGCTGCGCGGCGGCCTCTTCGACGAACTGGGCTGGTCCGCCTGGGAGGAGGCCCTCGCGGAGCTGGTGCGGCCCGGGCACCGGGGCGGCCCGACCGTCGCCGACGCGTGGCCGCAGCTGGTCGTGGCGGGCCCGGCGCAGGTCCGTGTGATCGACGCGGGCGGCACCGTCCTCACCCACGACCTGCGCATACCGGCGGGGGAGGCGTGGAACGAGCCCGGCTTCCACTGGGTCGACGGCGACCTGCTGGTCTTCTGGTCCTCCCGGCGGCACGGAGGCCGCACCCGCGGCTACTGGCACCGCTCGGCGGACCGCGTCCTCGACCTGGAGGCCGCCGGCGGCTTCTGGGGGGTGCGGGACGGCGGCTTCACGCTGCCGCTGCCCGGCGGCGGGCGCACCACCGGCGCCGGGGTGCTGCACGCCGGCGACACCGCCGTCCCCGGGCGGCGCAGGGTCGTCACCGACGGCACCTCGCACTGGGTGTGGGACCAGGACCTGGACACGCCCGGCTGGCGCGCGTACGACCCGGCGAGCGGACGGCTCGGGCAGCCGGGTCTGCCCGGCTTCCTCGCGGACGCGCTGCGCTCCGCCCCGGAGGGCAGCCGGGCCCAGCCCGGCTGCGGCTGGCTGCGTCCGGCGCCGGCGGACGGCGCGGCCGGGCCGGCGGGCGTGCCGGTCGGCGGCCTGCTCGGCTGGCGAACCGTGCGGCTGCCCGACGGCCGCCACCGCGGCGAGGACCTCGCCGGACGGACCGTCACCACCGCCCCCGGGCAGGGCGGCTGCCCCGACCTGGCACTCACCCTGCCCGGGGACGACCGGCCGCGGGCCGTCGTCGCCCAGGGGCACGGCGTCGTCCTGGTCGACCCGGACGGCTCCGTCACCGCGTCGGCCGGCACCCACCGCTCCCCCGGCCCGTTCGCCGCCGGGACCGCGCAGCTGCCGCCGCTCTCCTCCTGGCACTGCCTGCGCGTCCGCGACCCCGAGGGCTCCGCGGCGCTGCGCCGCGTCGGGCGGGACACCGCCGTCGCCCTGCTCGAGGCGGTGGCGGCCTCCGGCGCGGCCGGCGCGGTCGGCGAGGAGGAGCGGCGGAGGGCGGCGGCCGAGGTCCTGGAGCGGGTGCGGGTGCTGCTTCCCGGGGTCACGCACGAGGCGCTGCTCGCGGGCGTCGTCGGCGTGGCACGCCACGCGGCGGAGCAGCAGGCCGCCCTGGAGCGGATCGCGGCCCGGCTCGCCGGGGCTCCCGGCAGCCCGGCCGACGACGACGGACTGCCGCCGGGCCCCGAGGACGACCTGGTGCGGCAGGCGGCCGCCGGACTCGTCCCCGGCCTGCGCTCGGGCTGGTGGGCGACGGAGAAGGACAGCGCCTTCCGGCAGATGCGGCGGATCGGGCGCGCCCTGCGGGAGGGCGGCGAGGCCGCGCCGGGCGCCTCGCACCTGGCCGAGGGGGCGGAGCTGCCCGTCGCCGGCGCCGCCTGGTGGCTGCTGCCCGAGGCGGCCCCGGCCCTCGCCTACCGGTACGCGGCGCCGCACACGCCGCCGGAGCAGCGGGCCGTGCTCGGGGAGCTGCTCGCCGAACTGGCACGGCTGGGACTGCTGTCCGCCGACGGCGCCGCGAGCTGGCGCGGGGTCGCGATGACGATGGACGAGGCCGCGTGGACGGCGGCGGGCGGGCGGCACGGGCACGGGAAGCAGCCGGGCCTGCTGCCGCTGGGCGGCGGGGCGCTGCTCGCCGTGGTCGACGACGCGCCGCACGGCCAGGCCGGCCGCCGCCTCACGGCGCTGCTGCACGACCCGGCCGGGCGGTTCGCCCTGCCGCACCCCTACACCGGCGCGGCGGTGGAGCCGGCGGCCGACGCCGCCGGTGCGGCGCGCACCGCTGCCGCCGCGGAGGCAGCGGCTGTCCGCGGCCCGGCACCGTGGCGGCCGGAGGCCGCCGAGGAGTTCGCCCGGCTCACGGGGGTCACCCGCACCACCGCCTGCCTGGTCCTGGCCGGCATGCCCGGCATGGAGGGACCGGAGCGCGGCTTCCTGCCCGCCGAGGCCCTCGCCGGACTGGGGGTGAGGGCGTCGGACGCCGCGGTCGCCCGCGACGGTCTGCGGCGCCTCTCCCCGTCCGTGCGCCGCGAGCTGCTCGCCGCCCTGCTGCCCGCCGACCCGGAGCGGCTGTGGAGCGACGGTCCGGACACCGCCGCTGCGGCGGCCGTGTGGGCGGAGCGGGTCGGCCGCCGGGCGGCCGTGCCCGAGTGGCTGGTCGGCGAGGCCGTCCGGTCCCTGCGGCCCTTCCGGGACGCGGGCGTCGTGCTGCCCGCGCTGCTGGACCCCTCCGCCGACCCGGGGCTCACCCGGGACCTGCGGTGGGAGGTACGCGGCGACCGGGCGGTGCCCGCGGGCGACGGCAGCGGCTTCACGGCCCACGTGCTGGCGGACACGGTGGCGGCCGCGGCCTGGCTCGCCCACCGCCTCCCGGTGGGCGACCCGGCACGGGCCGCGCTGCCCGCCGTCGGCCGCCTGCTGCGCGAGCGGCTCGCCCACCCGGGGCTGCTGCTGGACCTGGGGCGGTACGTCTCCCTCCCGGCGTTCCGCAGGGCCGCCGGGGCGCCGTCGGAGACCGGCCCGGGCTTCGAACGGTGGGGCGCCGTCGTCCTGGCGACCCGCGACGACCGTCCCGCACCGGCCGTCCGCCCGGACCTGCTGGACGCCGTCGGCGGCGACCCGTACCTGGCGGCGCTGCGCGGCACGGAGCAGGAGCCGTTCCCCGTCGAGGCGGCGCTGCGCACCGCGCTCTCCGACGGCTTCGCGGCGCTGCTCGCCGACCCCGGCGACCCGGCGGCCGGGGAGCGGGACGCCGACGGCACCTGGTGGCCGCAGGACCCGACCCGCTCGGTGCCGGACCTGGTCGCCGAGGCCGCCGCCGCGCACGGCCTGGGGGCGGACGCCGCCGCGCTGTACCTGGTGCTGCTCGCGATGCCGGACCCCACGGACCGGAGCACCGCGCGCTGGACCGGCTGGAAGCCGCGCCGCCTCAAGGCGGCCCGTGCGGAGCTGGCCGCCTCGGGGCTCGTCGTCGAGGCGGACCGGAGCCGGGCGGGCCGGTCGCTCTTCCTGCCGGGCGGGTGGGCCGTCCTGCGGACGCCGCAGCTGCCGGTGGAGCAGTGGAAGCTCACGATGTTCGGCCTGGCGGAGGGGCAGGGCAGGCCGCCCGGCGCCGTCACCCCGCTGGAGCCCGCCGCCGCCCTGTACCGCAGGGCCTGGCAGCGGGTCCTCGACGGGGACGGCCCCCGCTTCGAGGAGCTGAGGACAGCCCGCGGCAGGCGCCGCTGACGGGCCGCCGCCCCCGCCGCGCCCCGCCCGGGGGCGGCGGGGGCGGCGGGGGCGGCGGGGCGCGGCAGCCGGCCGGTGCGGGGACCCGCCCACAGGCCCCGCGCGCCTCCGTACACGTCCGCGCACGCGCCCCGGTCCGCACCCCGCCCCGCACGTCCGCGCACGCGCCCCCGATCCGCACGTCCGCACGTCCGCACGACCCGGAAGACACGAGGACACCGCTGATGACCACCCTGACCGACCAGCCGCCGTCCGCGGCCGTACCGGCCCGGCAGGTCCTGCCCGCCGAGGAGCGGCACGCCGCCGAGCTCGCCTTCCTCGCCGCCCGCGACGACGGCCCCCGCCCTCCCGGCTGGGCGCTGACACCGCGCGCCGTCGTCACCTTCGTCTGCGGCAGCGGCGGTGAGCAGCTGACGCTCCCCCGGGGCCGCCGCGCGGGCCGGGACGGCACCGCGGAGCTGCCCGCCCGGATGGCCGTCGCCCCGAAGTTCGTCGGCGAGCGCGCCCTGGTGGAACGGTGCGTGGTCACGCTGGCCGGGGAGCGGGGGCTGCTGCTGGTCGGCGAGCCCGGCACCGCCAAGTCCATGCTGTCCGAACTGCTCGCCGCCGCCGTCTCGGGGACGAGCGCGCTCACCGTCCAGGGCACGGCCGGCACCACCGAGGACGCCTTCCGCTACGGCTGGAACTACGCCCTGCTGCTCGCCGAGGGCCCCAGTCGGCGAGCGCTGGTGGACTCCCCCGTGCTCACCGCGATGCGCAGCGGGCGCGTGGTCCGGGTGGAGGAGATCACCCGCTGCCTGCCCGAGGTGCAGGACGCGCTGGTCTCCGTCCTGTCCGACCGGCGCGTCAGCGTGCCCGAGCTGGCGGACACGGCCGACGGCACGGTCGCCGCCGCGCCCGGGTTCACCGTCATCGCCACCGCCAACCTGCGCGACCGGGGCGTCTCGGAGATGTCGGCCGCGCTGAAGCGGCGCTTCAACTTCGAGACGGTGCACCCCATCGCCGACGCGGAGGCCGAGACCGCCCTGGTGCGGCGCCAGGCGGCCGCCGCCGTGGAGCGGGCCGGCGCCGCCTTCGCCGTGGACGACGCGGTGCTGGACGCGCTGGTGACCGTCTTCCGCGACCTGCGCGCCGGCCGCTCCGCCGAGGGCTGGGACGTGGAGCGGCCCGGCACCGTCCTCTCCACCGCGGAGGCCGTGCAGGTCGCCGCCTCCCTGGGCGTCGCGGCCGCGTACCTGCCCGCCGGGGACGTCCTCGACCTGGTCCCGGGCCACCTGCTGGGCGTGGTCCGCAAGGACGATCCGGCCGACCACGGACGGCTGCTGGGCTACTGGGACGGGCCGGTGCGGCGGCGCGCCGAGGACGGCTCGGCGATGTGGCGCCGGCTCTGGGACCTGCGGGAGACGCTGCGTTGAGCGGGAACGACAGGGCTGCCGGGGACGACGGGCCGGCCGAGGACGGCGGGACGGCCGGGACGGCAGCAGGCGCCGGGGCCGCCGCTGCGGCTCCGGAAGCCGGTCCGGCCCGGGGTGCCGAGGGGCGCAACGCTCCGGAGGGGAGCGGCGCAGCAGGGAACACCGAGGAATGGGGCGCCGCGGAAGGGGACACCGGGGAGCGGGGCGGCCCCCGGGCCGCGGTCGACGCCCTCGCCGCGTCGGCGCACCCGTACCTGCTGGGGGTGCGGCACCACAGCCCCGCCCTGGCCTCGGCGGTCCCCGCGCTGCTGGACGAGGCCCGCCCGGACGTGCTCTGCGTCGAGCTGCCGGCCGACTTCCGGGACTGGCTGGCCCACCTGTCCGACCCCGGTACGGTCGCCCCCGTGGCGCTGGCCGGTGCGGACGCCGGCGGACGGCTCGCCTTCCACCCCTTCGCGGACTTCTCCCCCGAGCTGGCCGCGCTGCGCTGGGCGCGCGAGCACGGTGTGGAGGCGGTCTGCTGCGACCTCCCGCTCGCCGACCCGGCCTGGTCCCGCGACGGCGGCCGGGACGGGGACGGGGCCGGTCCGGTCAGCGGAACGGCCCCGGCCCGCCCGGCCCCGGCGGGCCGGACGTTCGCGGAGGGGCTCGCCGCGGCCGGCACCGGCCGGGACGGCGACGACCTGTGGGACCGGGCCGTCGAGGTCCACGCGCCCGGCAGCACGCCCGGGGCCGTCCGCCGCGCCGCCCTCGGCGTCGGGTGGGCGCTGCGCCGCGACGCCGAGGAGCGGGGCGGTGTCCCCGCGGCCGACCTGGCCCGCGAGGACCACATGCGCCGCACGATCGCCGCAGCCGCGCACGGGGGGCGCCGGGTCGCCGCCGTCGTCGGGGCCTTCCACGCCCCGGCGCTCGCCGGGGCGGCCTCCGGGCCGCAGGGCGGGGCGGGCGGGACCGACGGCGACGGCGGCGACACGGCGGGGACGGCCGCGAAGGACGGCGGCGGTGCCCCCGGGTCCGCAGCCGGCACCGGACCGCGGGCGGTCCGGGAGACGCGGACCGGTACGGGCGGCGGGAGCAGCACGGGCGGCAGGACCGGTGCGGCCTCCCGGCCGGGCACCGCCGCGCCGGACCCCGGAGGGGTCGTCACCTCACTGGTCCCGTACGCCTTCGACCTGCTCGACGCCAGGTCCGGCTACCCGGCCGGGATCCGGGACCCGCGCTGGCAGCAGGCCGTGTTCGCCGCGGGCGGGGACCCGGAGCGGGTGCGCGAGGCCGCCGCACGGGCCGTCACCGACGTGTGCCGGGAGCTGCGCGCCGCCGGCCACACCGCCGGCACCGGCGAGGCCGCGGAGGCCCTGCGCATGGCGGGCGACCTGGCCCGCCTCCGCGGGCTGCCCGCACCCGGCCGGGGCGAGCTGCTGGAGGCCGTGGCCTCGGTCCTGGGCCGGGGCGAGCCGCTGGGCCGCGGCCGGGCCCTTGCCCGGGCGCTGGAGACGGTCATGGTCGGCAGCGTGCGCGGCCGGACCGCGCCGGGGACGCCGCGGTCCGGCCTCGGTCCCTCCGTGGAGGCGGAGCTGGCCGCGCTGCGGCTGCCCCGCCCCGAGGAGCCGGAGTCGCGGGAACTGCGCCTGGACCCCCTCCGGTCCGCCCTCGACGCCCGGCGCGAGACGCTCCTGCAGCGCCTGCGGGTGTGCGGGGCCGGCTACGGCACCCCGCTGGCGGTGGCGGGCACCGGCGACGGTGCCGCGCTGACGACCCGCTGGAGGGCGGCGTGGACGCCGTCCGTGCCGGCGCTGCTGGACCTGGCGGGTGTCCGCGGCGTGACGGCGGAGCAGGCGGCGGCCGGCACGCTGCGCGACACCTTCCGGCGGGAGTCCGCCGACGGCGGGCCCGCCTGCGCGCAGCTGCTGGACGGGCTGCGCGCAGCCGCCCGCTGCGACCTGCCGGCCCTGGTCGCGGACCGGCTCGCCCTGGCCGCCGAGGTGCTGCCCGCCGCCGCCTCGCTGCCCGAGCTGCTCGACGCGCTGGACCTCCTGGAGTCCCTGCACCGCGGCCACCTGGCCGGCACCACCCCGGGGCTGCGGGAGGAGGCGGCCGACCTGGCCGGCGTGCTGCTGGAGACCGCCGTGCGCTCGCTGCCCGGCCTGGCCGGCAGCGACCGGCCGGAGGACGCGGCGGCGCTCGTCGCCCTCGCCGTCCGGGCCGGGGACCGCCGCCTCGGACTGCGGCTGGACGACGCGCTGGCGGACCTGGCCCGCACCGGGTCGCCCCTGGTGCGGGGCGCGGCCCTGGCCGTCCGGGTGCTGCTCGACCTGGACGGCGCGGACACCCTCGGCGTCCGCGCCGCGGCCTGGGTGGACGCCGCCACCGGACCCGACGGCCGCAGGCGGCTCTCCCTGCTGCTCGGCGGCGTGCTCGCCGCGGCCGGTCCGCTGCTGGACTCCTCCCCCGCCGCCCTGGACCCGCTGCTGGACCGGGTCGACGGCCTGTCGGACCGGGAGTTCACCGACCGGCTCCCGGCACTGCGCGGCGGGTTCGACGCGCTGCCGCCCGCCGGGCGCGACCGGCTGCTGCGCACGGTCTCCGAGCGGCTCGGCGACCGGCCGGACCTCTCCCTCGGCGCCCCGCCGGACCTGCTCGCCCGGTGGGCGGCCGCCGACGCGGCCGGCCTCGACGCGCTGGCGGCGCTCGCCGCCCTGCTCCGCCCGCGGGAGGACGCCCCCGGGGCCGCCGGGCCCTCCGGCGCCCCGGGCGCCTCCGGCGGACCGGGTCCGGAGCGCCCCAAGGGCGGCCCCCGCCCCGCCGCCGTTTCGAACCCTGCCGCCGTTTCGAACCCTGCCGCGGACGGCATCGCCGTGGACACCGTCGTGGACGGCATCGGGAACGGGAACGGGAACGGGACCGGGAACGGCACCGGGCCCGCTGCCGCAGCGGCGCCCGGCAGCGGCGGCGCCGGCACCTCCCGGCTCCTGTCCCCCGCGGACCGGTGGCGCCTGCTGCTCGGCCGCGAGACCGAGCGGCTGCCGGCGGGCGCCCGCCGCTACGCGCACGCCCTCGACGAGCTGTACGGGACGGGCCGCGGCGAGGGCGCAGGCGGCCTGGACCGGACGCCGGGGAGCCCCGGTGCAGGCGGCGGCACGGAGCCGTCCTTCCCCACGGCCCGGGAGTGGGCCGCCGAACTGGAGGCGCTGTTCGGCGCCGACGTCCGCGAGGAGGTGCTCGCCCGCGCCGCCGACAGCGGGCGCGGCGACGTGCTCGCCGAACTCGACCCGGCGTCCGTGCGCCCCTCGGTCGACCTGCTGACCTCGGTCCTCTCCCTGGCCGGCGGCATGCCCGAGCAGCAGCTCTCCCGGCTGCGCCCGCTGGTGCGCCGCCTGGTGGACGAGCTGGCGCGGGAGCTGGCCACCCGGATGCGCCCCGCCCTCACCGGCGCGGCCACCGCCCGGCCGACCCGCCGCCCCGGCGGCCGCCTCGACCTGCCGCGCACCCTGCGCGCGAACCTGTCCCGCACCCGCCGGCTCGCCGACGGCCGCACCCTGGTCGTGCCCGAGCGGCCCGTCTTCGCCGGCCGCGGCCGGCGGGAGGCCGACTGGCGGCTGGTCCTGGTGGTCGACGTGTCCGGGTCGATGGAGGCGTCCGTGGTCTGGTCGGCGCTGACCGCCGCCGTCCTGGGCGGCGTGCCGACGCTCTCCACCCACTTCCTCGCCTTCTCCACCCGGGTCGCCGACCTGACCGGACACGTCGCGGACCCCCTCTCGCTGCTGCTGGAGGTACGGGTCGGCGGCGGCACCAGCATCGCCACCGGCCTCGCCCACGCCCGGTCCCTGGTGACCGTGCCCGGCCGCACCCTGGTCGTCGTCGTGAGCGACTTCGAGGAGGGCGGGCCGCTGGGCGGCCTGCTCGCCGAGGTCCGCGCGCTGACCTCCTCCGGGGTGCACCTGCTGGGCTGCGCCGCCCTCGACGACACAGGCACCCCCCGCTACTCGGTGCCCGTCGCCGAGCAGCTCGTCGCGGCCGGGATGCCGGTCGCCGCCCTCAGCCCGCTCGCCCTCGCCCGCTGGGTGGGCGACCGCCTCCGCGGAGAAGCCCGGTGACCACTCCCCCGACCGCACCGCCCGTCCTCCCGCCCGCGGCACCGCAGGTGGTGGCGGACGCGGTGGAACAGCTCACCCCCCGCCTGCGCAGGCGGCTGGACGCGGCCGCCGCACGCGTCCCGGACGCCCCGACGACCGCCGTGGACGGCGCGGTGCGCGTGGTCCTCGGCGAGGACGCCGTGGTCGTGCTGCGCCCCGGCCCGTCCGGGGCGGTGGCCTCCCCCGAGGCGGCGGAGTGCAGCTGCCTGCTCGCACCACGCTGTCTGCACCGTGCGGCGGTGCTGGGCGCCTGCCCGGTCCCCGACACCGCGGCAGAGCCGGACGACCCGCCCGGGGACGCGCGCACGGACAACGGCACGGACAGTAAAACGGACGCGGGCGACGGCACGGACGGCGGAACGGACGCGGGTGACGGCACCGACGGGGGCGCGGCGGGCGCGGGGTCGCCGACGGCGAGGACGGCCCGGGCCCGCCCGGCCGGCCCCGTCGCAGGCGCGCCCCCGGAGGCGCCGACCGTCGACGCACCGTCGGGGATCACCCCTGCCGCCGCCTCCGCCCCGGCCTCGCACGGCGCGGCAGCAGGCGGTACGGCAGCACGCGGCACGGCGGCAGGCGGCACGGCACCCGCCCCCGTGCCCCCGCACCCGGCCCAGGTGGCCGCGGCCGCGGCGCTCTGGTCGGCGGGGGCAGCCGTGCTCGCGGCCGGTACGCCCGCCGCGGGCGCCGTGCTCCAGGCCGGACTGCTGCGCGCCGCCCACACCGCCAGGCTGGCGGGCCTGCCGCGGGCGGAGGCGGCCGCGCTGCGCACGGTCCGCGGGGTGCGGGCCGCACGGGCCCGCCACGACGGGCACCGGACGGCCGACCTGGTGGCCGCCCTGCGCGAACTGCTGCTCACCGCGGGCAGGCTGGCGGCCGCCGACCCGGACCCGGCCCTGGTGGGAGCCGTCCGCCGCGACTACCGGCCGGGCGGGACCCTGCGGGTGTTCGGCCTCTGCCGGGAGCCGCTGATCAGCGCCACCGGCTACGCCGGCGTGGTGACGCACCTGGTGGCGGAGGACGGCAGCCGGTTCACCGTCGCCGACGTGAAGCCCGGCGGCCCGTCCCGGGCGCGCGCGGCGGCGGCCGCTCCGGTGGCTCTCTCCACCGCCCTGGACCACGCGGGGCTGGCCCGCGGCGGACTGCTGGTCTCCGGCGCCACCGTGTCGCCCGACGGCCGTCTGGGCGCCGGCCGCTCGGTGCGGGCGCACCCGGTGCCCGGCGTGTCCTGGTCGGCCGGACCGCTCGCGGCGCTGTTCGCGCGCCCTCCGGCGGAGGCGGTGGCGGCCCGCCTCGCGGCGGAGGACGGAGGCGGCGGTCCCGAGGAGCTGGTCGGCTGCGACCTGGTGGTGACCGGCGTGTCCGGAGGGAGCCTGACGGCGCGCCACCTCGCGACCGGGACGCCGGTCCGGCTGGCGCCCGCCTCGCGCCACCCCGACCTGGCCCACACCGGCAACCTGCGTCTGCTCGGCTCGCGTCCGGGCCTGCACGTCCGGGTGGTGGGCCGCCCCGACCCCGACCGGGCCGCCACCCTGCGGCCGCTCGCGGCCGGTCCCGTACCGGGGGCGGCCGCGACGCTGCGCCTGCCCGGGGAGTGGCTCGGGCGGGCGGACCTCGGCTACGACCGGCTGCAGGGCGTCCACCTGCCCCCCGCCGCGGACTGCCCGCCGCCCCCGCCGGACCCGGTCGGGCCGGACCCGCTGGCCGACTCCCCGCTGTGGCGGGTGCACCGGCTGGTGGAGCTGGCCGTCGCCGGCGGCCGCCGTGCTGCGGCCGAGGCGGGCCGGGACGCGGGCCGGGGTCCGGGGCCGGGTCCGGAGGCGGCCGCGCTGCGCCGCGGGGGCTTCCCGGGCGCCGCCGGCCTGGCCGCGGCGCTGGTGTCCGAGGCCGGCCGCCGCGGCCGGGACGTCTTCGGCCGCCCGGCCGACCCGGATCCGGACCGGTACGCGCGCGCGTGGCTGGCCGCCGCCGTGCACCTCGCCGCCGCCGAGCGGGCGCTGGTCCGCTGGTCCTGGTCGCCCGCGGACGGGACAGCTGCAGCGGGGCTCCCGTCCGCCGGGGCGGAGGATCCGGCGGACGCAGCGGGGCCGGCAGGCACGGACGGTCCGGCAGGCACGGACGGGCGTCCGGGCACGGGCAGGCACCCCGGCGCATCCTGCTGACGCACCGTCGGCGGAGGGCGTGGCACCGGTGCGCGCCCGACCCGTTCCGGGTACTGTTCGTTCGAACGAACAGTACCCGGAACGGGGGTCCGCACGATGTCCGGTGACACCCACGACGGCCTGGCCGCCCAGGCCCGCGCCCTCGCGGACGGCCTCACCTCCTCGCGCCTGCTGGTCGAGGAGGCGCTGCGGAGGATCGAGGCCACGCAGCCCGTCCTCAACGCCTTCCGCCGCGTCCGCACCGAGGCGGCCCTCGCGGAGGCCGACGCCGCCGACCGGCGGCTGGCCGCCGGGGAGCGGCTGCCGCTGCTCGGCGTGCCGATCGCCGTCAAGGACGACACCGACGTGGCCGGCGAGCCCACGGCCTTCGGCTGCGCCGGGGAGTTCCCCGTCCGGGAGGCCGACGCGGAGGCCGTGCGGCGGCTGCGGGAGGCGGGGGCGGTGGTGGTCGGCAAGACCAACACGCCCGAGCTCGGCCAGTGGCCCTTCACCGAGGGGCCCGCGTTCGGTGAGACCCGCAACCCGTGGAGCACCGGCCACACCCCCGGCGGCTCCTCCGGCGGCGCCGCCGCGGCCGTCGCGGCCGGCGTCGTCCCCGCCGCGCTCGGCTCCGACGGGGCCGGCTCGGTCCGCATCCCGGCCGCCTGGACGAACCTCGTCGGCATCAAGCCGCAGCGCGGCCGCATCTCCGCCTGGCCGGAGCCGGAGTCCTTCCACGGCCTCACCGGCCTCGGCCCGCTGGCCCGCACCGTCGCGGACGCGGCCCTGCTGCTGGACGCCGCCGCGGGCAGCCACCCGCGCGACCGGCACCGGCCCGACGCGCTGCCGCTGCTGCCGCACGCCGGCCGCGACCCGGGCAGGCTGCGGATCGCGCTCTCGCTGCGGCCGCCGTTCACCTTCCTCCGCACGCCGCTCGACCCGCACGTGCGGGACGCGGTGGTGCGGCTCGCCGGGGCGTTGGCCCGGCTCGGCCACGACGTCGCCCCCTTCGACCTGCCGTACGGGCCGGTGGGCCCGGCCTTCGTGCCGCGCGGGATCGTCGGGGTCGCCGACTGGTGCGAGCGGGTGCCCGACCCGGAACTGCTGGACCCCCGGACCCGCGGCGCCCTGCGCAGCGCACGGCTGCTGCGGGGACCGGCGCTGCGGGCGGCCCGGGCGGCCGAGGAGCCGCTGCGCCGCCGCTACGCGCAGGTCTTCGACCGCTTCGACGTGGTGCTCACCCCCACCACGGCCGTCCCGCCGCTGCCGATCGGCGCGATGGCGGGCTGGTCGGGGTCGCGGACCGACCGGGCGATGATCGCGGCCTGCCCGTACACCTGGCCGTGGAACGTCGTGGGCTGGCCCGCCGTCGGCGTGCCCGCGGGCTTCACCCCCGCCGGGCTGCCGGTGGGCGCGCAGCTGCTCGGACCGCACTGCGGGGAGCCGCGGCTGGTCTCGCTCGCGGCGCAGCTGGAGGCCGACCGGCGGTGGCACGAGCGGCGGCCGCCGGTGCACACCGGGCGGAACGGACAGGACGGGCGGGGCGGACAGGACAGGCCGCACGGGTCCGCGGGCACGGCGAGCTCCGTGCCGGCGGCCCGGCGGGAGGAGGCCGCCGCAGTGGGAGAATGAGCCCATGTCCAAGCCGAGCGGCACCCGCGACCGCATCGTCCACGCCGTGCTGCGGATCATCGGGGAGCACGGCGTCGCCGGGGTCACCAACCGCCGGATCGCCGCCGAGGCCGGGGTGTCGCTGGGCTCCCTCACCTACCACTTCGCCACCCAGCACGACCTGCTGCGCGAGAGCCTGCTGCAGTTCGTGCGGGAGGAGACGCAGCGGTTCACCGACCTGGCCGACGGCCACCGGCGCGACGGCGTGGACACCCTGGAGGAGGCGGGCGCGCTGGTGGGCCGGGTGGCGGCCGGCATCGACTTCGACAGCGAGCGGATCGCGCCGTTCGAGCTGTACATCCAGGCCGGGCGCGACCCGCAGCTGCGGGAGGCCGCCGCGGAGTGCTTCGCCGCCTACGACCGGCTGGCGGCCTCCATCCTGTCCGCCCTGGGCGTGCCGGACGCGGAGCGGGCGGCGGGCGCGGTGGTGGCCCTGGTGACGGGGCTTCAGCTGCGGCGGCTGGCGACCGGTTCGGCGGCGGAGGACCTGGTGGACGCACTGCTCATGGTCACCCGCGGGGCCGGGCAGCCGGCCTGACACCACCGGGCTCCGTCCGGTCCCGTCCGGGCCCGTGTCAGGAGCCGGCGGCGCCCCCGGTCCGGGAGGCGCCGGAGCCGCGCACCTCCAGGTCCCCGAGGAGGCGCCGGGTCGCCTCCGCGACCTCGGCCACCGCCCGGTCGAAGGCCTCGCGGTTGTGGGCGGCCGGGCTGCGGAAGCCGGAGACCTTGCGGACGTACTGCAGGGCGGCGGCCGTGATGTCGTCGTCGCCGACCTCGGGGGTGACGGGCGGGCGGAGGGTCCTGATGCTGCGGCACATGCCCCCAGTGTGCTCCCCCCTGCCCCCCCGGGGGCGCCGCTCGGTGCCCATGAGGGGCGGTGTCCGCGCGGCGGACGCCCGCTCCCGGAGTCCGCAGGGCCCGGACCCGCGGACACGCGCCGGGGACACGCGCCCGGGGGCCGGGGAGGAACCGGGGCGGCGAGGCCGCCGGGACACACCGGCGGATGCCGCCGCCCGGTCGGCCGCGGAGCCGCGGCGAAGAACGCGCCGACCGCACCGGCCCCCGCACGGACGAGGCCGCCCGGCGGACACGCGACGGGGCCGGTCCAGGCCGGGGGCCGACGCGGGCCCCCCGGGCCGCGACCGCCGGGACCGGCGCCTACCCGCGGTCCGGACGCGGCTCGGCGGTGGCGCCCGACCCCGCTTCGGGCTTCGTGTGGAGGACGTCGCGGACCTGCTCCGCGGCGCGGAGGATGCTCTCGCTGATGAAGTCGCTGAAGCGGGCGATGTTCTCCAGGCGGGCGGCGGCCGGGGTGCCGGGGCCGAGGACGCCGACGCCCTGCCGCGCGGTCTCGGCGACCTGGGCGATGCCGCGGGCGCTGGCGATCGTCGACCGGTACCAGACGTCGTCGTCGACGACGTAGCGTTCGCGGCGTCGTTCGTCGCGCTCCCGCCGGACGAGGCCCAGGCCCTCGAGGGCCGCGACCGCCTTGGAGACGGAGGCGGGGCTGACCTGGAGGCGCTGGACGAGTTCGGCCGCGGTGAGGCTGCCCGCGTCGGTGGTGAAGAGGCAGGTCAGCACCCGGGACGTCATCTTGGGCAAGCCCTGCTGCATGAAGAGGGTCGTGAACGTCTCCTCGTACTCGCGCACGGCCTCGCTGTCGCGCCCGTGGCCCTGCGCCGGCGCCCCCTGCTCGCGGGGCGCGGTGTGCCTGCGCCGGTGGGCGCGGCGTTCGGTGGCGCGATGGGCCAGGTCGGCGCGGTAGGCGGTGGGGCCGCCGTTGCGCATCACCTCACGCGTGATCGTCGAGGTGGGACGGTCGAGGCGTCGGGCGATCTCCGCGTAGGCGAGGCCGTCGGCCAGCCCCAGCGCGATCTGCTGACGTTCCTGCTGAGTGAGTCTGCCTCCCGGCACCGCGCTCTCCTTTCGTGCCCCCCCTGGCCCCCTGGCGGCGCCAGTGTAGCGTTCATTCCCATTCCAATGCAACGACCCGGACATCTGTCATTGCGTTAGATCCACAGCCGTTGCAACGAAAACCGATCCTTTACCTGCATAGATGCACTTCCTGCGCAACGAAAGTGTTGCGCGATCCTCGAACGCAACGTAGCTTTTCATACATCGGAAACGAAGAGCACGCGAGGAGAGCATGATGCAGACGTTCACCACCCCCGCCGCGATCTCCGCCGTCCTGGACGTCCCCGCCGGACGCAT
>NZ_JBIAWP010000026.1:0-81094 GCF_042895785.1 Streptomyces sp. NPDC001380 | reverse complement strand
ACCGGCCGAATACGAAGCCAGCTACTACCTGACAGCCACGAAACCCCTGGTCACAGCCACACCATAGAGTCTCCGACCAAGCCGGTGCGGTTCAGTCTGGGTGCCCCTCCGATCACGCTTGGGCAGGCGGGGAAGAGTCCCGGCATGAGTCCTGCACCGAAGCAAGAGCAACCGGACGAGGGACACCAGTGGCCGGCCAGTGTGGACAAGGCGACCGTGGAGGCCGTGGGAAAGCTCTCAGAGGCCCTGGAAACCACAGAGAGGGTCCGAGGCCACCTGTACGCCTTCCACCAGCTCACCGGAGGCACAGACCTGGCTCTGGGAGATGCTGTGCGCCTCCTGAGGGAGGCAGGGCACGAGGAGGCTGCCGGTCCCGCTCTCATCAGGAGCTGGAACGGACCCGGCCGTGCCTGAACGGCCAGTCGCAGACCTCGAAAGCGTGCGTAGGGGCGACTCTGCGCAGTGGTCTGCCCGCTCAGGTCACTCGGAGCCCGGGCTGTTGGCATACGCCAACCGATACGCCAACAGCCCTGCACAACCTTGGTCCTTACTGGACATGCCGGAGTACCGACGTTCGGTCGTTCCATGCGGCCGTAGGGTGCTGGCGCGGCCTGAAAAGCGGAAGGTCGCCGGTTCGACCCCGGCCCTGGCCACCACGTCTGACCAGGCACGATGCCCCTGAAGCGAATCGCTTCGGGGGCATTTTCGTGCTGTTTGACGCCAACGGGACGACGGACGGTCGCCCCAGCGGAAAGTACGTGACGTACTTGACGTACTTACCTGGCGGGGAGACCCTGGTTCTCGGACGAGGAGGCTCCCCATGACAGCAGTCCACTACGAGAGCTATACCGAAGCCCGAGCACACCTGAAGGATCTACTGGACGCAGCCGGGCAAGGCCGGGTCGCGACCGTTCGCCGGGACACCGAGTGTGCGGCGGTGGTCGACGCGGGGCGGTTGCGGCACGCCCTCGCGCTGCTGTGCCCGTCCAAGGCCGAGGTGGTCGCAGAGGGCGGTGGCTGGTCGGTGTTCTTCCCCGGCCTCCCGGTCGCCGCGGACGGCGGCACGTTCGATGAGGCCGTCGACGAGATGATCGACGCGCTCCGCGAGTACGCGGAGGACTGGCAGGACCGACTCCTGAGCGCTCCGAACCACCGCGACAACTGGGGCCTGGTCCAACTGATCGGTCTCAGCGACGACGCGCAGCTCCGCGACTGGCTGCTCGGAGTCGCGAAGTGACCTGGCCTCAGCCGACACGCGAACGACACGAGCAGTTCTGCAAGGTTGAAGGCTGGGACCGCGTACGTGACGCGCGTGGCCGCACCGGTACCCACCACATCACCTATGAGTTCGGGCTCCCTGATGGGCGGATCCTGCGTACTCGGGTGTCGCACCCGGTCGACCGCACCGTGTACGGCGCGAGCATGTGGGCGCACATTCTCCGCGATCAACTGGACGTGACGGAGGATGTCTTCTGGCCGTGCGTCCTGGACGGCACGCTTCCCGATCGAGGTGCGCCCGAGCCACCACGCGAGGCGCTTCCCGTAGATCTGGTCCACATGCTGATCAACCGCGTCGGACTCACCGAGGACCAGGTCTCCGAGCTGGACCGGGCCCGGGCGATCGCGCGACTCCAGCAGTTCTGGACCGAGGGCCACTGACACCGGTTGCCGGCAGGCCGCCTGGGGCTCCTGGTGGCCCTCCCCGAGGCCCCGGGCGGAAGGAAAGGCGTCAGCCCCGCAGGGCCCGGTCGTCGAGCCCGCGCAGCAGGCCGGGCGGGTGCCGGTGCTGGTCGCGGAGCGCGGCCAGTCGATGCCGGAACCGAAGGCCGCGTCCGACGTGGTCACAAACGTCACGGAGCTCGGCCAGGCGGGCCACGGCGACGTCGCAGCGGGCCGCCTGCTCACGGGCGACGTGGCTCTCGACCTCGCGCCAGATCGCTTCCTCGTCGGCGGCCAGAGCGGACAGCTTCGCCACCCGCGCGTCCACTCGGACCCGCTCGGCGCGCTGCCGACGCTCGACGACTCGCGCGTGTGCGGCATCCAGCAGTTCTGCGGCGGAGCGCTGCCCCGGCACGGTCGCGACAGGCGGTTCTCCGCGCAGGCGGCGCAGGAGTTCGGCTCCCAGTTGATGCTCATCACCCAGAGCCAGGCGCAACAGCAGGTTGTTCTTCTCCGTCTCGGGAAGTGCGGCGATCAGCGGCGCCAGTTCCTGCTTCCCGGGCCGTTTCCGAGGGGCGGGGGCCGGCGGGCCGGCATCGGCAGCGACCGCCAGCAGGTCGGCGTCGACACGCAGGAAGTCCGCGAGCGCTCGCTGCGGCGCGGTGAGCCGATCCAGCCCAGCCGGGACCGGGGGCTCGATCGCTTCCTGGTAAGCCTCCTCGTCGTCGTCCTGCAGCGCCCAAGCGCCGATGGCGGACAACCAGGCGAGGTACAGGGCCGAGGTACAGGGCGCGGTGATCCCCGGAAGCCAGCTCGGCCCGCACCCCGGCGATGGCACCGAGCGAGTCCTCGGCGCCCTCCTCCCAGTCCCCGCCCTCGTCCTCGCTGCGCATGTCCAGAACGAGGTGGGTCCCGGTCGTCCATGCCTCGACGTACTCGTCGAAGCAGTACGGCTCCAGCGCCCGAAGCGTGAGCTGCCCCTTGGGCATGCGCAGGATCGCCTGACGGGTGCCCCAATCGGTCAGGTACAGGTGAGCGTCGTAGTACCGCTCCACCATCCGCCTGGGATCGCCGCGGAAGTCGCCCCACGCGTACTCGTTGGCGAAGCTGGTCGCGGTGATCCGGGCCCGGGTGGACAGCGATCGCAGCTCGCCCTGCTCCTCCCGGGTCAGCGGGCGGTCGATCGCCAAGAACTCGTAGTACTGGTCCTCGCTCACTGCCGCGACCCTGGCGGGTCTGCCGATCCTCAGTGATGGAATCCGGATCGGCAGGGGACGGAATCCCGTGTCTCCGGTTGACGCCAACGCTGACGCCAACCGCCGTGCACGATGACGTCCGAAGCCGCACTCCTGCGGACGGCAGAAGACCCCGAAACAGGGCATCTCGACGCCCTGGCTTGGCCTGAAAAGCGGAAGGCCGCCGGTTCGACCCCGGCCCTGGCCACCACTCCTGACCAGGCACGATGTCCTCGAAGCAGTTCGCTTCAGGGGCGTTTTCGTATCGGTAGACGCCGACGCCACGGCGGACGGCCACCCCCTCGCACCCGGGACACCGGCCCGGAGCGCGGCCGGCCTCTGCCGGAAGCCGGCAATCGGATCCCTGACAGCCGGTCACGCCGGGGAGCGCGTCCACCCGCAGGGGTCCGGCGGCGTCGCCGCGCCGTGCGCTCAGACGTGGCAGCGGACGTTGACCAGGAGCGTGTCGCCGGGCAGATCCCTCAGGTAGCCGTCGATGCGCGCCTGGTCCGCGGGGATCCCCGGTTCGTGCGGGCAGTCGGCGGGGCCGGGGCAGGAGCCGTGGAGCCCCGGCCCCCCGTGCTCGTACCACCAGCCGTCGAGGGTGAGGACGTTCCGCCGGTGGAGGGCGCCGGCCGTCCGCCGGCGGACGAACTCTTCCCGCGGGGTCCGGCCGACGTCGTCGGCCGGATCGAACCGGAGGAACCCGCGTCTGTAGCGGTCGGTGGGCAGGGTGCCCAGGTAGTCGTCGAAGGCCCGCACCAGGGGCTGCGCACGGTGATCGGCGACGGCCCGGTCGAAGGAGTAGGACCGTTCGGCCGTGTGGCGGTCGTAGTAGAACCGCCACGACCGCGCGGGAGGCAGCTCGGCCGCCAGGTCCTGCCACCGCTGCCAGGCACGGTGGGCCAGTTCCCGTGCCTCCTCGGGCGTGGCGGAGAAGTCCAGCAGCCCGCGCGGGCCGCCGGCGCACCGTCCGAAGGCGTTGGGGACCGGATCGTGCCCCGTGGTCCACCGAGAGGAGGTCTCGTGGATGAGCCGGGGGTCGTTCTCGTGGCCGGGCAGGACCGTGTACCCGCCGCCGTGCACCTCTCCGCCGGTGATCCACCAGGCGTCCCAGACGTCCAGCTCCTCATGACGCGTCCAGTCGATCTCGAAAGGAGCCATCGCATCCGCGACTGCGGCCTCGATCCGGCCGGCGTCGGACGCCGGGAGGCACACGGTGATGTCCATCTTCGCCACAACGGCATCACACCACGCAGCTGACGGCCACGGCCAAAGCATTTCGACGCCCGCCGCCGGGGCCGCACGTCCCGCGGCCCGCGGGGCAGGCGCACGGCATGGGACGCATCCTGGTCGGCACCTGCTCGTGGACGGACCCGGCGCTCGCGGAGTCCGGGTGGTACCCGCCCGACGCCCGCTCGGCGGAGGAGAGGCTGCGCCACTACGCCTCCCGCTTCCCGCTGGTCGAGGTGGACGCGACGTACTACGCGCTGCCCAGCGGGCGCAACAGCCTGCTGTGGGTGGAGCGGACGCCGCCGGGCTTCGTCTTCGACGTGAAGGCGTTCTCCCTCCTGACCCGGCACCCGACGCGGGCGACCGCGCTGCCGGCCGCGATGCGGCCGCACACGGGGCGTCCGACGGTCTACGCGGACGACCTGCCGCCGGGGGCCGTGGACGAGGTGTGGGAGAGGTTCCTGGGGGCGCTGCGGCCGCTGCACGAGGCCGGCCGGCTGGGGTCGGTGCTGCTGCAGTTCCCGCCGTGGTTCCGGCCGGGGCCGCAGGCACGGGAGTACCTGCTGGAGTGCCGCAGGCGCTGCGCGCCGTACCGGGTGGGCGTGGAGTTCCGCAACGGCGCGTGGCTGGAGGAGGGGGCGCGGCGCGAGGGGACGCTGGACTTCCTGCGGAGCCACGGCCTGCCGCTGGTCTGCGCGGACACGGTCCAGGGGCAGGCGGCGTCGGTGCCGCCGGTCGCGGCCGCCTCCTCGGGGCGGCTGTCGGTGGTGCGCTTCCACGGGCGCAGCCCCGCCTGGTCCGGGGGCGACCGGACGGAGCGGTTCCGGCACCGCTGCACGGAGGGGGAGCTGGCGGAGTGGGTCCCCCGGATCCGGTCGCTGGCCGGGGACGCGGCCGAGGTGCACGTGCTGTTCAACAACTGCTGCGGGGACGCGGCTCCCTCGGCCGCGGCACGGATGTCCGCGCTGCTGGGGCTGGCGGCGCGGACCGGATCCGCCTGACGCCGGGGCCTGGCCTGAGCCGGTGCCTGGCCTGAGCCCGGGCCGGACCGGACCGGGCCCGGCCTGACACGGGGGCCGGGCCGGGCCGTGGCAGGCCGGCGGGGGCCGCCGCGCGCCCGGCCGGTCCCGGAAGCAGAAGGCGGATGCCGCACACTTGCTGTTGGCAGCGATGCTGTCGACAGCGGCATGCCCGCGGGGGAAACCCGCGTGCGGCCGCACGCCGTTTCTTGCGACCGTATGGGGATGCCGTCCGTGAGTTCTCCCTTCGCCGACCTGCAGGCCCGCCTGCCCGAGCTGACGCTGCGCGACCAGCGGCGGCTGGAGCGGCGGCTGGACGGCGCCCGCCGGGTGCGCGACCCCGACGCCCGCGGCACGATCGCCGCGGAGATCGAGGCCGAGATCGCCGAGGCCGAGCTGCGGGTCGAGCAGCGGCGGGCCGCCGTACCGAAGATCACCTATCCCCCCGAGCTGCCGGTCAGCCGCAAGAAGGACGACATCCTGGCGGCGATCCGCGACCACCAGGTGGTGATCGTCGCGGGTGAGACCGGCTCGGGCAAGACCACCCAGATCCCCAAGATCTGCCTGGAGCTCGGGCGCGGCGTGCGCGGCCTGGTGGGCCACACCCAGCCGCGGCGGATCGCGGCCCGCACGGTCGCCGAGCGGGTCGCCGAGGAGCTGGAGACGCCGCTCGGCGAGGCGGTGGGCTGGAAGGTCCGCTTCACCGACCAGGTCGGCCGGGACACCCTGGTCAAGCTGATGACGGACGGCATCCTCCTCGCGGAGATCCAGACCGACCGCGAGCTGCGCCAGTACGACACCCTGATCATCGACGAGGCGCACGAGCGCAGCCTCAACATCGACTTCATCCTCGGCTACCTCAAGCAGCTGCTGCCGCGCCGCCCCGACCTGAAGGTCGTGATCACCTCCGCGACCATCGACCCGGAGCGGTTCTCCCGGCACTTCTCCGACGCCCCGATCATCGAGGTCTCGGGCCGGACCTACCCCGTGGAGGTCCGCTACCGCCCCCTGGCCGAGGAGGGCGACGGCGCCGACGACACCGACCGGGACCGCGACCGCGACCAGGTGCAGGCGATCTGCGACGCCGCCGTGGAGCTCCAGGCCGAGGGGCCGGGCGACATCCTGGTCTTCCTCTCCGGCGAGCGGGAGATCCGCGACACCGCCGACGCCCTGGAGAAGCTGCGGCTGCGGGACACCGAGGTGCTGCCGCTGTACGCGCGGCTCTCCTCCGCCGAGCAGCACCGGGTCTTCCAGGCGCACCGCGGCCGGCGGATCGTGCTGGCCACCAACGTGGCCGAGACCTCGCTGACCGTCCCCGGCATCAAGTACGTCATCGACCCCGGCACCGCCCGCATCTCCCGGTACAGCCACCGCACCAAGGTGCAGCGGCTGCCGATCGAGGCGGTCAGCCAGGCCAGCGCCAACCAGCGCAAGGGCCGCTGCGGCCGCACCTCCGACGGCATCTGCATCCGGCTCTACTCGGAGGAGGACTTCCTCTCCCGGCCGGAGTTCACCGACGCGGAGATCCTGCGCACCAACCTGGCGTCGGTCATCCTGCAGATGACCGCCGCCGGCCTCGGCGACATCGCGGCCTTCCCCTTCATCGACCCGCCGGACTCCCGCAACATCCGCGACGGCGTCCACCTGCTGCACGAGCTGGGTGCCCTCGACCCCGAGCAGAAGGACCACCGCAAGCGCCTCACCCCGCTCGGCCGCAAGCTGGCCCAGCTGCCGGTCGACCCGCGCCTGGCCCGCATGGTGCTGGAGGCCGACCGCAACGGCTGCGTGCACGAGGTCATGGTGATCGCGGCGGCGCTCTCCATCCAGGACCCGCGGGAGCGGCCGGGCGAGAAGAAGCAGGCGGCGGACGAGAAGCACCGCCGCTTCGCCGACGAGACCTCCGACTTCCTCGCCTACCTCAACCTGTGGCGGTACGTCCGCGAGCAGCAGCGGGAGCTCTCCTCCTCCGCGTTCCGCCGCATGTGCCGCAACGAGTTCCTCAACTACCTGCGGATACGGGAGTGGCAGGACATCCACAGCCAGCTGCGGACCGTGGCGCGGCAGCTGGGCGTCCACGTGGCCGACGCCGCGCCGGACGCCGAGCCCGACGCGCAGCGCATCCACACCTCGCTGCTGGCCGGCCTGCTCTCCCACATCGGCCTGATGGACGTCGAGAAGCGCGAGTACGTCGGCGCGCGCGGCGCCCGCTTCGCGGTCTTCCCGGGCTCCGGCCTGTTCAGGAAGCCGCCGCGCTGGGTGATGTCGGCGGAGCTGGTGGAGACCTCCCGGCTGTGGGCGCGGATCAACGCGCGGATCGAGCCGGAGTGGGTGGAGCCGCTCGCCGGGCACCTCGTCAAGCGCACGTACAGCGAGCCGCACTGGGAGAAGAAGGCCGGCGCCGTCATGGCGTACGAGAAGGTGACGCTGTACGGCGTGCCGATCGTCGCCCAGCGCAAGGTCAACTACGGCCGGATCGACCCGGAGCTGTGCCGGGAGCTGTTCATCCGCAACGCCCTGGTGGAGGGCGACTGGGAGACCCACCACCGCTTCTTCGCCGAGAACCGCAGGCTCCTCTCCGAGGTGGAGGAGCTGGAGAACCGGGCCCGCCGCCGCGACATCCTCGTCGACGACGAGACCCTGTTCGACTTCTACGACCAGCGGCTGCCCGAGGACGTCGTCTCGGCCCGCCACTTCGACTCCTGGTGGAAGAAGGCCCGGCGCGAGCAGCCGGACCTGCTCAACTTCGAGAAGTCGATGCTGATCAACGAGTCGGCGGGCGGCGTCACCGAGGAGGACTACCCGGACCACTGGCAGCAGGGGAAGCTCCGCCTGCGGCTGACCTACCAGTTCGAGCCGGGCAGCGACGCCGACGGCGTCACCGTCCACGTGCCGCTGCCGGTGCTCAACCAGGTCACCTCCGAGGGCTTCGACTGGCAGATCCCCGGCCTCCGGGAGGACCTGGTCACGGCGCTGATCCGCTCGCTGCCCAAGGCGGTGCGCCGCAACTTCGTGCCCGCGCCGAACTTCGCCAAGGCCGTGCTGCAGAAGCTGACGCCGCGCCAGGAGCCGCTGCTGCCGGCGCTGGAGCGGGAGCTGCGCCGGATGACCGGCGTGACCGTCCCGCCCGAGGCGTGGGGGCAGACGCCGGTCCCGGACCACCTCCAGGTCACCTTCCGGGTGGTGGACGAGCGGCGGCGGAGGCTCGCCGAGTCCAAGGACCTGGAGGAGCTGCGGCTGCGGCTCAAGCCGAAGCTCAAGGCCACCCTCTCCTCCGCCGCCTCCGGGCACGGGCTGGAGCAGGAGGGCCTGACCGGGTGGCCCGAGGGCGTCCCGGCTCTGCCGCGCACCTTCGAGCGGCGCAGCCGCGGCCACGCCATCCGGGCCTACCCGGCCCTGGTGGACGACGGCGCCACCGTGGCGGTCCGCCTCCTCGACACGCCCGAGGAGCAGGCGCACGCCATGTGGGCCGGCACGCGCCGCCTGCTGGTGCTGACCTGCCCCTCCCCCGTGAAGTCCATCCAGGGCCGGCTCGGCAACCAGGCCAAGCTCGCCCTCGCCAACAACCCGCACGGGTCGGTCGCCGCCCTCTTCGACGACGTCGTCTCCTGCGCCGTGGACCGGCTCATGGCGGACGCGGGCGGCCCGGCCTGGGACGCGGAGGGCTTCGCCGCGCTGCGCGACCGGGTGCGGGCCGACCTGTACGAGACGGCGGCGGACACCACGCTCAGGACGGCCTCCGCCCTGATCGCCTTCCAGCGGGCGACCAACCGGCTGAAGACGGTCGGCAGCCCGGTGCTGCTGCCCGCGGTGTCGGACGTGCGGGCGCAGCTGGCGTCGCTGGTCCACCCCGGCTTCGTCACGGAGACGGGGTGGGCGCGGCTGCCCGACCTGCGGCGGTACCTGCTGGCGGCCGAGCGCCGCCTGGAGGCCCTGCCGGACCACCCGCAGCGGGACCTGCAGCACCTGCGGCGGGTCCAGCAGCTGCAGGAGGAGTACGCGGAGCTGCTGGCGTCCGTGCCGGCCGGGCAGCGGCCCTCGGAGGAGCTGCTGCAGATCCGGTGGATGCTGGAGGAGCTGCGGGTGTCGTTCTTCGCCCAGACGCTGGGCACGCCGACGCCGGTCTCGGAGAAGCGGATCAGCAAGGCCATGGACCGGGCCGCGGCGGCCGCCTGACCCTCCGGGGCAGGCCGCCCGGCCCGCCGGGCCGGGGTGTCCGCAGGACGGCGCGGGGCCGTCCTGCGGGCCGCCCCCGGGGGCGGTGCGGGGCGGCAGGGGGGAGCGTCCGCCCGGCGCCCGCGAGGTGGTTCGACCTGGGGCTCCGTATGCAGTAGCATCTGTGATGTCACCGCGCGAGCGGCGGCAAAAGATCCTGGTCCCGTGGAGCAGTTGGTTAGCTCGCCACCCTGTCAAGGTGGAGGTCGCGGGTTCAAGTCCCGTCGGGATCGCATCACGCGAGAGGCCCGGAACCGCGAGGTTCCGGGCCTCTCGCGTTTCCCGTGCCCGGCGGACGCCCGCGCGCGTTTCCGCACCGCACGGGCGGCACGGATCGCCCGGGCGCCACAGGCGGTCCGGGCCGCACGGGCGGCGCGGCGGTCCGCGGCGCCGGACGTGCGGCCCCTCCCCGGGGCCCCGCGCGCCCGCTCGCCGGCGTCCGCCCGCGGCCCCGGTCGGCCCCGCCGGCCCGGGGGCCGCCCCCCGGGCCCCGCCGGGGCGGGACCCGCCGATCGGCGGGTACGGGGGGCGGACGGCCCGGTGTACTGTCGGGCGGTCCGAGGGGCAGGACCGCGCGGAGGTCTGGACCAATATCGCACCGTTCCGCAGGGCGCAAGAGGGCGGCGGGTGTGACGGGAGTCACCTGAACCGGTCGGAAAACGGGGTGCGGAGACCCCTCCTCCGGGCCCGGCGATTTAACATGTGAAATTGCACCTGCCCCGGATGCCCCCCCTTCGGGCGGTCCGGGAGCGGCGCGCAGGGGCCGGAAACGCCGAGAGGCCGCATCGGACCCGGCGGAGTCCGATACGACCTCTTGTCGCGTGTACGGGGGAGCCCTGAGCCCCAGGACCGGGGAGGACGGACGTTTCGCTGACGTCCGGCCGCCCGGAGGCCCCGGAAGGGCCGCCGTCGAAGCGTCAGGCCTCGCTGCGCTGCTGCGGGATACCCGCAAGCAGGGCGCGGACCTCGGCCTCGCGGTAGCGGCGGTGCCCGCCGAGCGTGCGAATGGACGTCAGCTTGCCTGCCTTGGCCCAGCGGGTGACCGTCTTGGGGTCAACGCGGAACATGGTGGCGACCTCAGCCGGCGTCAGCAGCGGCTCGGCGTCAGGGGTGCGAGCGGTCATGAGCGGCCTCCTCGGGAGAACCGAACCAACACGGTTCTTTCCTTCAAATTCTGCACCTTGGCCCGCGATGCCCGAAATGACATACACAGGCCGAGTCGGTAATAGGACGAACGGCTTGTCCTGGGGACTACAACTACACCATCCGTCCAACGCCATCGGCCAAACCGCCGGAATCGGCACCGCACGGGGCCAAGGTCGACGGATGGCGATGGACCATGCCATAGCGGACAGTCACTCCGATGTGACGAACAGTCATGACACCGTCACACGGAACGCTCTCCGCAAAGATCTCATCCCCCCTTGGATCCACCCAAAAGTGGGCATGCCAGCAGAGAGCTGGACCGGTTGTCCTATTTTGACACATAGGGACCACTTCACGTCAACGGTGAGTAGCGTCACGTTCGCGAGGCATCGTCCCAAAACCGGACCTAGGTCCCGGAAGGCGTGAAGCGCGTCCTGCCGTGTCGATACGCAGGATGCCACGCATGTCCGACGAGTCCGCCGGTTCGGACCTGGCGCGATCAGGCACTGGCAGGAAACCGCCAGCAGGCCGCGGGGGCGGCCTCAGTTGGCGTACAGCAGCTCCTGCACGGCGCGCCAGCGCTCGGTCACGCTGCGGTACAGCTGGCCCGCGCGGGTCCCGTCGCCCGCCCGCAGGGCGGCGACCCCCTCCGCCACCTCGGCCGCCGACCGGTCCGCGGCCAGCCGCTCCTCCGGGATCGCGTGCACCAGGCCGCCGTAGTCCAGCTCCACCAGCGACCGGGGGTGGAACTCCTCGAGCCACCGGCCCACCTGCTCCACCCCGGAGACCAGCGGGCCCTCCTCCAGGTTCTCCCGCAGCACCCGGTAGCCGCGGGCGAACCGGCGGCGGGCCTGCGCCATCGGCGTCAGGTAGAAGAGCGCCGGCGCCGCGCTCCGGGCCGGTCCGGCCCCCTCCCCCGCCGCGGCGCGCCCCCCGGGACCCCCGGGACCGCCGGAACCGGCCTGACCGTCCGGGGCGGCAGGGGCGGACGGGGTGGCCGGGCCGGACGGGGCACCGGGGGTGTCCGGGGCGGCCGGCAGGGAGGGCGAGAAGCGCCGCTCCTCGTCCGAGAAGAGCAGGAACCACCGCACGGGCACGTGCCAGGTGCGGGTGAGGATCCACGGCCGGGTGTCCGGGTGCTCGCCGCGCCACCGCTCCCAGTCCGCCTCCGCCTGCTCGCGCACCGCCGGCGGCAGCACCGCGTCCAGCAGCGGCGCCGGGAGCTCCTGCTTCAGCTCCTCCAGGGCCAGCCAGCTGCGGAGCCTGATCCGCGACGGGCAGACGTAGGTGACCCCGTCCACCACCCGCAGCAGCGCACCGCCGCTCTCGCGCTCCGGCAGCGCCTTGGGGGTCACCGTCACCAGCTCGGCGAGGCTGCGGCGGCGCTCGTGCAGCGCCGAGGGCGGGGTGCCGGGGGGTGCCGCGTCGGCGCGCCGCTCCGCCGCGAACGCCTGCCAGTGGGCCCGCTCGGGCTCCGGGAAGGCGGCCAGCGGCTCGTACACGCGCAGATAGGCGGCGTACGGGGGGAGCACCGAGGTGCGCACGGCGGTCACGCATGGCATCGTCGCACGCGGCGCCCCGCGCCGGGGAGGGAAGGGCCGGGTTCTCCGCCCGGCGCCCGGCCAGGTGACATCCGCCGTCCGCCGCATACCCCCGGCCCCTCCCAGGTCCTACGCTTCGGTCAGGCGCCCGCACCCACAGCAGCGGGCCTGTACACACGGGAGTCACCACAGTGACCGACGTACACCGCGAGACCGCCCCCTCCACCAGAACAGGGGCGTCCACCGGCACCGGAATCCTCGGCCGCATCTTCGGCGGCGGGTCCGAGGGGGCCCCCGGCGACGGGCACGAGCAGGTCGTCCTCTGCCACGACCGCCACTCCGGCCTCAAGGCCGTCATCGCCATCCACTCCACCGCCCTCGGGCCGGCGCTGGGCGGGACGCGCTTCTACCCGTACGCCTCCGAGGAGGAGGCCGTGCAGGACGCGCTCAACCTCTCCCGCGGCATGTCCTACAAGAACGCGCTTGCAGGTCTGGACCACGGCGGCGGCAAGGCCGTCATCATCGGCGACCCGGCGCAGGTGAAGACCGAGGCCCTGCTGCGGGCCTACGGCCGCTTCGTGGAGTCGCTGCGCGGCCGCTACATCACCGCCTGCGACGTCGGCACCTACGTCGCCGACATGGACGTGGTCGCCCGCGAGAGCCGCTGGGTCACCGGCCGCTCCCCCGAGCAGGGCGGCGCCGGCGACTCCTCGGTGCTCACCGCCTACGGCGTCTTCCAGGGCATGCGCGCCAGCGCGCAGCACCTGTGGGGCGCCCCCACGCTGGCCGGACGCCGGGTCGGCGTCGCCGGTGTCGGCAAGGTCGGCCACCACCTGGTGCGGCATCTGGTCGAGGACGGTGCGACCGTGCTGGTCACGGACGTGAACGAGGCCTCGCTGGCCCGGGTGCGGGCCGAGCACCCGGGGGTGGAGGTGGTCGCCGACACCGACGCCCTGATCCGCGCCGACCTCGACGTCTACGCCCCGTGCGCCCTCGGCGGCGCGCTGGGCGACACCACCGTGCCCGTCCTCACGGCCTCGGTGGTCTGCGGTGCGGCCAACAACCAGCTCGCCCACCCGGGCGTGGAGAAGGACCTGGCCGACCGCGGGATCCTGTACGCGCCGGACTACGTGGTGAACGCCGGCGGCGTGATCCAGGTGGCCGACGAGATCCACGGCTTCTCCTTCGAACGGGCCCGGACCAAGGCGTCGAAGATCTACGACACCACCCTGGAGATCTTCGCGCTGGCCGCCGCGGACGGCGTGCCGCCGGCGGTGGCGGCCGACCGGCTGGCCGAGCGCCGGATGTCGGAGGTCGGCCGGCTGCGGACGATCCTGCTGCCGGAGGACACCCGCCGCCCGTAGGGCGCGGACCGCCGCGTGCGCGCCGTCCCCGGTGCGTGGGCCCCCGCCGGGGACGGCCGCCGTCCCCGGCGGGGCGGGCACGCGGCCGGAGGCGGCCGGAGGGAGGGGCGGGAGGGGGCAGCCGGAGCGAGAACGCGGTTCTCACCTTCCGGCCCCGTGCGGCGGGTGCGGGCCCGCAGGAGGGGCCCGACGCCTTCCGCCGGGACGGTCGGAGGACTCCTCCCGCCCTCCGCCGCAGCCGTCGGCTACCCTCTTGAGCAGGAATGACGCACTCGCGATGCACGGAACTCCGCGCCACGTGGCACGGGCGGCGTACCGCCCGGCGACGGAAGCAGGTACCGTTGTTGCTCTAAGGAGCGGTCCTCTCGGTTCGGAGAGGCCGTTGCCGAACATGAACGCGTGTCAGACTCGGGGCCGTGAGCCCCGTCGTTGAGGGGGTCGACCCATGGGGCGCGGCCGGGCCAAGGCCAAGCAGACGAAGGTCGCCCGCCAGCTGAAGTACAACAGCGGCGGCTTCGACGCTTCCCGTCTGTCCCAGGAGCTGGGCGTACCGTCGAAAGAGCCGGCGCCGGTGAACGGCGAGCCGTTCGAGGACGACGACGAGGACGACCCTTACGCGGCGTACGCGGACTACTACGCCGACGAGGACGACGACGAGGACGACAGCCGTTCTCGCCGGGGCGCCTAGCCCCTCCTCGCCGGCGTACCGCACCTGCGTCAACCGCAGGTCGGGACCTCACCACCACCGGTCCGGGGTGCTGCACCCCGGACCGGCTCGTGGTGTGCCCGGAACCGTCCGGCGGTCCGGACCCCGTCCGTCCCGCCGGTCCCGGCCCGGGTCGCGCCTGCCGTCAGCCGGCCAGCGGGTACTCGTTGTAGAGGGCCGCGCCGGCGGCGTGGTCGGCGGTGCGCTCCACGACGTCGCCGAGCAGCCACGCCTCCAGGTCGCGGTCGGCGAGGACCGAGAGCACCACGTCCACGGACTCCGGCGGGACCACGGCCACCATGCCGACACCCATGTTGAGGGTCTTCTCGACCTCCGGCAGGGCCACCCGCCCGACCTCGGCGACCGTCCGGAAGACGGGCATGGGCGTCCAGGTGCCGCGGTCCAGGCGGGCGTGCAGGTGGTCGGGGACCACCCGGGCGAGGTTGGCGGCGAGGCCGCCGCCGGTCACGTGCGAGAAGGCGTGGACCTCGGCGGTGCGGGCCAGCGCCAGGCAGTCCAGCGAGTAGATGCGGGTGGGCTCCAGCAGCTCCTCGCCCAGCGTGCGGCCGAACTCCGGGACCTCGCGGTCCAGCTTCCAGCCGGCCCGCTCCAGCAGCACGTGCCGCACCAGCGAGTAGCCGTTGGAGTGCAGGCCGGAGGCGGCCATCGCGATCACCACGTCGCCGGCCCGGACCCGGTCGGCGCCGAGCAGGGCGTCGGCCTCCACCACACCGGTGCCCGCACCCGCGACGTCGTACTCGTCCGGGCCCAGGAGGCCGGGGTGCTCGGCGGTCTCGCCGCCGACCAGGGCGCAGCCGGCGAGCGCGCAGCCCTCCGCGATGCCCTTGACGACGGCGGCGATCCGCTCGGGGTGCACCTTGCCGGTGGCGATGTAGTCGGTCATGAAGAGCGGCTCGGCGCCGCAGACCACCAGGTCGTCCACGACCATGCCGACCAGGTCGCGCCCGATGGTGTCGTGCCGGTCCATCGCCTGCGCGATCGCGACCTTGGTGCCGACGCCGTCGGTGGAGGTGGCCAGCATCGGCCGCTCGTACCGCTTGAACGCGGAGGCGTCGAAGAGCCCGGCGAAGCCGCCGATGGAGCCGACCACCTCGGGGCGGGTGGCCTTGGCCACCCACTGCTTCATCAGCTCGACGGCGCGGTCGCCGGCCTCGATGTCCACGCCGGCCGCCGCGTAGGTGGCGCCGGGGGCGGCGGGGGAGGTCTGTTCGGTCACGGGAGCGGCCCTCTCGGGTCGGGGGGATGGTGCGGAGGTGCGGCGCCGCGGACCCGCACGCGGTCGTGCGGGCCCGTCCGCGCGTCTACGGGCGGCGGAGCGCGTCGGCGGCGCCGGCGCCGCCGAGCAGGGTCTGCACGCCGTCCAGGTCGGTCAGCTGCGCGGCCGCCTTGCCGCGGGTGGCGGGCTGCTGCCGGCCGGAGGCGATCTCGGCCTCCAGCAGGTGCTTGCCGAGCAGCTGCGGGTCCGGCAGGTCCATCGGGTACTCGCCGTCGAAGCAGGCGCGGCAGAGCCGGTCCTTGGGCTGGGTGGTCGCCTCGACCATGCCCTCGATGGAGATGAAGGCCAGCGAGTCCGCCCCCAGGGACTTGCCGATCTCCTCCACGGTGAGCCCGTTGGCGATCAGCTCGGCGCGGGTGGCGAAGTCGATGCCGAAGAAGCAGGGCCACTTGATCGGCGGCGAGGAGATGCGGATGTGCACCTCGGCGGCGCCGGCCTCGCGGAGCATCCGCACCAGGGCGCGCTGGGTGTTGCCGCGGACGATCGAGTCGTCCACGACCACCAGCCGCTTCCCGGCGATGACCTCCTTGAGCGGGTTGAGCTTGAGGCGGATGCCGAGCTGCCGGATGGTCTGGCTGGGCTGGATGAAGGTGCGGCCCACGTAGGCGTTCTTCACCAGGCCGGAGCCGTAGGGGATGCCGCTGGCCTCCGCGTAGCCGATGGCGGCCGGGGTGCCGGACTCCGGGGTCGCTATCACCATGTCCGCCTCGGCCGGGGCCTCGGCGGCCAGCCGGCGGCCCATCTCCACGCGGGAGAGGTGCACGTTGCGGCCGGAGATGGTGGTGTCCGGGCGGGCCAGGTAGACGTACTCGAAGACGCAGCCCTTGGGCCGGGCCTCGGCGAAGCGGGAGGAACGCATGCCGTTCTCGTCGACCGCGATCAGCTCGCCCGGCTCCACCTCGCGGATGAAGCTGGCGCCGACGATGTCGAGGGCGGCGGTCTCGGAGGCCACCACCCAGCCGCGCTCCAGGCGGCCCAGGACCAGCGGGCGGATGCCCTGCGGGTCGCGGGCGGCGTAGAGGGTGTGCTCGTCCATGAAGACGAGGGAGAAGGCGCCCTTGACCGCGGGCAGAACCTTGCGGGCCGCCTCCTCGATGGAGAGGTCCGGGTGTCCCGCCAGCAGCGCCGTCACCAGGTCGGTGTCGTTGGTCGCGGCGGTGCGCCCGGAGCGGGAGACGTGCTCCTCGCCGGGCAGCTCGGCGACCATCCGCGACAGCTCGGCGGTGTTCACCAGGTTGCCGTTGTGACCGAGGGCGAGGGAGCCCTGGGCGGTGGCCCGGAAGGTCGGCTGCGCGTTCTCCCACACCGAGGAACCGGTGGTGGAGTAGCGGGCGTGGCCCACCGCGATGTGGCCGCTGAGGGAGCCGAGGGAGGTCTCGTCGAAGACCTGGGACACGAGGCCCATGTCCTTGAAGACCAGGATCTGGGAGCCGTTGCTCACTGCGATGCCCGCGGACTCCTGTCCGCGGTGCTGCAGGGCGTACAGCCCGAAGTAGGTGAGTTTGGCGACCTCTTCTCCCGGGGCCCAGACCCCGAAGACGCCGCATGCGTCCTGGGGGCCCTTCTCGCCGGGAAGGAGATCGTGGCTGAGTCGTCCGTCACCACGTGGCACGCCGTCGAGTCTAGGGCAGCGTGCGGGGACGGGCCGAACGGGGGACCGGCGGGCCGGCCCCGGGCGGGCCCGGAGAGGGGTCCTGCAGGGCCGCCGCGGGGCCCCGGACGCGCGTAGAAGGCGTCTCTGGGGCCTGCGGGGCGGGTCCGGCCCCCTCCGGACATGAACCTGGTCACATCCGGCGGATCCGACCCCCGCGGGTGGTTTGGAGCCCTGGGATCTTGCGGTCCCGGGAGGGTGCGGCCGTACGGTGGCGGCGGACTGACCGGTACGGCTGGGGTGGGCACGCCGGTCGTGGCCGCCTCCCGTGCCAGCGAGGAGGGACCGCGATGACGGCGGGTGCGGCGGCGGCCTGGGCGGCGGCGGCGGGTACGGCGACGGCGGTGGACAGAGCCGCGGGCAGGGCGGGGACCGGGCCGCCGGGCCCGGGGCCGGGCACGGCGGGGGTCCCTGGGCCGGGCACGGCGGCGGGTTCGCCGGACGGCCTGCACGGGCTCGCCGAGCAGTTGCGGCAGCGGGCCGAGGAGATGGACGGCTGCGCGCACCGCCTGGGCCGCGCCTGCGACCAGGCCGGGGAGCTGCCCGGCGCGGCGGCGGCCGCCCTCCGGCGCAGACTGCGGCAGCGCGTGCGGGCGGCGGCGGCCGGTGCCCACGGGCTGCGCCGAGCGGCCGCGGCGGCGGACGCCTGCGCCGACCGCTGGAGGGCGGAGACCGCCCACCGCGCGGCACTGGCCGCGGCGGACCGTCGGCGCCGCGCGGCGCGGGAGGCCGGGGCGGCGGTGGGCAGGGCGGCGAGCGGGGTCGGGGTCCCGGTGCAGGCCCCGGCCGGGACGGCGGGGCGGTGAGCGGGCACCCCGCACGGCCCGCGGCGCGGCCCGACGCGGCGCCGCTGGTGTGGCACGCCGCGGCCGCCACGGTCCGGGAGGCGGCGCGGGAGGCGCGGGAGGCCGCCCGCAGCCCGGCGCTGGCCGCCGCCGGAGCGGTCTGCCCGGCCGAGGCGGAGCGGGTGGGCCGGCTCCTGCGGCAGGCGCTGGACGATGGCCGGGACGGTCTGGCGGTCCTCGCGGACGGCCTCCTCCTGGACGCCGTCCGGCTCGGCCGGGCGGCGCGCTCCGGCCCGTCCGCCTCCGGGGGCGTCCGGTGAGCGGACCGGCCCGGCCCGGGCGGGCCCGGCCCGGGCGGACGCGGCGACGCGGCGGGCCGGGCCGTCCCGCCGGGGCGGCCGGCTCAGCCCGTCACGGGGAGGAGGCCCGACAGGTCGCTCCGCTCGCCGCTCGCGGAGACCGCCCCGGAGTCCACCGCGTCGGCCCAGGAGGTCCGTCCGGTGGCCAGGCGGATCCAGGTGAGCGGGTCGGTCTCCACGACGTTCGGCGGGGTTCCCCGCGTGTGCCGGGGCCCCTCCACGCACTGCACCACGGCGAACGGCGGCACCCGCAGCTCGACGGCGCCGCCGGGCGCGGCCTCGGCGGCCGTGTCGGCCAGCAGCCGGGTCAGGGCGGCCAGCGCCTGCCGGTCGTGGCGGAAGGCGTCGGGGACGGGCACCGGGCTCTCCGTGCCGAGGGCGCGGGCGGCGCGGTCCAGCGCCTCGGCCAGGTCGTCGGCGTGCACGACGAGCTCGAGGAGGCGGGTGAGCAGGTAGTCGGCGAGCAGGACCGGGCCGAAGCGGAACGGGAAGCGGCGCTGCGGGTCGGCCGCCTCGGGACCGTCCAGCAGGGCGAGGAAGGCGTCCGCGGCCGCGTCGAACCGCTCCCCGGTCCGGGCGGCGGACGGGACCCGGCGGCCGCCGTCCGGTCCGCCCCGCGACGGGCCGTCCGGTGCGGCCCCGCCGGGTGCGGCGGCCTCCCGGGCGGCCTCCTCCCGGGCGGCCTCCTCCTCGGAGGTGCGGCGCACCCAGGAGGCGACGTCCGCAGCGGCGGTGGGGGCCCTCCGGAGCAGGGCGGTCGGGGAGAGCGCCTCGCCGTCCGGCACGGGGTCGGCGAGGCGCCGCGGGATCTGCTCCAGGACCAGGCAGAGGTGGACGACCAGGTCGCCCACCGCCCACGCGCCGAGCCGGGTCGGGGCGGCCAGCAGTTCGGCGGCCCGCGGGTGGGCGCAGAGGGCGCGCACGGCCCCGCGCAGCACCTCCGTCTGGGCCGCCAGGGCGGTGCGGACCCGGACCGGGTCGTGGGTGCGGACACGGCGGGCGCCCCTGCGGGCCTGCGGCTGCGGCATGGGACCGAGGGTAGCCACCGGTGCGCCGCGGGGCGGCCCGTCCCTGCGGACGGACCGCCCCGGAGGCGGGTGCCGCGCCCTCCGGGTGCGCGGCGGGGAGGCTCAGCCCAGCAGGGCCGGGAAGGTGGCCTCGTGCGCGGTGCGCAGCTCGTCCAGGGAGACCGAGAACTGGCCCTGGACCTCGATGGTGTCGCCGTCCACCACGCCGATGCGGGTGGCGGGGAGGCCCCGGGCGCCGCACATGTCGGTGAAGCGGAGCTCCTCGCTGCGCGGCACCGCGACGATCGCCCGGCCGGCCGACTCCGAGAAGAGCAGCACGAACGGGTCCGTCCCCTGGGGGACGACGATCCGGGCGCCCCGGCCGCCCTTGAGGCAGCTCTCCACCAGGGCCTGTGCGAGGCCGCCGTCGGAGAGGTCGTGGGCGGCGTCGACCATGCCGTCGCGGGAGGCGGCGATCAGGATCTCGGCCAGCAGCCGCTCGCGCTCCAGGTCGACCTTCGGCGGGAGGCCGCCGAGGTGGTCGTGGGCGACCTGGGCCCAGGCGGAGCCGCCGAACTCGTCACCGGTGTCGCCGAGGAGGTAGACCAGCTGGCCCTCCTCCGCGAACGCCATCGGGGTGCGCCGCTCGACGTCGTCGATGACGCCGAGCACGCCGACCACCGGGGTGGGGTGGATCGCGGTCTCGCCCGTCTGGTTGTAGAGGGAGACGTTGCCGCCGGTGACCGGGGTGCCGAGCACCTGGCAGGCGTCGGCCAGGCCGCGGCAGGCCTCGGCGAACTGCCACATGACCGCCGGGTCCTCGGGCGAGCCGAAGTTGAGGCAGTCGGTGACGGCCAGCGGCCGGGCGCCGGTGGCGGCGACGTTGCGGTACGCCTCGACCAGGGCCAGCTGGGCACCGGTGTACGGGTCGAGCTTGGCGTACCGGCCGTTGCCGTCGGTGGCCACCGCGACGCCGAGGTTCGTCTCCTCGTCGATGCGGATCATGCCGGAGTCCTCGGGCTGGGCGAGGACGGTGTTGCCGAGCACGTACCGGTCGTACTGCGAGGTGATCCAGGACTTGTCGGCCTGGTTCGGGTGCGCGGCCAGGGCCAGCAGGGTGGCCTTGAGCTCGTCGCCGCTCGCCGGGCGCTTGAGGCGGTCGGCGGTGGGGGCGTCGGCCTGCAGCTCGTCCTGCCACTCCGGGCGGGCGTAGGGGCGCTGGTAGGTCGGGCCCTCGTGGGCGACGGTGCGCGGCGGCACGTCCACGACCTGCTCGCCGTGCCAGAAGATCTCCAGCCGGTCGCCGTCGGTCACCTCGCCGATGACGGTGGCGATGACGTCCCACTTCTCGCAGATCTCCAGGAAGCGGTCGACCTTGTCGGGCTCGACCACGGCGCACATGCGCTCCTGCGACTCGCTCATGAGGATCTCCTCCGGCGAGAGCGTCGCGTCGCGCAGCGGCACCCGGTCCAGGTCGACCCGCATGCCGCCGGAGCCGGCCGAGGCCAGCTCACTGGTGGCGCAGGACAGTCCGGCGCCGCCGAGGTCCTGGATGCCGACGACCAGCTTCTCGGCGAAGACCTCCAGGGTGCACTCGATGAGGAGCTTCTCCTGGAAGGGGTCGCCGACCTGGACGGCAGGGCGCTTGGTGGGGCCCTGGTCGGTGAAGGTCTCCGAGGCCAGCACGGAGACGCCGCCGATGCCGTCGCCGCCGGTGCGGGCGCCGTAGAGGACGACCTTGTTGCCGGGGCCGCTGGCCTTGGCGAGGTGGATGTCCTCGTGCTTCATCACGCCGACGCAGAGCGCGTTGACCAGGGGGTTGCCCTGGTAGCAGGGGTCGAAGACGACCTCGCCGCCGATGTTGGGCAGGCCCAGGCAGTTGCCGTAGCCGCCGATGCCGGCGACGACGCCGGGCAGCACGCGCCGGGTGTCGGGGTGGTCGGCGGCGCCGAAGCGCAGCGGGTCCATCACCGCGACGGGGCGGGCGCCCATGGCGAGGATGTCGCGGACGATGCCGCCGATGCCGGTCGCCGCACCCTGGTAGGGCTCGATGTAGGAGGGGTGGTTGTGCGACTCCACCTTGAAGGTGACCGCGTACCCCTGGCCCACGTCGACGACGCCGGCGTTCTCGCCGATGCCGACCAGCATGGCGTCGGAGGCGGGGGCCTTCTCGCCGAACTGCTTGAGGTGGACCTTGCTCGACTTGTACGAGCAGTGCTCCGACCACATCACGGAGTACATGGCCAGCTCGGCGCCGGTGGGGCGGCGGCCGAGGATGGCGCGGATGCGCTCGTACTCGTCCTGCTTGAGGCCGAGCTCCGCCCAGGGCTGCTCGGCGTCGGGGGTCTCGGCGGCGTGCGCGACGGTGTCCAGGTGCTTCTGCGACATCAGGCGTTGACCAGCTTCTTCAGGATCGAGGTGAAGAACCCGAGGCCCTCGGTGCCGGGGCCGGTGAGGGGCTCCACGGCGTGCTCGGGGTGCGGCATGAGGCCCACCACGTTGCCGGCGGCGTTGGTGATGCCGGCGATGTCGCGGTAGGACCCGTTGGGGTTGACGTCCAGGTAGCGGGCGACGACCCGGCCCTCGGCCTCCAGGGCGTCCAGGGTGTGCTCGTCCGCGACGAAGCGGCCCTCGCCGTTCTTCAGCGGGACGGTGATCTCCTGGCCCTGCTCGTAGTCGGAGGTCCAGGCGGTGGCGGCGTTCTCGACGCGCAGCCGCTGGTCGCGGCAGACGAAGTGCAGGCTGTCGTTGCGGGTGAGGGCGCCCGGCAGCAGGTGGGACTCGCACAGGACCTGGAAGCCGTTGCAGATGCCGAGCACCGGCATGCCGGCCCTCGCCTGCTCGATGAGCGTGTCCATCACCGGCGAGAAGCGGGAGATGGCGCCGCAGCGCAGGTAGTCGCCGTAGGAGAAGCCGCCGGGGAGGACCACGGCGTCGACCTGGTGCAGGTCCTTGTCGCGGTGCCAGAGGGCGACCGGCTCGGCGCCCGCGAGGCGGACCGCGCGCTGGGCGTCGCGGTCGTCGAGCGAACCGGGGAAAGTGACGACGCCGACGCGGACGGTCACTTCGCCTCCTCCTCGACGCGCACGGTGAAGTCCTCGATCACGGTGTTGGCGAGGAAGGTCTCGGCGGCTTCGCGGATACGCGCGAGGGTGGCCTCGTCGGCGGGGCCGTCCAGCTCGAGTTCGAAGCGCTTTCCCTGGCGGACATCAGAGATCCCGTCAAATCCGAGGCGCGGCAGTGCGCGCTGCACCGCCTGGCCCTGGGGGTCGAGGATCTCCGGCTTGAGCATGACGTCGACGACGACGCGTGCCACTGGCACTCCCGGTGTTGGTGCGTGGGGGCGGGATCCCCAGAATACCCAGCGTTTCGGGCACTCCGGCGGCCCGGGCGGCGCAACGCGCGTAGACTTCCGCCCCTTACCCGCCCGCCCGCACACCCCGCGCCGAGCAGGGCGCGACGCCGAGCGGAAGCCCCTCGGAAGCCGGCGGGAAGGCGGACGGCGGCCACGGAAATGCACCTCTTTTGCCGGATTCCGCACCCCGGGGACCGGCCCGCGCGAAGACCCCGGGGAACGCTGCCATTACCGGCACTCCGGGCAGATCGACCGGAGGTATGGGCCCGGTATCCGACCCGGTATCCGGCCGGTACGGATATTCGGCGCGGGAAAAGTAGAGGGTTCAATTCCTGTCGGGTTTTGGTGCAGAATAAGAGCACCGGTCGCGGCAGGTGGTTCGCACCCGGCGGATTGCCGCGCCCCTGCGGCGGACCGCCCGACGGCCGGTGCACACCGGACCTCCCGGCGCTCCCCGTCGCCGGGGGCGGTCCTATTGCCCGAGAGGATTGACACCCATGGCACAGCGTGTAGTGGTCACGCTCTCCGACGACCTGGACGGCGGTGCGGCGGAGGAAACCGTCCACTTCGGCGTCGACGGCAAGTCGTACGAGATCGACCTGTCGGCCGAGAACGCCGAGAAGCTGCGGGGGGTCCTCGCCCCGTACGTGGCGGCCGGCCGCCGGCAGAGCCGCAGCGGCAAGTCCTTCCGCCGCACCGCCGTCGCCCCGGACCCGGCCGCGGTGCGCGCCTGGGCCCAGTCGCACGGCATGGACCTGCCGGCCCGCGGCCGCATCCCCAAGCACGTGTACGAGAAGTTCGCCGAGGCCAGCTGAGACCCCTCCCGGCCCCGTCCCGCCGCGGCGGTCACGCGCCGCCGCGGCGGGGATGCGACAAGCACCCCCGGGGATGTTGTAGAGTAATCCTCGTCGCCGCAGCCCGGCAGGGAGGCGGAGGCAGGTGCCGAAGGCACCGTGCGGACGTGGCTCAGTTGGTAGAGCATCACCTTGCCAAGGTGAGGGTCGCGAGTTCGAATCTCGTCGTCCGCTCGCAGCACAAACGTCCACCCGGAAGCGGGTGGCACCATAATGATCATGCGGACGTGGCTCAGTTGGTAGAGCATCACCTTGCCAAGGTGAGGGTCGCGAGTTCGAATCTCGTCGTCCGCTCCACATGCAGAAGGCCCGCTCCGAGGAGCGGGCCTTCTGCTTTTCCGCGCACCGGCGGAACCCGCCGCCTCCCGCACCCCGGTCGGGGTGCGGGAGGCGGCGGGCCCGGCTCCGGCGGCCGGGCTCAGCTCCAGGGAGTGCCGGTCAGCCGCTCGTACGCCTCCACGTACTTCGCGCGGGTGCGCTCCACGACCTCGTCCGGCAGCGCGGGCGGCGGCGTGTCACCGCTGCGGTCCCAGCCGGAGGCCGGCGACGACAGCCAGTCCCGGACGTACTGCTTGTCGAACGACGGCTGCGGCCGGCCCGGCTCCCAGGTGTCGGCCGGCCAGAAGCGCGAGGAGTCCGGCGTCAGCACCTCGTCGGCGATGACCAGGCGCGGCTCCCCGCCCTCGGCGGTCTCCGGGTCGAGGCCGAACTCGAACTTGGTGTCCGCGAGGATGATGCCCCGCTCCCTCGCCACGTCCCGGGCCCGCCCGTACACGGCGAGCGTCGTCTGCCGCAGGAGGGCGGCCAGCTCCGGACCGACGCGGCGGGCGACCTCCTCGTAGGGGACGTTCTCGTCGTGCTCGCCGACCTCGGCCTTGGTCGCCGGGGTGAAGACGGGGGCGGGCAGCTCCGATCCGTCGACCAGCCCCTCGGGCAGCGCGAGGCCGCAGACGGTCCGGTCGCGCCGGTACTCCTGCAGGCCGGAGCCGGTGAGGTAGCCGCGCGCGACGCACTCCACCGGGAGCATCCGCAGGTCGCGGCAGACCAGCGTCCGGCCCTCCCAGTCGGCGGGGGCGCCCTCCGGGACCTCCGCGGACAGGACGTGGTTGGGGACCGTGTCGGCGAGCAGGTCGAACCACCAGAGCGAGAGCCGGGTGAGGATCCGCCCCTTGTCCGGGATCCCGTTGGGCAGCACCCAGTCGTAGGCGGACATCCGGTCGCTGGCGACCATCACCAGGTCGCCGGCGGCGTTGCGGTAGAGGTCGCGCACCTTCCCGGTGTGGACGTGGACGAGGCCGGGGACCTGGACCGGCTCGGGCTTCTCGACGAATCCGCTCAACGCTTCACTACCTCGTGTTCAGGGGCTGCCTGCCGGGAGTCTTTCACGCGTGCCGGCCCGCCGCCCGGGACGGTCGGGCCGCCGGGGTCCCCGGCGTGAGGACGGCCGCGGGCGGCCCCGGCCGCCGGCCCGCCGAGGCCGGTCCCGGGGCCGCCGGGGAAGGGGCCGGGAACGGCGCGGCCGTGGCGGGGCCGGTGCCCGTCCGGTCCGCCCCGTCCAGGACCACCCGGTCCCCCTCCCGCACCGCGCCGTCGTCGAGGGGCCGGATCTCGGTCCAGCCGCCGCCGGAGGCGCCGGGGACGACCTCCACGGTGCGCTCCCGGTGCTTCCGGTACACCGTCACCACCGCGCGCCCGTCGCCGCCGGTGCGGATCGCCGGTGCGGGCACCGCCAGCACGCTGCCGCGGGACGGCGGGGCCTGGACCGACAGGAGGACCTGCTGGGCCTCCATGCCCGGGTCCAGTTGGTGGTCGGGGCGCACCACGACCGGGCAGGCGGCGGGGTCCGCCGCGGGCGCGACCCGGCCGGAGTCCTGCACGGGGCGGCCCGGTACCGCCCCCTGCCGCATCGACCCGTCCTGGGCCGGGCCGTCCTGCGCCGACCCGTCCTGGGCCGAGCCGTCCTGGGCCGCGACGGCCGCCTGCTGCCGGACCGGCACGTCCGCCACCGACACGACGGTGCCCCCGGCGCTGACCCGGCCGGCCTCGGAGACGATCCGCACCGGCTGGCCCGGCCGGACCACTGCCCGCTGGTAGGCGGGGAGCCCCCCGCAGACGACCATGCCGTCCGCGGAGACGGTCATGGCGCTGCCGGTGACCAGTCCGCCGACCGCCACCGGGACCGCGTCCACCACGGCCGGGAAGCCCTGGAGGTACTGCACCTCGGAGACGGGCAGCAGGGGCCCGTCCGCCGCCTTCTCCGCCGTCAGCAGGCCCCGGGCGTCCGCGAGGTCGGCGTCGGCGCTCCTGACCCGGCGCCGCGCCTCGGCGACCGCCTGGCCGGCGGCCGTCCGGTCCGCCGCGGAGGCGCCGCCGGGCAGGGCGGCCCTGCGGTCGCGGGCGTCGGCCAGCGCGTCCGCGGCGTCCTGGCGCGCCCGGCGGGCGGCGGCCACCGCGTTGCGGACCTCCGCGAGCCGGGTGTCGCCGTCCGGGCGGGCGGGCAGCGGGGTGTAGCCGCGGGAGGCGTAGAAGGCGGTGAGCGCGGCCGCGGTGCCGGGGCCGAACACGCCCGCGCGGTCCCGGCCGGTGCGGAGGCCGAGGCCGCGCAGGGCCTTCTGCAGCTGGGTGACGTCCGCGCCGCGGTCGCCCGGGCGCAGGTCGCGGTAGGCGGGCAGGGCGCCGGGCAGCGCGAAGACGGGGCGGCCGGAGATCTCCACCAGCACCCGTCCGGCGGCGACCGTCTGGCCCGTCCGCACCGGGAGCCCGGTGACCACCGCCCGGACGGCTCCTCCGGCCCCCGGGGCGGGCGCCGTCACCTGGACGGTCTGAGCCGTGGTCACCGTGCCGCGGACCAGCACCGAACCGTCCAGCGCCCGCCGCTCCACCCGGGCGGTCGGCACGTCCGGCCGCGGGTCGCCGACCGTGAGCCAGGCCGCCCCCGCGCCGCCCGCCAGCAGGACCGCGCCGGCCAGCAGGCCCGCCAGCACCTGGTGCTCGGAGACCCACCGCCACCGCGACGGCGGGGTCCCGCCGCGCACCGGTCCGGACGCCGTCTCCTGATCGTCACTGCCGGACATGCACGGCCCCTCTCCGTTCCGCGAGCGTCTGCCGCGGGCGGACGGGACCGGACCAATCCGGCATACCGTCATATTCCGCCCACCTCAGGTGGATATCACCCGGGCCGGGCTTTCCCGGGCACCCACGCCGGGCCGCGGCGGACGGCCCGCCGGGTCACCCCCGTTTGCAGATCCGGTCCAGCAGGTTGGCGGTGGCGCGCTGGATGCGGTCGTCGGTGTGGCCGGGGCGGTCCAGCGCCGGGGACCAGGCGAAGGTGCCGGAGGCGAAGACCCAGGCGCCGCTCGGCGCCCGGTAGAGCGAGGTCTCGTGGTGGCGGCGCACGCCGGCCGCGTCCGTGTACGGGGAGTGGGCCAGCAGGACGCGCTCGGAGTGCTCGGGCAGGGCGACCCGGGGGAAGTACCGGTCCGCCTCCCCGGCCACCAGGTCCGGCACCGGGTCCTCCTCCCGCAGCCCGGTGCCCTCCCAGAGCCAGTGGTGCGCGTTGCGCACGACCAGCGGGGCGGGCTCGGGGACCCGCCCGGCGTACTGGACGCCCAGCAGCCCCTGCTCCGGCTCGCCGGCGTCCCGCCACAGCGCGGTGCGGGCGCCGGCCGGCCCCTGGAAGGGGACGCCCGGGCCGGGGCGGCGGCGCTTGCGGCAGCTGACCAGCCGGTCGGGCTCCCCGGCCGGGGAGGGCGACAGCTCGACCCGCCAGTACATGGTGTTGGCCGAGAGGAAGACCAGCGAGGTGCCCGCGTCCCGGGCCCGCTCCGCGGCCCGCCGCATGGGCGCGGACCAGTACTCGTCGTGGCCCGGGAAGACCAGGCCGCGGTAGCGGGCGGGGTCGACCGCGCCGGCGTGCAGGTCGGTGGCGGTGGCGTACGCGAGGTCGTAGCCGTAGCGCTCCGCCCAGCGCACGAAGTCGTAGGCGTGGCCGACGTGCAGCGGCAGGCCGGCCCCGGCGTACGGGCGGTCGAAGGAGACGGTCACCGCGGCGTCCTGCTCGCCGAGCAGCCTGCCCTCCTCGTCCCAGGCGTGGTACAGGCTGGCGCCGGTGTGCCCGTCCTCCGGGAAGAGGTTGTAGGCCTGCCAGGTGACGTCCGGGAGGAGCAGCAGCAGGTCGGCGGGGCGGTCGTCGCGGACGGTGAAGGGGATGTGGGTGCGGTCCAGGCTGTCGACGGTGGTGAGGACCGCGACGTACGCGCCCGGCTGCCAGTGCGTGGGGATGTGCAGCCGCCAGGAGAGCCACCAGTGGTGGCAGGAGACCGTGCGCCCCGCCACCAGCGGGGCCGGCTGCCGCAGGCCGCTGACGCCGGGCCCGGAGGTCATGTGGCGGGCGCCGTCGCCGCCGTAGTGCCCGATGCGGTAGACGTCGACGGTGAACTCGCGGGGCGGGTCGACGGTCACCCGGAGGTCCACGGAGCCGCCGGGGCGGACCGTCCCGGCGGAGGCGAAGCCCTTGATCCGGCAGTCCACGTCGTCGGAGTTGCGGGGCGCGCCCCCCGGCCCGGCGCGGTCGGGCACCCGCCTGGTCCCGGGCAGCAGCTGCTGCCCGGGGGCGGCGAGGTCGACGTACCAGGGGAGCACGGTCCCGGCGGCGTCGGGGCCGGAGCCCTCGACGTAGGTGTCGGCGCCGCGCAGCCAGGGCAGCGGGCCCAGCCCGAAGGGGTCGGTCACGGCGTGCGCGAGCGCACCCGACTCCCAGCGGCGGATCTGATCCGTCCCCACGGTGTCCCTCCTGCCCCGACGCGGACGCGGGAGAGTGCGGCGGCCGTCCGGACCGCCCGCGCCCGGCGCACGTCCAGCACATCACATCCTGCCACCGTTGCGTCACCCCGTGTGGGTACGAATATGACAAATGTTCTTGCCGATCATCCTCGGCGGGCCCTCCGGGAGGGCGTCCTCGGGGGCGTCCCCGGCCGGTGGCACCGCGGGCGCCGCCGCCGGGGCGGGTGGCGCACGGGCGCACACGCCGCCGGACGGACGCCCGGAAGGACGGACGCCGGGCGGACGTCAGGCGAGCCGGACCGGCTTCTCCAGCCGCACACCGACGGCGTCCAGCCAGTCGCGCAGCGGGCCGTCGTCGCCCTGCTCGACCGCGCGGACGACGGGGGCGGCCAGGTCGGTCCGGCGGGTGCCTCGGACCAGCAGCGCCGGGCCGTCCAGCCAGTCGAGGCCGGGCACGGCGCCGGCGGTGTCCACGGCGGCGCAACACACCATCGCGGCCACGTGGTCGGCGAGGAGGTCCCGCCCGGTGCGCGGCGGCACCGGCAGGAGCGCCTGGCCGGGCTCGGGCTGCCCCGCGGGCTCCCAGGCCCCGGACGGTCCGCCGGACCCGCCGGGCTCACCGGACCCGCCCGCCCCGTCGGACGCGCGGCCCGGCCGGGGGGCCAGCTCGGCGGCCAGCCGGTCGGCGTCGCCGGCCCGCAGCCGCTCCAGCACCCGGGCCAGCGTCGGGCCGGTGCCGGCCGCGGCGTCGTCCCGGGCGCCCCGGCCGCCCCGGGCCCCCGGGCCGGTCCCGGGGCGGGTCCGCCGCGGCGGGCGCCGGACGGCGTCCGGCCCCCGGCCCGGACCGGCCGGGCCCCCGGGGGCGGTGCGGTCGACGGCGGCGTGCAGGGCGGCGGCCTGGGAGCGCCAGATGCGGTCGACCACCGCCGCCGGGTACTCCTCCCAGCCGACCCGGCCCCAGCCGCGGGCGCCCTTCCCCGCGTCGCGGGGGACGCCGTGGAAGAGGCGGGCGGCGAGCAGCGAGACGGCCTCGTCGACGGATCCGGGCTCCTCCAGCAGGTCGCAGGCGGGGCGGTCGCCGAGGCGCCGCTCGAAGCCCTCGGCGAGCCGGTCGCGGCGGGAGAGCTCGGTCAGCGCGGCGACCACCCCGGCGTTCAGGTGGGTGGGGAGGCAGGCGATGCGCCAGGCGGGCAGGGCCACGCGGGTCAGCAGGCGGTCCCACCCCGCGTAGGCGAGGCCGACCTGCTCCTGGGCCGCGATGCGCAGCCCGTAGTCGACGGCGAGGGCCTGTTCCGAGGCCCAGGCGGCCACCGCCCGCTCCAGCTCGGCCGCGTGGCCGCGGCAGGCGCGCAGCAGGGTGCGGGTGATCCGGTCGAGGACCGCCAGGGCGGCCCGGTGCAGCAGGCGCAGGAGGGAGGGGGTGCCGGAGGGCGGTCCGCCGCGGCCGCGGCGGACGGTGGCGGAGGCGGCGTCCAGGCCGCGGACGAAGCGGCGGGCGGCGGCGATGTCCGGGTCGGCGGAGGCGGCGGTACCCGCCACCACGGGGGCGAGGAGGGCGCGCAGCTCGGGGACGCGCATCCACCACAGGAAGGGCGAGCCTATGACGAGCACCGGGGCGGGGGGCTCCGGGCGGCGGCCGGGCAGGTGCGGCAGCGGGGGGCCGGGCGCGGGGGTGCCGGCGTCCTCCAGCCAGCTGTCGCAGTCGGGGGTGAGGGCGATCGCGGACGGGGCCGGCACCTCCATCCGGGCGGCGAGGTCGCGGATCAGCCGGTGGAGTTCGGGTGCCTCGCGCTCGCGGACCGCCACCGAGGGGGTCTGCGGGGGCCGGGCGCGGGTGAGGACCGCGGCCACGGCGGCGCCCAGCAGCAGGGTCGCGGCGGCCACGGCGCAGGCGGCCCAGCGGGCCGCGTCCCAGGCCGCCGCGTCGGGCGACCCGGGGGCGCCGAGCCTGCCGGTCGCCCGCCCGGCGAGAAGGACGACGGCGACGGCCGCAGGGAGCGCGGCGGCCGCCACGGCCAGGCCGCGGACCCGCAGGACCGCATGGGCACGGGCTCGCGCCGCGTCGACACCTGCCACCTTCCGTCACACCCCCTGCCGCCGCCTCACCCGTCCGCCGGTCCTGCTCCGACGGCGGGCGCTGCGACCCGGTCCGAAGAGTCCGAGAATCCACAGTGGAACGGTGGAGAACCGCTGCGATCCGGTCATGGACCGGACGCTCTCCGCAGCGCCTCTGTCACGTCTGACGTGCGTGCACGGGCCGCCGTTCCGGGTTCCGCCTCCTTCCCCCGAAAGAGGCGGCTGGTCCCGAACCGCAGCATCCCCCTGCGCGGCCCCGGTCACCCGGCGGGACTCCCCCCGGTACGACGAGCCGGATCCGCGGTCCTGGGCACCATACGGCCACCTCCCTTCCGGCGTCAGCCGGATACCGCCCGCTTCACCCGAAGGACTGGCCGGGCGGCGCCGTTCGGCACCGGGCCGCCCCACGGCGGCGGACCCGGAAAACAGTCCGGGGCCTTGGGTCCGGTGAGGTGAGGGCACCGCCCGCACGCCACCGGGCCCGAGGCCCCGGACCGCCGCTCCGCCTACCGCGCGCCGTCGTCCTGCCTGCCGTCCCGGCCGGTGTCCTGCCCGCCGGCGGCCCTCAGCGCGATGTCGGTGCGGTGGTGGGAGCCGGCCAGCCGGATCCGCGCCACCGCGTCGTACGCCCGTCGGCGGGCCAGGGCGAGGTCCTCCCCGACCGCGGTGACCGACAGGACGCGGCCGCCGGCCGACAGGACCGCGCCGTCCTCGCCGAGCCGGGTGCCGGCGTGCAGCACGTAGGCGGTGCCGTCGGCCGCCTCGGCCTCGGCCAGGCCCTCGACCGGGTCGCCGGAGCGCGGGGAGGCCGGGTAGCCCTCGGCGGCGACCACCACGGTGACGGCGGCGCCGTCGCTCCAGCGCAGCGGCTCCAGCTCGTCGAGCCGGCCCGTGGCGGCGGCGAGCAGCAGGCCGGCCAGCGGGGTGCGCAGGCGGGCCAGGACCACCTGGGTCTCCGGGTCGCCGAAGCGCGCGTTGAACTCGATGACCCGCACGCCGCGCGAGGTGATCGCCAGGCCGGCGTAGAGCAGGCCGGAGAAGGGGGTGCCGCGGCGGCGCAGCTCGTCGACGGTGGGCTGGAGCACGGTCGCCAGGACCTCGTCCACCAGCTCGGGGCCGGCCCAGGGCAGCGGCGAGTAGGCGCCCATGCCGCCGGTGTTGGGCCCCTCGTCGCCGTCGTGGGCCCGCTTGAAGTCCTGCGCGGGCTGGAGGGGCACGACGGTGGTGCCGTCGGTGACGGCGAAGAGCGAGACCTCGGGGCCGTCGAGGAACTCCTCGATCACCACGCGCCCGCAGGCGGCGGCGTGGGCGAGGGCCTCCTGCAGGTCGGAGGTGACGACGACGCCCTTGCCCGCGGCCAGGCCGTCGTCCTTCACCACGTACGGGGCGCCGAAGGCGTCCAGCGCGTCGGCGGCCTCCTCGGGCGTGGTGCACACGTAGGAGCGGGCGGTGGGCACCCCGGCGGCGGCCATCACGTCCTTGGCGAAGGCCTTGGACCCCTCCAGCAGGGCCGCCTCGCGGGAGGGGCCGAAGACGGGGATGCCGCGGTCGCGCACGGCGTCGGCGACGCCCGCCACCAGCGGGGCCTCCGGGCCGACGACCACCAGGCCGGCGCCGAGGCCGGCGGCCAGGTCGGCCACCGCCGCACCGTCCAGCTGGTCGACCGGGTGCAGCCGGGCCACCTGCGCGATGCCGGCGTTGCCGGGGGCGCAGTGGAGCTCGGTGACGTCGGGGTCGAGGGACAGGGAGCGGCACAGGGCGTGTTCGCGGGCGCCGCCGCCGATGACGAGGACCTTCACGCCTGGCAAGGGTAGTGCCTGGGCCCGGCGGCCCGGGCGGCGGCGGCCCGCCCGCGGTGGGCATTTGTCGATTCCGTCACATTCGGGGCGCGCGGGACACCCACTCTCCCGGGTGAAATCCGCGCCGGTCCGGACCGGCTCCCACCTCGGGGTCCGGGGGCGGCACCCCGGGTGCGTCCCTGCCGAACCGCCCCCGCGGTCAGCCATTTGGCGGTAAGAAGTGCCTTTGGAGAACTGCCGGCACCCGGCCGGTACGGCCGCACAGGGAGTGCCACAGGTGAGCCAGCCGGAAATGCAGCCCGAGGAGGAGAACCCCTGGAGCGGGGAGCCGGGCGAGGAGGACCAGCCCGCCCCGGCCACCGCCGAGGACGGCGCCCGGCCCCGCCGCGCCGACCTGGGGGCCCGCCAGTTCCCCCTGGGCGACTGGGGCGAGCCCGCCGAGCGGCTGGAGGAGCTGTACCGCTGGTCCGAGGAGCGGGCCGTCGAGGCGGTCGACTGGTACCTGCGCGACCGCGCCTGGAAGCGCCGGGCCGCCCGGTCCCTGCGCCTGGTGGCGGCCGTCGCGGCGGCCTGCGGCGCGGGGCTGCCGCTGCTCGGGCTGACCGGCGTGTGGCGGGGGGCGGCGCCCTGGGGCTATGTGCTGTTCGTGCTGGCCGGCGCCTGCGTGGTCGCGGACCGGGCGTTCGGCCTGACCTCCGGGTGGATGCGGGACGTCAGCACGGCGCAGGCGCTGCAGCGCCGCCTGGAGGCGTTCCAGTTCGACTGGGCGTCGGAGTGCGTGCGCGAGGTGCTCGGCCCCACGGAGGGCACCGCGGCCGAGGCGGCGGAGCGCTGCCTGGGCGTGCTGCGCCGGTTCTGCGAGGACGTCTCGGACATGGTCCGCAGCGAGACCGCGGAGTGGATGCTGGAGTTCCGCGCCGCCATGACCCGGCTGCCGACGCAGGCCCCCGGCGTGTGGGGCGGCCGCAGCGAGGCGGGCGGCGGCGCCCAGGTGCGGGTCCTGCCGGGCCCGGGGAACCGGCCGACCATGCCGCGCCAGCGGCCCCCGGAGGGTCCGCTGCGCTGAGCGTCCGTCGTCCCGGCCCGCCCCGCACGGGGCGGGCCGGGACGACGACTCAGGCGAAGACGATCATCGAGCCCTGGCCCAGGCTGCGCACCGCCGCGGCGTGCAGTCCGGCCCAGGCGTGCCGCTCCCGGGCGAACGGGCCCAGGTCGTCGAGCGGGGGGTGGAACGGCTGCTCCAGCTCGGTCGGCCCCAGCGGCCGGGTCGGCGCCGGGGGGGCCGCCGGGTCGATCCCCAGCACCGGCGCCACCGCCTCCAGCTCGCGCAGCAGCCCGTGGACCGAGCCGAGCGGGCCGCCGGCGGCCAGCAGCGACTCGTCCACCAGCGGCGCGGCGAAGTCCACCGGCACGTACGCGCCCGCGTGGTCGAAGTGCCAGACGAGGTGCGACTGCTCCGCCGTGGACTCGAACATCTCCAGCAGCTGCTCGTAGTCGCCGCCCAGCTCGCCCACCGGGGCCACCTCGAAGCCGGTGAGCTGCAGCAGGTAGGCGCGGCGCAGGAAGTGCAGCGAGTCGTAGTCGAAGGCGGCGACGGGTTCGACGTCGCCGCTCAGGCCCGGCATGTAGCGGTACACCGGCACCTCGGGCAGCCCCTGGGCGGCGAGGGCGGCGTTGTAGACGTCGAGGTCGTCCCGGAAGGGGTTCTCCGGAGCGTGGCAGAGGACGTCCACGAGGGGGACGAGCCAGATGTCGCAGGCCACAGGCACTCCTGTGCGCCGGTCAGGCGCGGCGTCGGGGGTGGGGACGGTCCGCTGCACCGTGGCGCTCTGTACTCCGCCCGGGCACGGAACGCTCACCCTACCGGCCGGGGGCGCGGCCCGGACCGGACTGTCAGCCGGGTTCCGGGGACCAGCCGCCGGGGGCGGACCGGTCCCCGGGGGCGGGGCCGCCGCCGGGGGCGGACTGCCGGGGCACGGACGCGGGCGCGGACGCGGGGGCGGCGGGGGGCGGGGCCGCAGGGGCGTCCGGCCCGTCGGGCAGCAGCCCCGGCACCTCGTGCCCGTCCAGCCGCGCCATCAGCTCCACCGCGGCCCGGTTGTACGCGAGGACCATCCGGTGGGCGCCGGCCCGGTCGCGCTCCGCGATCCGGTCGACCAGCTCCACGTGACCGTCCCAGCAGGTCCGGACCAGGTCGGGGCGGCCCCGCAGCCGGGGGGCGGCGTACATCCACGACTGCACCCGCAGCAGGTCGAGGTAGTCGCTGATCCGCGGGTTGCCCAGCAGGCCCCCGGCCTCGCGCCAGAACCGGCGGTCGCAGCCGACCAGGACGTCCAGCTGACCGGCCCGGGCCGCCCGGGTCGCGGCCTCCGCCCGGCGCCGCACGCTGGGCAGCCGGTCCCAGGCGATGCCCGTGGGGCGGCGGCCGAGGTGGCGGAAAACGTTGTCCGCGAGCAGGGTGCGGGCCTCGACGATGTCGAGGAAGTCCTGCCAGTCCAGTGCGGGGACGGCGAAGCCCCGGTGGTGCTCCACCCGCAGCAGCCCCTGCGCCGTGAGGTCGACCAGCGCCTCCCGGGCCGGAGTGGCCGAGACTCCGTAGAGCTCGGCGATCTCCTTGACGGTGAAGCGCGTGCCGGCGGCGAGGCGCCCGGCCATCATCTCCTCGCGCAGGGCGCCCGCGATCTGCTCGCGGAGGCTGCTGCGGCGCACGACGGCGGATCCGCTGCCTGCGGTCATGCGCGCTCTCCTCCCCGGCGGCCGACGACCCGTACACCGTACGCGAAGGGGGCGCCGGGGCGCCGGGGGTCACCGGCGGACGGACGGCGGACGGGCGGACGGCGGGGGCGCGGCCCCGGGGGCGGACGGCCGGCGGGCCGGGTCCGGCTCCCGTGCGGGGGCGCGGCCCCGGGGGCGGACGGCCGGCGGGCCGGGTCCGGCTCCCGTGCGGGGGAGGCGGACCCGGCCCGTCGGCGGCCTGCGGTGGGGCGGCCGGGTGCGTGTGCGGCCCCGGCCGGGTGTCCCCGGGCCGGGTGTCCCCGCCGGGCACGCGGGGGGCGTGCGGGTGGGGCGTGCGGAGGGGCGCCGCGTCAGACGGTGTGCGCGTCGGCGGCGGCGAGCGCCTCGTCCAGGATCGCCAGGCCCTCCTTGGCCTCGCCCTCCGAGACGTTGCACGGCGGCACGACATGGAGGCGGTTCATGTTGACGAACGGCCACAGCCCGCGCTCCTTGCAGGCCGCGGCGAGGTCCGCCATCGGCTTCCCCGCCGCACCCGCCGCGTTGTACGGCACCAGCGGCTCGCGGGTCTCCCGGTCGCGGACCAGCTCCAGCGCCCAGAAGACGCCCGTGCCGCGCACCTCGCCGACCGACGGGTGGCGCTCGGCGAGCTCGCGCAGGCCCGGGCCGAGCACCCGCTCGCCGATCTCGCGGGCGTTCTCCACGACGCCCTCCTCCGCCATCGCGTTGATGGTGGCGACGGCGGAGGCGCAGGCCAGCGGGTGGCCCGAGTAGGTGAGGCCGCCGGGGAAGGGCCGCTCGTCGAAGGTCGCCGCGATCTCGGCGGAGATGGCGACGCCGCCCAGCGGCACGTAGCCGGAGTTGACGCCCTTGGCGAAGGTGAGCAGGTCCGGGGTGACCCCCCAGTGGTCGGCGGCGAACCAGGCGCCGGTCCGGCCGAAGCCCGCCATCACCTCGTCGAGGACGAGGACGATGCCGTACCGGTCGCAGATCTCCCGCACGCCGGCCAGGTAGCCGGGCGGCGGGACCAGGATGCCGGCGGTCCCGACCACGGTCTCCAGGATGACCGCGGCGACCGTCTGCGGGCCCTCGAAGGCGATGACCTGCTCCAGGTGCGCCAGGGCGCGCTCGCACTCCTGCGCCTCGTCGGCGGCGTGGAAGTTCGAGCGGTAGAGGTAGGGGCCCCAGAAGTGGACGACGCCGGAGGTGCCGGTCTCGTTGGGCCAGCGGCGCGGGTCGCCGGTGAGGGCGATCGCGTTGGCGGTGGCGCCGTGGTACGAGCGGTAGGTGGCGAGCACCTTCTGCCGGCCGGTGTGCAGGCGGGCCAGGCGGACGGCGTTCTCGTTGGCCTCGGCGCCGCCGTTGGTGAAGAAGATCTTGTCGAGGTCGCCGGGGGTGCGCTCGGCGATCAGCCGGGCGGCCTCGCTGCGGACGTCGATGGCGAAGGCGGGGGCGAAGGTGCAGAGCTTCGCCGCCTGCTCCTGGATGGCCGCGACGACCTTGGGGTGCTGGTGGCCGATGTTGGTGTTGACCAGCTGGGAGGAGAAGTCGAGGTACTTCCGGCCGTCGTAGTCCCAGAAGGAGGAGCCCTCGGCGCCGGCCACGGCCAGCGGGTCGATCAGGCCCTGGGCGGACCACGAGTGGAAGACGTGCGCGCGGTCCGCGGCCTTGACGGCCTGCCCCGCGGAAGGGTCGGCAGCGATGCTCATACCGGACACCCTAGGAAGCGCCGCCCGCCGCGGGCAGCTGCACCCTGTCTGCCGTTGCCCCCGGCGGGCGACACCCTGTCAGCCGGCGCGGCCCGCGGGCCCGCCGGACGGCGCCGCTCGGGCCCGCCGGTCAGCCCCGGGCGAGGCGCGCGGTGAGCCGGGCCTTCGCGGCGGGCCACTCGTCGGCCAGCATCGAGAAGTACACGCTGTCGCGCCAGCTGCCGTCGGGGTACCGGCGGTGGCGGCGCAGGACGCCCTCCTGGACGGCGCCGAGGCGGGCGATGGCGGCGCGGGAGCGCTCGTTGCGGTGGTGGGTCTTCCACTGCACGCGCCCGTAGCCGAGGTCCTCGAAGGCGTGGGCGAGCAGCAGCAGCTTGGACTCGGTGTTGACGGCGGTGCGCCAGACGGCGCGGCCGTACCAGGTCCAGCCGATCTCCAGCCGCTCGTCCTCCTCCACGACCTCCAGGTAGGCGGTCCAGCCGACGGCCCGGCCGGTGGTGCGGTCCACGACCGCGAAGGGGACGCAGAGGCCCCGGCCGGCGTCGGCGAGCAGCTGTCCGGCGAGGACGCGCAGCTCGTCCTCGGTGCGGGGGGTGCGGTGGGGGAGCCAGCGCCACACCTCGTCGTCCCCGCCACCCGCGGCGAACAGGTCGGGCAGGTGGGCGGGGGCCAGCGGCTCCAGGCGGACGCGGCCGCCCTCCAGGACGGTGGGCACGGGTGTGGCGGCGGGCATGGACGGGACTGTAGCGGCCGATTGCACTAGAGGCAACGGGGTTCTGCACCAGTGCAATAGGGTCCGGACACGGCGGTGGGGGGGGGGGGGGGGCCGCGGCGGGGCCCCCCCCCCCCCCCCCCCCCCGGGGGGGGGGGGGGGGGGGCGCCGCCGGCGCGGATCCGCCGGCGGCACCGCCGCCGCCCCGGCCCGCGGGGGCCGGGGCGGCGGTCACCGGACCCGGGTCGCAGGACCCGTGTCACGGGACCCGCGTCACAGGAAGGAGTTGATCTCGATCGTCTCGGTGCGGCCCGGGCCGACGCCCACGGCCGAGATCGGGGCGCCCGACATCTCCTCCAGCGCCTTCACGTACGCCTGGGCGTTCTTCGGCAGGTCGCCGAAGGTCTTCGCCTTGGTGATGTCCTCCGACCAGCCCGGCAGCATCTCGTAGACCGGCTTGGCGTGGTGGAAGTCCGACTGGTTGTACGGCAGCTCCTCCACCCGGCGGCCGTCGATCTCGTAGGCGACGCAGACCGGGATCTGCTCCCAGCCGGTGAGCACGTCCAGCTTGGTGAGGAAGAAGTCGGTGAGGCCGTTGACCCGGGTCGCGTAGCGGGCGATCACCGCGTCGAACCAGCCGCAGCGCCGGTCGCGGCCGGTGGTCACGCCCCGCTCGCCGCCGATGCGGCGCAGCGCCTCGCCGTCCTCGTCGAAGAGCTCGGTCGGGAACGGACCGGAGCCCACGCGGGTGGTGTACGCCTTGAGGATGCCGATGACCCGGTCGATGCGGGTGGGCCCGATGCCGGAGCCGGTGCAGGCGCCGCCCGACGTCGGGTTGGACGAGGTCACGAAGGGGTACGTCCCGTGGTCCACGTCCAGCAGGGTGCCCTGGCCGCCCTCGAGCAGCACGACCTTGCCGGCGTCGAGCGCCTGGTTGAGGACGAGCGTGGTGTCGGCGAGGTACGGGCGGATCTTCTCGGCGTAGCCGAGGTACTCCTGGACGACCAGCTCGGCCGGCATCGCGCGGCGGTTGTAGAGCTTGACCAGGATCTGGTTCTTGTCGTGGAGGGCGGCCTCCACCTTCTGCTGCAGGATCGACTCGTCGAAGAGGTCCTGCACCCGGATGCCCACGCGGTTGATCTTGTCCGCGTAGGCGGGCCCGATGCCGCGCCCGGTGGTGCCGATCCGCCGCTTGCCCAGGAAGCGCTCGGTGACCTTGTCGATCGTCCGGTGGTACGGCGTGATCAGGTGCGCGTTGCCGGAGATCAGCAGCTTGGAGGTGTCGATGCCCCGCTGCTCCAGACCCGACAGCTCGGAGAGCAGCACGCCCGGGTCGATCACGACGCCGTTGCCGATCACCGGGGTGCAGTTGGGGCTGAGGATGCCGGAGGGGAGGAGGTGGAGGGCGTACTTCTGGTCGCCGACGACCACCGTGTGGCCGGCGTTGTTGCCGCCCTGGTAGCGGACCACGTAGTCCACGGAGCCGCCGAGGAGGTCGGTGGCCTTCCCCTTGCCCTCGTCACCCCACTGAGCCCCGACGAGCACGAGTGCGGGCACAGGCGTACACCCCTTCCGGGCGGGGCATCCTGGCGGCGGAAGGCCGCCGGATTCGGCCCCGAGATAGACGAAGCCCCTGGCGCAACAGCGCAAGGGGCTCTTGCACCGAGAGATTACCTGAGGAAGGACCGCTGGTGTCGTCCGAGCACACGGCAGGGCAGCCGCTGCTGGTGGTCATCGACCCCGCCGCCCGGCGGGCGGACGGGGAGTCGGTGCGGATCGCCGGGGACGTGCTCCGCGGCGCCGCCGCGGTGAAGGTCGCGGTGCCGGAGACGGCGGCGGAGCTCGACCGGGTGCTCGCCCACCGGGGCCGCAAGCGGCCGGTGGTGGTGGGCGACGACCGGGCGCTGCAGCGGGTGGTGCAGACCCTGCACCGGCAGCGGGAACTGGGCGCCGGCGCGGTGGGCCTCATACCGGTGGGCGGCACCCCCTCCACCGCGCTGGCCAGGGCTTTGGGCGTCCCGACGGAGCCGGTGGCGGCGGCCCGGGCGGTCCTGGGCGGCGGCGAGCGGAGCCTGGACCTGCTGGTGGACGACAGCGGCGGGGTGGTGCTCGGCGGCCTGTGCATCCCGGGGCGTCCGCCGCTGCGGCCGGGCGTCCGCGGCAGCGGGGAGAACCGGCCGGCGGCGGACGCCGGGCCGCACCCCGGGGCGCCGGGGGCCGACGGCCCGCCGGACGGGTGGCCGACGGCCGTCCGGGCGTACGAGGACGGGGAAGGCCCTCCGTGCTGTTCGCTCTCGGCGAAATCCGCTGCGGCCGGGCAGACGACCCCGGCGAAGTCCGGCTGGCGCTCCCTGCTGGTGCCGGCGCGGCTCGGCCGTACGGCCCGCAGCCTCGCCCGCGCGGTGCTCGCCGGACCGGCGGCCGCGCACGACGGACCCGGCCAGCGGCTGCGGATCGAGGCCGACGGCACCCTCCTCGCCGACACCGACCGGCCGGTGCACCTGGTGGCCGTCCGGCTCGCCGCCCTCGCCGCGCTCCACGGGGAGGCGGTCTGGCGGCCCGGGCCGGCCGACGGCGCGGTGGAGGTGCTGGTCCGCTCCCCCTCGGCGGCCGGCCACGGCCTGCGGGTCCGGGCCCGCACCGTCACGGTCTCCGGACGCGGCTTCAGCTACGAGGCGGACAGCGGGTTCGCCGGGCCCGTCCGCTTCCGCACCTGGACCGTCCGGCCCGCGGCCTGGCGGCTCACGGTGCCCTCCGCGCGGCATTCCTGACGCACCGCCATGAACGGGCGGCGGCCCCGGCCGGGCGGCGCCGGCCGGAGGCACCGGCGGGCCGGGGCCGGGGCCGCCGGGCCCCGGCCGGCCGCCTCCCGCAGGCCGGTCCGTCACACCTCGACGGGCAGCTCCGCCAGGCCGCGGATGACGTAGCCGGGCCGCCACTGCGGCTCCCGCACCGGCGACAGCCGCGGCGCGGCCCGCAGCACCGCGCCGAAGGACTCGGCGAGCTCCAGCCGCGCCAGCGGGGCGCCCAGGCAGAAGTGGATGCCCGCGCCGAAGCTGATGTGGGGGTTGTCGGCCCGGGCCAGGTCCAGCCGGTCCGGGTCCGCGAACCGCGCCGGGTCCCGGTTGGCGGAGCCGAACAGCAGCGCCACCTCCGAGCCGCGCGGGATCCGCACCCCGGCGACCTCGATGTCGTCCAGCACCCACCGCTCGAACATCTGCAGCGGCGTGTCGTACCGCATCAGCTCCTCGACCGCGGTGGGCAGCAGCCGCTCCGGGTCGGCCCGCAGCTGCGCGAGCCGGTCCGGGTGGCGCAGCAGCGCCCACCAGCCGTTGGCCGTGGTGTTCACGGTCGCCTCGTGGCCGGCGTTGAGCAGCAGCACGCAGGTGGAGACCAGCTCCTGCTCGCTGAGCCGGTCCCCCTCGTCGTGGGCGGCGACCAGGGCCGAGACCAGGTCGCCGCCGGGGTTGCGGCGGCGCTCGGCGGCCAGGGCCCGCAGGTAGTCCGAGAACTCCGTGGAGGCCCGCACCGCGCGGGCCGCCGCCTCCTCGGAGGGGTTCAGCTCGAACATGCCGGTGATCGCCTCCGACCAGGGCCGCAGCAGGCCGCGGTCCGCCTCCGGGACGCCCAGCATCTCGGCGATCACCGCGACCGGCAGCGGCTCGGCGACCCGGGCCACCAGGTCGCCCCCGCCGTCCGCGACCAGGCCGGCCGCCAGCTCCTCCGCGAGCCGCCGCACGGTGGGGCGCAGCGACTCCACCATGCGCGGGGTGAAGGCCTTGGACACCAGGCGGCGGATGCGGGTGTGGTCGGGCGGCTCCAGGTCGAGCAGCCCGTGCCCGTTGAGGGTGTGGAAGGGCTCGTGCTCGGGCGGCGGCGGGGTGCGGCCGAACTCCTCGTGGCCGAAGCGGTGCAGGTAGGTGCGGCCCAGACGGCGGTCCCGCAGCAGCGCCGAGACGTCCGCGTGGCGGGAGACCAGCCACTGGCCGGTGGGCTCGTAGCGGGCCACCGGGGCCTGCTCCCGCAGCCGGGCGTACACGTCGTAGGGGTGCGCCACGAAGGCGGGCGACCAGGGGTCGAAGCCGAGGGCCTCGGCGGACGGCGCGTTCACCGGCCTCCCTCCTCCGGGGCCTCCGGGGCGCCGTCCGCGGGCGGGGCCGCCGGGGCCGCCGTGGCCGCGTCCAGGGCGCGCAGGGCGTCCAGCAGCACCCCGCACGCCGCCGTGCCGGGGTCCACGGGCGCGAAGTGGCCCACCCCGGGCAGCGGGAGCATCCGCACCGCCGGGTCGGCCGCCGCGTACGCCCGGGAGCGGGCGACCGGGACGTCCGGGTCGTCCTCGCCGTGCACCACGACGGTGGGGACCCCGGTCGGCCCGAGGGCCGCCGGGTCCGCGTACGGCAGACGCTCCGCGACCCGGTCGGCACCGCCGAGGAAGGCGGCCGCGGCACCGCCGCCGCTGCCGTCCGCGACGGCGGCGGCGAGGTCGGCCACCGGGGCGACGGCGAGCACGCCGCGCGGCCGCCGCCCGCCGCGCCACGGCGCGTCGGACGGGAGGAGGTGCCGGGCCGCCGCCCACAGCGCCAGGTGCCCGCCGGCCGAGTGGCCGAGCAGCAGCGGCGCCCTCCCCGAGGACGGCACGTCGGCCGCCAGGGTGCCGGACGCCGCGGCGTCGACCAGCGCGGCGGTGTCGTCCAGGGTCCCCGGCCAGCCCCCGGCGCCCCCCACCCGCCGGTACTCCGCCAGCACGGCGTGGAAGCCGGAGGCGGCCAGGTGGGCGGCGAGCGGCGAGAGGTGGCGCCGGTCGTACTGCTGCTTCCAGAACCCGCCGTGGAGCAGCAGCACCGTGGGGGCGTCCGGGTCGGCGGCCCGCCACAGGTCGCAGACCTGGTCCGGGTGGCCGCCGTAGCGCAGGGTCCGCGGCGGCTCCGCCGGCGGCCTGCCCAGGGCCCGGCGCTCCTCCTCGGCGGGGCCGCAGGCGGCGGCGGTCGGCGGGGCCGCGGCGGTCGGCGGGGCGGCGGCGGACACGGCGGGGCGGGCGGCCGGGGCGGCGCGGTGCGGTCCGCCGCCCAGCAGGGCGTCAGACATGGCTGCGGGCCGTCCACAGCTCCGGGAAGACCGAGCGCGCGGCCCGCTTCTCCAGCCACGCCACGCCCGGCGACCCGCCGCTGCCCGCCTTGGCGCCCATGGCGCGGCGGGTGGCCAGCAGGTGGTCGCTGCGCCAGCGCCACACCAGTTCGCCGACGTCGGTGAGCACCTCGCCGAGGGCGACCGGCGGGCTGCCCTGGGGGCCGGCGTAGACCTGCCGCCACACCTCCTCGACGCCGGGGTGCGGGGTCCAGCGCTGCGTCACGTCGCGGTCCAGCACCTCCCGGGGCACCGGCAGGCCCTGCCGGTGCAGGTGGTCCATCACCGCGTCGTAGAGGCACGGCTCGGCGAGGGCCGCCTCCAGCTCCGCGTACACCCGGGGGTGGCCCCGGTGGGGGCGGAGCAGCGACAGCGACTTGTCGCCCAGCAGGAACTCCACCTGCCGGTACATCGCCGACTGGAAGCCCGAGGCCTCGCCCAGCGCGGTGCGGTAGGCGTTGAACTGCGCCGGGGTGAGGGCGGCGATGGGCCGCCAGGAGTCGTTGAGCGCCCGGTGCGCGGTGAGGCTGCGGCGCAGCGCCTCCATCGCCCGTTCGGTGTCGTCCTTGAACAGGGCGTCCCGGGCGGTGCGCCACTCGTGGACGAGCAGGGTGAACCACAGCTCCATGACCTGGGTGGTGACCAGGAAGGCCATCTCGCCCGGATCGTCGGAGAGCGGCTGCTGGAGGCCCGTGAGCACGGAGGCGTGCACGTAGTCCTCGTACGGGGTCGTCCCCTCGAACTCCAGGGTGGGTGTGCCCTGCGCGGAGTCTCCGGTGACGGCGGCGGGATTGGTGTCGGGGTCGTTCACAGGGGTCTCCTCATCGGCTCCGCGAACCGTTGTGATCCCTATCATGTGCCCCGGTCCGGGGGGAAGGGCCGCCGGTGTGCGCCCCCGGCGCCGCCGCGGCGGGCGGCGCCAGGGGCGGGGCGGCCGTCAGCCGAGGGTGTCCGCCGCGGTGGGCGAGCTGTCGCGCAGGAACTGGGCGCAGCGCTCGGCCTCGGGCTTCTCGCCGATCGCGTCGGCGGCGCGGGCCAGGGCGTGCAGGGCGCGCAGGAAACCGCGGTTGGGCTCGTGCTCCCACGGCACCGGGCCGTGGCCCTTCCAGCCGCTGCGGCGCAGCGCGTCCAGGCCGCGGTGGTAGCCGGTGCGGGCGTAGGCGTAGGACTCGACCACCCGGCCGCCGGCGAAGGCGTCGTCGGCGAGCTGCGCCCAGGCCAGGGAGGAGGTGGGGTGCGCGGCGGCCACCTCGGCCGGGGAGGCGCCGGAGGCCAGCAGCTCCGCCGGCTCGGGCTCGGCGGGCAGGTGCGTCGGGGGCGGGCCCCCGAGCAGGTTCTCGTGGAGGTTCATGGCACCAGTCTGACGGGTGGGCCCGACGGGTGCGGGCACGCCGGTGCCCCGGCGCGGGAGTCCGCGCCGGGGCGCCGGGGTGACGCCTACTTGAGCTTCGCGCCGGCGGAGCGCAGGCTCTGCGCGGCCTCGACGACGCGGGAGGCCATGCCGGCCTCGGCGAGCTTGCCCCAGGTCCGCGGGTCGTAGGTGGACTTCCGGCCGACCTCGCCGTCGACCTTCAGGACGCCGTCGTAGTTGCGGAACATGTGATCCACGACCGGGCGGGTGAAGGCGTACTGGGTGTCGGTGTCGATGTTCATCTTGACGACGCCGTGCTCCAGGGCGGTGGAGATCTCCTCGGCGGTGGAGCCGGAGCCGCCGTGGAAGACGAAGTAGAACGGGTCCTTCCGGCCGAACTTCGCACCCACGCCGTCCTGCAGCTCGCGCAGCAGCTCCGGCTTGAGGACGACGTTGCCCGGCTTGTAGACGCCGTGGACGTTGCCGAAGGAGGCGGCCAGCAGGTACCGGCCCTTCTCCCCCAGGCCGAGGGCCTCGGCGGTGCGGACCGCGTCGGCGACGGAGGTGTACAGCTCGTCGTTGATCTCGTGGGAGACGCCGTCCTCCTCGCCGCCGGTCGGGGTGATCTCGACCTCGAGGACGATCTTCGCCTTGGCGGCCTCGGCGAGCAGCTCCTGGGCGATCTCCAGGTTGTCGGCGAGGGTCTCGGCGGAGCCGTCCCACATGTGGGACTGGAAGAGGGGGTTGCGGCCCTGGGCGACGCGGTCCTGCGACACCTTGATCAGCGGGCGGACGTAGCCGTCCAGCTTGTCCTTGGGGCAGTGGTCGGTGTGCAGCGCCACGGTGACCGGGTACTTCTCGGCCACGATGTGCGCGAACTCGGCCAGCGCCACGGCGCCGGTCACCATGTCCTTGCTGTACTGGCCGCCCAGGAACTCGGCGCCCCCGGTGGAGATCTGGATGATGCCGTCGCTCTCCGCCTCGGCGAACCCGCGCAGCGCGGCGTGCAGGGTCTGCGACGAGGTGACGTTGATGGCCGGGTAGGCGAACTTGCCCGCCTTGGCCCGGTCCAGCATCTCGGAGTAGACCTCGGGAGTTGCGATGGGCATGCGAATCCGCTCCTGTCGGTGTGCGGTGTACGTACGGTGAACGCCTGTGCCATCCTCCCAGAAGAGGCCCTGGGCTTCACCTTCCTGCCCGTCAGGCGGGACGGCGGGCGCGTCGGCGCCGGACGGGCCGCGGCGGGGGAGGGTCCGGAGGCGGGGGACGGCGGGCGCCCGGGCCCCGGGTGCGGCGCGGCCGCCGCAGGGGCGGACTCGTGGTCGCCGGAGGCCGTCCCGCTACTCTGCACCGGTGGACACGACGACGCTCGCGCTCAACCTCCTCGACGCCAAGTCGCTGATCTCCTCGCTCGGCGCGATCGGGATCCTCGCGATCATCTTCGCCGAGACGGGCCTGCTGATCGGCTTCTTCTTCCCCGGCGACTCCCTGCTGATCCTGGCCGGCGTGGCCGCCTCCGGCGCCGCCGCCAAGGTCTTCGGCGAGGGCGTCCAGATGCCCATCGCGGCCCTCCTGCTGGGCGCCCCCCTGGCGGCCGTCGCGGGGGCGCAGCTGGGCCACCTCATCGGCGCCAAGGTCGGCCCGCGGATGTTCGACAAACCCGAGTCGAAGGTCTTCCGGCGGGAGTACGTGGAGAAGGCCGAGTACTACTTCGGCAAGTTCGGGCCGGCCAAGGCCGTGGTCATGGCCCGCTTCATCCCCATCGTGCGGACCTTCCTCAACCCGGTGGCGGGCACCCTGGAGATGCCGGCCCGCACCTTCTTCGTCTGGAACGTCGTCGGCGGCGTGCTGTGGACCGAGTCCATGCTGCTCATCGGCTACCTCACCGGCGACCAGCTGGCCGGTGTGATCGACAAGTACCTCATCCCGGCCATGGCGCTCATCGTGCTGCTGTCGGTCTCGCCGATCCTGGTCGAGGTGTGGCGCGAGCGGCGGAAGAAGAAGGCGGGCCTCGACCTCGAGCCGGAGGTCGACGCCCCGTACGCCCGGGACACGGCCGGGCAGGGCGGCGGGCGGCACCGCCGGCGCTGAGCGGTCCGGTACACGGCCGGGGGGGGGGGGGGCCCGCGGGGCCGGCGCCCCCCGGCCCCGCGCCGGGCCCGGGGGGCGCCCCCCCGGGCGCGGTGCGGTCGGTTACACGGCCGAGGGCGGATGTTCCACGTGGAACATCCGCCCTCGGCCGTGTACCGGACCGGTCCGGCCCCCGCCGTCCGGGGAGGCGGTCAGTCCAGGCCGAGGTCGCCGGGGACGTAGGCGGTGTAGTAGGGCAGGCCCGCCTCCTTGACGGCCGGGGCGGCGCCGCGCTCCACGATCACCGCGACGCCGACCACCTCGGCGCCCGCCTCGCGCAGCGCCTCCACCGCGGTCAGGACCGAGCCGCCGGTGGTGGAGGTGTCCTCCACGGCCAGCACCCGGCGGCCCCGGACGTCCGGGCCCTCGATCCGGCGCTGGAGGCCGTGCGCCTTGCCGGTCTTGCGGACGACGAAGGCGTCCAGGCGGCGGCCGCGGGCCGCGGCGGCGTGCAGCATCGCGGCGGCGACCGGGTCGGCACCCAGGGTCAGGCCGCCGACGGCGTCGTACGGCAGGTCGGCGGTGAGGTCCAGCATCACACGGCCCACCAGCGGGGCGGCCTCGCCGTCGAGCGTGATGCGGCGCAGGTCGACGTAGTAGTCGGCCTCCTTGCCGGAGGAGAGGGTGACCCTGCCGTGGACGACGGCCTTGTCCTTGATCTGCGCCAGCAGGGCGTCACGGTCGTTGCTCATGGACCACCAGCCTAGTTCGCCCGGCGGCCGGCGCCTCACGGGCGCTCCCACCGCCAGACCGTCTCCGCCTCCAGGGGGTCGATCGGGGTGACCATGCGGGGCCGGGTGTTGAGGCCGTTGGGCGGCCCGCTCTGCGGCTCGAAGCAGAGGGCGTCGCCCAGCTGGTCGAAGACCACCGCCCAGCGGCAGTCGCTGGTGACGGTCATCCGCAGCAGGTCCGGCCAGTCCAGGACGGCCCGGACGCCGTCCGGCATGCCGAAGCAGTCGTCCCAGGGGCCCGGCTGCGGCTCGATGCGCCGGCCGGTGGGCAGGTGGTCGGCGCCGCGCTCCTCCTGCCACGCGGGCGCGAAGTCCACCTGGAGCGGCCGGCTGCCCTCCGGCGCGCCGAGGGGGTGCCGCAGGAACCAGGGGTGCCAGCCGACCTGTGCCGGGAAGGAGTCACCGCGCGTCTCCACCTCCAGGGTGGTGCGCAGCTCGTCCGGCCCGAGCACGAAGCGCTGGGTGACCCGTCCGGGGTAGGGCCACGGGTCCGCCAGGTCGTGGACGAAGACGGCCTCCCGGTCGGTCGGCGGCGCTGCGAGCCGCCAGGCCCCGGTCAGCGCCGTGCCGTGGATCGCGTGCGGCGGCAGCACGTCGGTGGGCAGCCGGTGCCGCACCGGGCCGTTGTTGAAGACCCCGCGGTCCACCCGGCCGGCCCAGGGGACCATCGGGAAGCTGCCCCAGCCGAAGAGCCGGTCCGAGGGTGCGGCGTCGGGCTCCGCCGGGGGCCGGCGGAGGAGTTCCAGGCCGCCGATGCGCAGGCTGCCGAGGCGGCAGCCCGCGTCGGGCAGCACCGTCAGCGCGGCCTCGCCGGCGGTGAGGCGGACGGCGGACGGGGTGTCCGGGAGGAGGTCGGCGGCAGCGCTGGTCAAGGGGGCTCCGTCTTCGTTGCGGCGGGCGGGCGGGGTGGCGGGGCGGGAGGCGGACGGGCGGGGAGGTCGCACGGGACGGGGCGGAGGGGCGGAGAGGCAGGGCGGAGGGGCGGGGCGGAGGGGCGGGCGGCGGGCCCGGCCGCCCCGGTCAGCGCCTGCGCAGGACGCGGGCCAGCGCGACCGCACCGCCCACCACGGCCGCCCCGCCCCCGATCACCCAGGGCAGCAGGCTGCGGTCGGCGTCCGGCGCGGCCACCGGCGTGGCCGGTCCGCGGTCGGCGCCGGGCCTGCGGGCCGCCACCCTGCCGCGGGCGCCGCGGGCGGGCAGCGCCGGCGCGTACCGGCCGCGGGGCGGGGCGTGGTCGACCTCCTCCGCGGAGCGGCCCACGATGGAGCGGCGGACCGGCCCGTCGAGCGGGTCCGCGCCGTCGGCGCCCCCGGCCGCGGCCCGGCCGCCGGGGAGCGGGTCGCCGGGGAGCGGGAGGGCGCCGTGGTCCGGGAGGGGGGCGGCCCCGGGGGCGTCCGGGTCCTCCAGTCCCTCCAGCTCCTCCAGGCGGGCGTCGACCGTCCCGGCGGCCTCGGCGGGCACCTCCGGTCCGTCCGCCGCCGGGTCGTCGATGTCCCCGGCGTCACCGGTCCGGTCCTCGGGGGCGGCGGCCCCGGCGGAGCCGTCCCCGGCGGGGTCGCCGGCGGCGTGCTCCGCGGCGAGCGCGGCGGCCGTCCGCTCCAGCAGACGCTGTCCGGCTGCGGCGGCCGCCGCCGGATCGGCCTCGGCCAGGCGGCCCTGGACGGCGACCTTGCCGGTGACCACCAGCACCGCCGTGCCGGAGCCGGCGGGCCCCTCCTCGACGGCGACGCGCAGGGCCAGGGACACCTGCCCGGCGCCGCGCACCTCGCGGGCCTCGGCGGTGACCGAGACGGCGCCGTCCCCGCCGTCGCCGTCCCCACCGTCACCGTCCCCGCCGTCGCCGTCCGGGGCGACGGCGAACTCGCCGCGGTAGGTGATGCTGGCGCCGCCGACCCGCAGGCGCAGCCGCCCGGAGACGGTGCCGTCCGCCCGGTCCGGCCCGCCGGAACCCGGTCCGTCCGGCTGCGGCACTCCGGGTTCAGGACCGTCGACGGTCAGCCCCGGGACGCACCGGGCCAGCAGGCCGGGTTCGCGGAGCGCCTGCCGGACGAGCCGGGCCGGAAGCGGGACGGGGACCTGATGCTCCATGTGGGGAGCCTACCCACCTGCCGCGGTCGCGAAGGGCCTTGCGCCGTGGACGCGCGGACCCCGGCCCGCCGACCCTCCCGCCGCAGGTCCGCAGGCCCCGGCACAGCCCCTGGACGGCCCCGGCGGCGGTCGGCGCGCGGAGCGCAAGGGGGGCGTGCGGCGTGAGCCGGGAGCGGGCGGCAGGGCGGGCGGCAGGGACGGGCGGTGAGCGGTACGGGCGGCGGTGCTCCGGGGTGTCCTCACCGCAGCGGCCGGAGGAGGGTCTCCGGGGGCGGGAGCGGACCGGTGCCGGAGGCCGCGGGGACGGCGGGGGGAACCGGACGCGCAAGCGCCCCGCCCCCGGGCGGCGCGGCGAGGAGGAACCCCTGGTCCGCCGTGCTCCCGCAGCCGGACGCGGCCTGGCGCACGGTGTACGCGGCGGTCCGCAGCGGCACGGCGCGCAGCGTCGCCTCCACGGTCCTGAACCGGCCCCGGTCGGCGGTCCCGGACCCCGCCCCGAACGGCCCGGCCGCCACGGCGAGCCGGCCGCGGGGGGCGAGCAGGCGTGCGGCCAGTCCGTAGAACTCCTCCGTCCGGAGGTCCGCGCCGTGCGCGCCCCCGGGCCCGGGCGGGTCGACGAGGACGACGTCGAACGGGGGTTCGGCGGCCGCCGCGCCGCGCAGCCAGACCAGGGGGTCGGCCGCGGCGACCAGGACCCGGGGATCGTCCAGCGCGTGCCCGTTGAGCGCGGTCAGTGCCGGGTCGGTGCGGGCGAGCCGGGTGACGTCGGGGTCGGGCTGCACGGCCACGACCCGGCGCACGCCCGGGTGCCGCAGCACCTCCCGGACGACGAGGCCGCCGCCCCCGCCGAGGACCAGCACCCGGCGGTGCGGGCCGGCCATGGCCGGCCGCGTCAGGGCCTGCGGGAGGCGGTCCCGGTCGGCGGCGCACAGGACGGGCCGTCCGTCGAGGTAGAGCCGCAGTCCGGCGCCGGAGGCCGTCCCGGTGAGGACGACCTCCTGGTGGAGGCCCTGTTCGGCGAGGCGCACCCGGTCCCCGTAGAGCGTCCGCCGGGCGGCGCGCTCCACGGCGGGGGTGCCGCACGCCGCCGCGGCGAGCGCGGCCAGCACCAGGCCGCAGCCCGCCCGGAGCAGCAGGCGGGTGCGCGGCGGCGACTCGTCGCGGAAGAGCCACAGGGCGACCGCGCCGCCCGCGACCGCGTTGACCGCGCCGGCCAGTATCGCCCCGGCGGCCTGGCCGAGGGCCGGGAGCAGGAGGAAGGGGAAGGCGAGGCCGCCGACGAGGGCGCCCACGTAGTCGGCGGCGAAGAGGTCGGCGACGGCGTGGCCCGCGTCCTCCCGGCGGATGCGCTGGACGAGGGTCATCAGCAGCGGGATCTCGGTACCGACGAGCACCCCGATCAGGGCGGCGAGGCCCACGGTGGCGGTCCGGCACCCCCCCAGCCAGGCCCAGCAGGCGTACAGGGCGAGGCCGGAGAGGCCGCCGGTCAGGGCCAGCAGCGACTCCACGACGGCGAAGGCCGCGGCCGGGCGCCGGGTGAGGCGCTTGGCGAGCAGTGAGCCCAGGCCCATGGCGAAGACCATCACCGAGAGGACGAGGGAGGTCTGGGTGACCGGGTCGCCGATCAGCCGCCCGCCGAGGGCGACCAGCTCCAGTTCGTAGACCAGCCCGCAGGCCGCGCAGACGAAGGCGGCGAGCAGCACGAGCAGCCGTGCCGGCCCGGACGGTGCCCGGGTGCGGGCGCGGGTGCGGTGCGGGGCGGCAGGCGGGTCGCCGACGGGCCGGCGGACGGCCGTTCCGGTGGACTGGTCGATCACGAACAAACGCTAGGGGAAGACCGCGGGAATTCTCGTCACCCGACCGGGGGACACCGATGCGGAATTCCACGGCCGTTCGACCGGAAAAGCGATTACCGAACAGATTCCGCATGGGCCGGCGCGACCAGCGCGGACCGGGTGCAGACCAGGGTCCCCTCCTGCGGGTAGGCGTGCCAGGTGCGCCAGCGCAGCCGCCGCCCGTCGCCCGCCGCCACCAGGGCGGTGAAGGCGCTGGGGTCCCCGGGGAAGACCCCGGCCAGCCCGCTCGGATGCCCCTCCACCAGCTCGATCAGCTCCTGGGCCCGGGCGGCGAAGGCGGCCGGGGCCAGGGTCTCCACCCTGGCCGCGAAGTCGTACTCCCAGCCCTGGACGTGCTCGGCGACGCGGGCCGGCAGCGGCGCGCGCCGCCCGGGGAGGCAGGCCACCGTCTCCGAGCGGATGCCCTGCCCGGCGGCCAGCACGACCTGGTGCGACGCGCCGAGCAGGCGCAGCTGCAGGGCCACCGGGCCGAACTGGAGGTCGAGCACCGCGAGCGCCGGGAGCGGGCCGCTGCCGAGGCACCAGGCCAGCTCCCCGGCGCGGGTGTCGGTGTAGGAGGTCTGCAGTGTGGTGAGCATTCTCCGCTCCGCGTGCCCGCCGGCGCGGCCGGCCGTGGCGGTAAAGATCGTCCGGTGACTCAGAGAGGAAAGCACGAATTCCGCCCGCCCGTGGGGGATTTACCCGTACGAGCGAGGAATCACCAGGGGCCTTTCAGCTGGAGCCGCACCCCGATCCGCAGCCCGACCCGCAGCCGTGGCCGCCCCCGCAGGAGTGGCCCCCGCCGCAGGAGTGGTGGCCGCCGCCGGAGCTCCCGCCGGAGTCCCCGCCGGCCCACCACGAGGAGGAGGAGTCCGATCCGGTCCTGCGGCCCTTCCGGCGGCCGCCCCCGCGGCTCCTCCCCGACGCGGCGGCGACGGCCGCCACGGCCAGGACGACGGCGGCGACGATGACGAAGCCCATGGTGTCCCCCTTTGTTCCCGCGCATCCGTGCGCGTGCCGCGTATGTGCCCTCCGCGCGATGCGGCCAAAGCGGACTTGAGCAAGTCCAGAGGTACCCGGCACGGCGGAAGGGCCCGCCCCCGGCAGGGGGGCGGGCCCTTCGTCGCGGACGGGGAGGCTCAGGCCTCGTCGGAGCCGGGCTCGGACTCGCCGTCCTCGCCGTCGACCTCCTTCTGCAGGCCCAGGCGCTCGGCCATCCACTGCTCGAAGCCGACGGCGGCGTTGGTCCAGTTCGCGGTGGTGGTCACGAAGTACTCCAGGTTGACCCCCATGCCGACGATCATCTGCGACTCACCGATGAGGCGGACGACGCCGTCCTCGTGGGTGTGCGTGTAGACCTTCGGCCACAGGGTGTCGCGGTTCCACTCGTCGACCAGGTCGAGGATCTCGCCCTTCTGCTCGATCGGGTAGGCCCGGTCGTAGAAGGAGCGGACGGCGAAGAGCTCGTTCTCCTCGCCACGGAACATGTAGTAGACGCGGAAGCCCTCCCACGGCGCGGTGAGGTCGCCCTCCTCGTCCACGACGTGCTTGAGCTGCATCTGGTCCAGCAGCTGCTTGACCAGCTCCTGGTCCGGCACCACCACCGGCGGTGCGGGGTTCGGCTGACCGCCGCCCGGCTGCTGCGGGGGCATGCCGAAGGACGGGATGGAGGACGGGTCGATGCTCACGGCTGGTCCCTTCGAGACGGTTCGGCTGCCATCCTCCCCCATGGCGCCGCCGTGGCGCAGCGCCCGCCCGGAGCCCGGCGGCGGGGCGGTCCGGACGCGGTGCCGCGGGGCGGGGCGGCGGGCTCCCGGCCGCGGGGCCGGGGGTCCGGAGGACGGCCGGCGGCGGCTCGGGCCCGGACGCTGCCGCCGCCTCCCCTCAGCCTGCCCCGCGGGCCTCCCCCGACACGCCCGGGACCCGCCGGGACCGCGGGACGCGCCGGCCGGGCACGGCCCCGCGGGACGTCCCGCCCGCCGCGCGGGCGCGCGGCGGGCGGGACGTCCACGGGCCTGCCGGGCGACGCGCGGTCAGAGGGTCTCGGCCGGCGACGGCCGCTCCCCCGCCGGTCCCACCGTGAGCCGGTCGACGGCCTCGTCGCGGTCGACGGCGACGGTGTCGCCGTCGTGCACCCGCCCGGACAGGATGGCCCGGGCGAGCTGGTCGCCGATGGCGGACTGCACCAGGCGCCGCAGCGGCCGGGCCCCGTACGCGGGGTCGAACCCGGTGAGCGCCAGCCAGTCGCGGGCTGCGGGGGTGACCTCCAGCGTGAGGCGGCGGTCGCGGAGCCGGTCGGCGAGCCGGGCGACCTGGAGGTCGACGATCCGGGTGAGCTCCTCGGTGCCGAGGGCGTCGAAGACCACGATGTCGTCCAGCCGGTTGAGGAACTCCGGCTTGAAGGCGGCGCGCACGCTCTCCAGCACCAGCTCCTTCTTGCGCTCCTCCGGCGTCGCCGGGTCCACCAGGAACTGCGAGCCGAGGTTGGAGGTGAGAATGAGGATGGTGTTGCGGAAGTCCACCGTCCGGCCCTGGCCGTCGGTGAGGCGGCCGTCGTCCAGCACCTGCAGCAGCACGTCGAAGACCTCGGGGTGGGCCTTCTCCACCTCGTCCAGCAGCACCACGCTGTACGGGCGCCGCCGCACGGCCTCGGTGAGCTGGCCGCCCTCCTCGTAGCCGACGTACCCGGGCGGGGCGCCGACCAGCCGGGAGACCGAGTGCTTCTCGCCGTACTCGCTCATGTCGATGCGGACCATCGCCCGCTCGTCGTCGAAGAGGAAGTCGGCGAGGGCCTTGGCCAGCTCGGTCTTGCCGACGCCGGTCGGGCCGAGGAAGAGGAACGAGCCGGTGGGCCGGTCCGGGTCGGCGATGCCGGAGCGGGAGCGCCGCACCGCGTCGGAGACGGCCTGGACGGCGGCGGCCTGGCCGATCAGGCGGCGGCCCAGCTCCTCCTCCATGCGCAGCAGCTTCGCGGTCTCGCCCTCCATCAGCCGCCCGGCGGGGATGCCGGTCCAGGAGGAGACCACGTCGGCGACGTCGTCCGGGCCGACCTCCTCCTTGACCATGGAGGAGGTGGCGGAGTCCTCGTCCGCGGCGCGGGCCTGCGCCTCCGCCAGCTCCTGCTCGGCGGCCGGCACCTCGGCGTACATCAGCCGGGAGGCGGTCTCGAAGTCGCCGTCGCGCTGGGCGCGCTCCAGCTGGCCCTGGAGGCCGTCGAGGCGCTCCTTGAGCTCGCCGACCCGGTTGAGGCTCCGCTTCTCCTGCTCCCAGCGGGCGGTCAGGCCCGACAGCTGCTCCTGCCGGTCGGCGAGGTCGCGGCGGAGCTTCTCCAGCCGGGCGACGGACGCCGGGTCGGACTCCTTCTCCAGCGCCATCTCCTCCATCCGCAGCCGGTCGACGGAGCGCTGCAGCTCGTCGATCTCCACCGGCGAGGAGTCGATCTCCATCCGCAGCCGGGACGCCGACTCGTCGACCAGGTCGATGGCCTTGTCCGGGAGGAAGCGGGAGGTGATGTAGCGGTTCGACAGGGTCGCGGCGGCCACCAGGGCGGCGTCGGCGATCTGCACCTTGTGGTGCGCCTCGTAGCGGCCCTTGAGGCCGCGCAGGATGGCGATGGTGTCCTCGACCGTGGGCTCGCCCACGAAGACCTGCTGGAAGCGGCGCTCCAGCGCCGGGTCCTTCTCGATCCGCTCGCGGTACTCGTCCAGGGTGGTGGCGCCGACCATCCGCAGCTCGCCGCGGGCCAGCATCGGCTTGAGCATGTTGCCGGCGTCCATCGCCGAGTCGCCCCCGGCCCCCGCGCCGACGACGGTGTGCAGCTCGTCGATGAAGGTGATCACCTGGCCGTCGCTGGACCTGATGTCGTTCAGGACGGCCTTCAGCCGCTCCTCGAACTCGCCCCGGTACTTCGCGCCCGCGACCATCGCGCCCAGGTCGAGCGCCACCAGGCGCTTGCCGCGCAGCGACTCGGGCACGTCGCCGGCCACGATGCGCTGCGCCAGCCCCTCGACGACCGCGGTCTTGCCGACGCCGGGCTCGCCGATGAGGACGGGGTTGTTCTTGGTGCGGCGGGAGAGGACCTGGACGACCCGGCGGATCTCCTGGTCGCGGCCGATCACCGGGTCCAGGCGGCCGGAGCGGGCGGCCTCGGTGAGGTCGGTCCCGTACTTCTCCAGCGCCTTGTACGTGCCCTCGGGGTCGGGGCTGGTCACCCGGGCGCTGCCGCGGACCTCCCGGAACGCCTCCAGCAGGGCCTTCGGGGTGGCGCCCTCGGACGCCAGCACGTCGGCGATCTGGCCGCCCTGCGCGGCGACGCCGACCAGCAGGTGCTCGGTGGAGACGTAGGCGTCGTCCAGCTCGGACGCCCGCTTCCCGGCGTCGGTGACGACCGCCATGGTCTCCCGGGCCAGCTGCGGGGCGGCCACGGTGGAGCCCTGGGCGCTGGGCAGCGCCTCGGCCAGCCGCCGCGCGGCGGCGCCGACCCGCTGCGGGTCGGCGCCGACCGCCTCCAGCAGGGGGCGGGCGGTGCCCTCGGGCTGCTCCAGCAGGGCGAGCAGCACGTGCACCGGCGCGACGTCGGGGTTGCCCGCGTTCGCCGCCTGCCGGATCGCGGCCGACAGGGCTTCCTGGGTCTTGGTGGTGAACTTGCTCGCGTCCACTGCTCGCGCTTCCTCCGTGTCGCCGGGTGGCGGTCGGCGGCACCGACCTGCCTCGTCCAACGTGAGACAAGTTGAGTCTAACCCGCTCAACGTGGCATGGCGAGCCCTTCCGGGGCGCGTCCCGGCCCTTCCGGGCCCCGTACCCTGCCGCGGCGTCCCGGCCACCCGTACGCGCGCCGGCCCTCCCGCCGCTCACGGGCGGCGGGGCGGCAGGGCCGGACCGCAGGGCTGGCGGGCTGCCGGGCTGCCGGACCGGATGACGGCAGGACGGCGCCCGCCGCGGGCGCGACCGGCCCGCGGCGGGCAGCAGCGGCGAACGGCGGACGGCCGGCTGCTTCCGCAGCCGGCCGTCCGCCGTCGTGTGGGGTCCCGCGCGCCGCGGGCGGTTCAGCCCTCGCCGACCGCCGCCCGGTGCAGGCTGTACAGGTCGTCCTGGGGGGCGGTCCAGAAGCCCTCGGCGTTGGACAGCGCCATGCCCGCCCAGTCCAGGGCGGTCTCCACGGTGTGCGCCAGGGCGTCGGGGGACCAGGTGTCGTCGAACACCAGGGGCAGCACCGGGGCGACCTGCTCGATGGTGGCGATCAGCGGGTTGTAGGTGACCGCCTCCTCCACCAGCAGCACCACGGGCTTGCGCAGCGCCGACGCCCAGCCGAGCTCGAGGCTGACGCCGGCCGAGAGGGGGGCGCCCACGTAGGCGAAGACCAGGTCCGCGGACTGCATCGCCCGGTAGTCCGAGGGGACCCTCGGCTCGGGCACCCGCCCGGCCACCGTCCACGCGTCGCTGTGGTGCGCGCTGAAGACGGCGGCGCCCGAGCGGAGCAGCGCGGCGCGGAGCGCGGTCAGCCGGGTACGGCTGGCCAGCGTCACCACACTGTCCGCGGGGCCGGTGAGCCGCATCAGCGGTGCGGCGAGGAACACCCTGGCCCGACGCGGGGTGTGCATGCGATGGGCGCCGGGGCGCATGAAGACATCACTCATTGTCGACTCCGGGGGAACGGCCGACCGGGGGGAGTGCCAAGCCCCTGGTGACGGTGCGGTATGCGGGGGACGAACGGCGGCCGGGCCCGGCGCCTTGAGGGGGTAGCACCGATCGTCCACTGGGCACACACCGGGCGTCCACTGGCACCGGGTGTCATCTCGCCGCCTGGCATCGACATGACGCACCACCCCCGCCGACCGGCGGGGGTCCCCGCCGATCGGCGGGCGCACGGTGGGACGCGCGCCGGCCGCGGACGGTTCCGCGCTGGTCGGAGGGCTGCATGTCCGTGCAAACGCACCAAGATGACCTCCGGCCGGCCTTGTCCCCGGAGGCTCGCCCGCGAAAGCGTGGAGTCGCACCGGAGGCGGGGCGTGCGGCCCCGGGGAGCCTCCTGTGCCGGCAGCCGTGCGCCACCGCCGGACGCCCCGTCCCCTCGGGGGAGGGACGGGGTCGTGACGTCGCACGGCCGCCGGGGGTTGCGGCCGGTGCAGCGAACACCGGTCGCAGCCCGGGCTTCCGGCGGCAGGGATCGAACGGGAAACGTCAGGATCCGACATTCCGGAAAATTGCGGAAATCGGTATCCGCTGTCGCGAATAGGGAACTCGTGGTGGAGCGGTGACACGCGGCCACGCAATGCGTCATCATGAGTGCATACGTTCGCCCTGCGGTGCCGAGATCGAGGAGCCGTCGGGGGCCTGATCCCGAAAGGAGGGGAACCGTGCGCAGATTGCGCCGCATCGTCGTCCCCGCAGTGTTCCTCGGCGTGGTTCTGGCCACAGGAGCCGCACCGGCCATAGCCTCCGACCTCGTCTGGGACACCGGATCGATGCGCGACACCCAGGCCGGCGCCCTTTCCGTCCAGACCGTCAAGCTGGTTCCGACGTCGGCGAACGACCTGGTGTGGGACTGATCCGGACAGCTCCGGAGACCGCTCGGGTCTCCTGCGCGGCCGCAGGTCAGAGTGAGGGGTCGAGGGCGAACTCGCCGCCTGGTCCGTCCAGCAGGTAGGGATCCTGCGCCATCTTCCAACCGAGCTGGAAGAGGGTCTCGACCCCGAAGTCCTCGCGGAGCTCGGCGATGTGACGCGCCAGTGTCCGCTCGCTCAGGCCCAGGTTCCGGGCGATCACCCGGTGGTTGATCCCCTGCATCATGAGACGGACGATCTTCATCCGCAGATGGGACACCACCTCGCGGGGGACGTCCGCACTCCCGGCGAAGGGTATGGAGCGTTCCCAGAGCCCCTCGAAGGTGCTGATGAGGTAGCCGATGACAGCCTCGTCCCGCACGAAGGCGGCCCGGCTGGTGTCGGCGCCCACCGGGATCAGCGCGACGCTGCGGTCGATGACGATCAGGCGGACGAAGGATTCGGCCAGCGTTCTGAACTGGGCTCCCTCCTTCGTCATGAGCTCCACGTACTGCCGGGTGGGCGCGGAGTACCGCGCGCTCGGCTGGTAGATGGTGCGCCGGGAGACGCCCCGGCGGAGCACCATGATGTCGCGGTCGATCGCCGTCTTCATCGTGCCGGACCCCCTGCCGCCTCCGGGCTGGGCGGCGAGCACCTCCTTGGAGCACTCCTCGAGGAGGGACACCAGACGCTGGTTGATCTCCACCTTCCCCTCGACGTACTCGATGGGGCCGCCCGCCTCCGGGGCCCTGCCCACCCCCTCGTACGCCTCACTGAGCTCGTGCAGGTCGGCAGGCAGCGCGACGGACCTCGCCAGGAGGTCCAGCGCCTGCCTCTGCCAGGAGGAGGTCAGATGCACCGTGAGGCGCTGGGGGTCGACGGCCGTGAGGGCGTCGGGATCGTCGAGGTCGGGCACCAGCAGCCCCAGGTCCTCGAGCTCGCGGCAGGCGTCCGGCCCTCCCGGGAGGTCCCCCGTGCGGACGAGTCTCCTCGGCAGGCGCCCCCCGGCGCCGAGGACGTACAGGTAGAGCGAACGCGCCTCAGCGGAGAGCATTCCGCCGGGCCCGTTCACCGGACCGGCCTCCCCTGCAGCGCCCACCCCAGGCTCCCTCGTCCTCGTCCTCCGCGGAAATTCAGAGTACGCGCCGTTCCGATACCGTGTGTTCCCGTTCGGCGGTGGTGCGATCGCACGGATGCATCCACAAGGAACATTACATGAACACGTCAGAATTCCCGTTCGCCGACCCCTCCGGCCCTGTCCTCGGTGAAGCCGCCCTCGCCTTGTACCGCTCCCTTCTTGCGGAAGGCCCACGCGTCAGGGAACGCGTATGGTCCGGGGCCGAACGGACCGCACTGCGCCAGCTCATCGGGATCGGCCTGGTCGCCCCCCAGCCCGTCGACAACGACGAGTACGTCCTGGTGGACCCGCTCACCGTCAGGGCCCGCTGGGGCGAGGCCCTGCATGCCCACGCGGGGCACCTGCTGGAGTACGCGGCCGGCCTTCCCCGCCTCCTCCAGGACTTCTCCGACGCCTTCCACCAGCGGGCCGAGCCGGTCGTCGATGCGGGACGCACGGAGTACATCGAGGGCAAGCCCCTGATCCGCCGCCGCATCTCGCAGTTGATCTCAGCCAGCACGCGGGAGGTCGTCACGGCGCAGCCCGGCCATCGTGCACCCGCATCGCTCGAGGCCGCGCTGAAGCAGGACCTGCCCATGCTGGGGCGAGGGGTCGCCAGGCGGACGCTCTACCAGTCCTCCGTGCGCCACACACCCACGGTCCGCAACTTCATCCGGGAGCTCAGCCGGGCCGGCGGGGAGGTCCGGACGCTGGAGGAGCCCTTCGAGAGGGTCTTCATCTTCGACCGGCGGACCGTGGTCATGCCGGTGAACGGGGAACACGACGTCGCGGCCACCACGGACGACCCCGCCACGGTGTCCTACGTCCTCTCCGTCTTCGAACGCGACTGGACGCGGGCGGACCCGTTCGACGACTACATGCCGCACCCGGCCGACCCTCTGGGCAGGACGCAGCGCGTCATCGTGCGGCTGCTCGCCGAGGGGCTGGGCCAGCAGGCGATCGCGAGCCGGCTGAGCCTCAGCCAGCGCACCGTCGCCGCCCACATCGCGAAGGTCCGCGAGCAGTACGGGGCGGACACCCTGTTCCAGCTGGCGTGGCGGATGGGGCGGGAGGAGGGGCGCAGGCAGGGCGGGGAGGCGGCGGACACCCCGTGAGCGCACCGCCTGTCCGGCGGAGCGGCCCGAGGGGCCCGCGGATCCGTCCGGCGGACCGTCCCGGCCACGCACCGGACCGGACACGCCTCGGGCGGCCGCCCGACGGCTCAGGGAGTCCGTCCACGCGAGCGGTCCTACTGCCCCGGACGCCTGGCCTTGGGCCGCCAGACCACCAGCGCGCTGGACTGCTGCACCTGCTGGTAGGGCACCAGGTCGCGGCGGTAGGAGGCGTGCACGGCCGCCTCGCGCTGCTGCATCGCGGCCGCCGCGCCCTCCACGGCGTCGAGCAGCTCGGTCACCCGCGACTGCAGGGCGGCCACCTGGTTCTCCAGCTCGATGATCCGCTTGATGCCGGCGAGGTTGATGCCCTCCTCCTGGGAGAGGCGCTGCACCTCGCGCAGCTGCTCGATGTCGCGGGCCGAGTAGCGCCGGCCGCGGCCGGCCGCGCGGTCCGGGGAGACCAGGCCCAGCCGGTCGTACTGCCGCAGCGTCTGCGGGTGCAGCCCGGAGAGCTGGGCGGCCACCGAGATGACGTAGACCGGGGTGTCCTCGGTGAGCTGGTAGGGGGCGGCCGCCGACCGGGACGGGCGGGGGCCGCCGGGGAGGCCGTCCCCCACACCCGGGCCGATGCCGCCGGTGCCTCGCGGGTCCATCAGGTCACGCTCCCTCCGCCGCCTTGAAGAGCGCGGCACGCGGGTCGTCCGAGGCGGTGGCCTCGCGGTACTGCTCCAGCGCCGCCAGGGCCTCGCCGGCCAGCTGGTGCGGCACCACGACCTCCACGGTGACCAGCAGGTCGCCGCGGGTGCCGTCCTTGCGGGTGGCGCCCTTGCCACGGGCCCGCAGGGTCCGCCCGTTGGCGGTCCCGGCGGGAAGCTTCAGCTTCACGGGCGGGCCGCCGAGGGTCGGCACGTCGATGGTGCCGCCCAGCGCCGCCTCGGGGAAGGAGACCGGCACGGTGACCGTCAGGTTGTCGCCCTTGCGCCCGAAGACCGGGTGGGGGTGGACGTTGACGGTGATGTAGAGGTCTCCGGGCTGGCCGCCGCGCTCGCCCTGGGCGCCCTTGCCCTTGAGGCGGATGCGCTGCCCGTCCTGCACCCCGGCCGGGATGCGGACCTGCATGGTGCGCGCCGAGGTGGCCCGGCCGCTGCCGTGGCAGACGTCGCAGGGGTCGTCGACGATGAGTCCGCGGCCCTTGCAGTCGCGGCACGGCTCGGAGAGCGCGAACGCCCCCTGGCCCCGGCTGACGTGGCCGGAGCCCACGCAGGTGGGGCAGACCCGGGGGGTGGTGCCCGCCCGGGCGCCGGTGCCGGAGCACGCCTTGCAGGCGGCCTGGCTGGTCATCCGGATCGGGACGGTGGCGCCGTCCACGGCCTCGTCGAAGTCGAGGGTGACCTCGGACTCGACGTCGGCGCCCCGCCGGGGCGCCTGGCGGCCGCCGCCGCGGTTGAAGAGGCCGCCGAAGACGTCGCCGATGCCGCCGCCCCCGAAGCCCCCGGCACCGCCGCCGCCCTGCTGGCCGTTGAAGAGGTCGCCGAGGTCGAAGCCGAAGCCGGCCCCGCCCGCGCCGCCCGCGCCGCGGAACCCGCCGGCGAAGAGCGAGCGCGCCTCGTCGTACTCCTTGCGGCGCGCCGGGTCGGACAGCACGTCGTTGGCCTCGGAGATCTCCTTGAAGCGCTCCTCGGCCTTGGCGTCGCCCTTGTTGGCGTCGGGGTGGAACTCCCGCGCCAGCTTCCGGTACGCCTTCTTGATCTCCGCCGTGGAGGCGTCCTTGGGCACGCCGAGGACCTTGTAGTAGTCCTTCTCCACGTAGTCCTTGGTGCTCAACGGAAACTCCTCCTCCCGACCGTTCTCGGGCTCGTCACGGACGCCGGGCCTGCCGCGGCCGCGACGGTCGCGGCGCCGCGGAACCGTGCACCGGTGCACCCGGGGCACGGCTCCGCGACGCACGCACCGTCAGCTCTCCCCGTCACCTTCGCCCTCGGCGTCCTCCCCGTCGGGGGCGGACGTGGACTGGGTGCCGGGCTGCGGCTCGGCCACGGCGACCATCGCCGGGCGGATGGTCCGCTCGCCGATGCGGTAGCCGGGCTGCAGGATCTGCACGCAGGTGGTCTCGGTGACCTCGGACGAGTAGCTGTGCATCAGCGCCTCGTGCACGGTCGGGTCGAAGGCCTCGCCCTCCTTGCCGAACTGCTGCAGCCCCAGCTTGGCGACCACGGTCTCCAGCGACTCGCCGACCTGCTTGAAGCCGCCGACCAGCTCGCCGTGCTCGCGGGCCCGGCCGATGTCGTCCAGGACCGGGATGAGGCTCTCCAGGACGTTGGAGACGGCGATCTCACGCACCGTCATCCGGTCCCGCTCGACCCGCTTGCGGTAGTTCTGGTACTCGGCCTGCAGGCGCTGCAGGTCGGCCGTGCGCTCGGACAGCTGCCGGCTGACCGTGGCGAGCTCGTCGGACGAGCCGCCCTTGCCGGTCCCGGCGCCGGACTCCGCGGCGGGCGCCTCCGGCGCCGCCTGGTCGGCGGCGCCGGAGCCCTGCCCTGCCTCGGAGGCGTCGCCGGGCTCCTGAGCGAAGCCCTGCGGTTCCTCCGTCGTCACGCGGCACCACCCTCGCGCTTCTCGTCGTCGACGATCTCGGCGTCGACGACGTCGTCGTCGGCCTTGGCCTCGCCGGCGCCCGCGGCACCGGCCGCACCGGCGGCGTCCGCACCGGCGTTGGCGTAGAGCGCCTGGCCGAGCTTCTGCGCGGTGGTGGAGACCTTCTCGGTGGCCTCGCGGATCGCGGCGACGTCCTCGCCCTTGAGCTTCTCCTTGAGGTCCGCGACCGCCGTCTCGACCTCGGACTTCACGTCCGCGGGCACCTTGTCCTCGTTGTCCTTGAGGAACTTCTCGGTGGTGTAGACGAGCTGCTCGGCCTGGTTGCGGGTCTCCGCGGCCTCGCGGCGGCGGTGGTCCTCGTCGGCGTACTGCTCGGCCTCGCGCATCATGCGCTCGATGTCGTCCTTCGGCAGCGCGGAGCCGCCGGTGACGGTCATGCGCTGCTCCTTGCCGGTACCGAGGTCCTTGGCGGAGACGTGCATGATGCCGTTGGCGTCGATGTCGAAGGTGACCTCGATCTGCGGGACGCCGCGGGGCGCCGGCGGCAGGCCGGTCAGCTCGAACATGCCGAGCTTCTTGTTGTACGCCGCGATCTCGCGCTCACCCTGGTAGACCTGGATCTGCACCGACGGCTGGTTGTCCTCGGCCGTGGTGAAGATCTCCGAGCGCTTGGTCGGGATCGTGGTGTTGCGCTCGATGAGCTTGGTCATGATGCCGCCCTTGGTCTCGATGCCGAGGGACAGCGGGGTGACGTCGAGGAGCAGGACGTCCTTGACCTCGCCCTTGAGGACGCCGGCCTGCAGGGCGGCGCCGATGGCGACGACCTCGTCCGGGTTGACGCCCTTGTTGGGCTCCTTGCCGCCGGTCAGCTCGCGGACGAGCTCGGCGACGGCGGGCATGCGGGTCGAGCCGCCGACCAGGACCACGTGGTCGATCTCGGACAGCGCGATGCCGGCGTCCTTGATGACGTTGTGGAACGGGGTCTTGCAGCGCTCGATGAGGTCCGCGGTCAGCTGCTGGAACTGGGCGCGGGTGAGCTTCTCGTCCAGGTGCAGCGGGCCCTCGGCCGAGGCCGTGATGTAGGGCAGGTTGATCGAGGTCTCGGTCGAGGAGGACAGCTCGATCTTGGCCTTCTCCGCGGCCTCGCGGAGGCGCTGGAGGGCCATCTTGTCCTTGGACAGGTCGACACCGTGGCCGGCCTGGAAGGTCTTCACCAGGTGGTCGACGACGCGCTGGTCCCAGTCGTCGCCGCCGAGGTGGTTGTCGCCGTTGGTGGCCTTGACCTCGACCACGCCGTCGCCGATCTCCAGCAGCGACACGTCGAAGGTGCCGCCGCCGAGGTCGAAGACCAGGATGGTCTGGTCGTCCTTCTCCAGGCCGTAGGCGAGGGCGGCGGCGGTGGGCTCGTTGACGATGCGCAGGACGTTGAGGCCCGCGATCTCACCGGCCTCCTTGGTGGCCTGCCGCTCGGAGTCGTTGAAGTACGCCGGGACGGTGATGACGGCGTCGGTGACCTTCTCGCCCAGGTAGGCCTCGGCGTCCCGCTTGAGCTTCTGCAGGATGAAGGCGCTGATCTGCTGGGGGTTGAAGTCCTTGCCGTCGATGCCCACCTTCCAGCCGGTGCCCATGTGGCGCTTGACCGACCGGATGGTGCGGTCGACGTTGGTGACCGCCTGACGCTTGGCGACCTCGCCGACCAGCACCTCGCCGTTCTTGGCGAAGGCGACGACGGACGGCGTGGTCCGGGCGCCCTCGGCGTTGGTGATGACGGTGGGCTCACCGCCTTCGAGGACGCTGACGACGGAGTTCGTCGTACCGAGGTCGATACCGACCGCGCGAGCCATCGCTGAATACCTCCACCGGAAGTTGAGCAGAACAGACTCAAGCGTGCCTCACGGCGGGGCCGGTGTCAACGGAGGTGAGCGCCGGGCGCTCAACTTTCCTGCCGGACCCCGCGCGGCGGCACGGCGGGCGGGCGGACGGGCGGGCGGCGGCACGGAGGCGCAAGCGGCGGCGGCACGGCCGACGGGTGCACGGCGGACGGGTGGCGGCGGCGGCGCGGGCGGGTGAGTGTTGCCTTACGTGACCGCGGCCATAGGCGCCGCGCCTTATGGACGGGCCGCGGCGCGCAGTAGTGTCCGACCCGCTCCGCCCTCTTTAAGTTACTCATGGGTACACTCCGAGGGAGGGGAGCCCTGTATCCCCGTACCACCCACCCCCACCGCCGGAGGAGACGGAGCAGCCGATGCAGCTCGCAGCGATCGTCATCTCGCTGGTCACCAGCGTGATCGGCATCGCGCTCGCCGCCCGCGCGGCCGCGTACATCTACAAGGTCGTCAAGGTCGGACAGCCCGACGACACCCGTACCGGCAACCCGGCGCAGCGCACCAAGACCGTGGCCAAGGAGTTCCTCGGCCACACCCGCATGAACCGCTGGGGCGTCGTCGGCGTCGCGCACTGGTTCGTGGCCGTCGGCTTCTTCTCGCTGGTGCTCACCCTGGTGAACGCCTTCGGGCAGCTCTTCGACGCCGAGTGGGTGCTCCCCGTCCTCGGCCACTGGACCCCCTTCGAGGTCTTCACCGAGCTGATCGGGACCCTCACCACCCTCGGCATCCTGGTGCTGATGGCGATCCGCCTAATGAGCCTGCCCTCCCGGGCCGGCCGCAAGTCCCGGTTCGCCGGGTCGATCGCCTGGCAGGCCTTCTACGTCGAGTACACGATCCTCGGCATCGGCCTGTGCATCCTGGTGCTCCGCGGCCTGGAGGGCGCCCTCGCCGGCGTCGACTCCTACGAGCCCGCCCACCTGGTCAGCTACCCGCTGGCGCAGGCCTTCGGCGGCCTCTCCCACGGCGCGCTCGCGAACCTGGTCTACCTCGTCGCGATGCTGAAGATCTGCATCTCCTTCGCGTGGGCGATCACCATCGGGATCAACCCCTCCATGGGTGTGGCCTGGCACCGCTTCCTCGCCTTCTTCAACATCTTCTTCAAGCGCGAGGAGGACGGCTCCACCGCCCTCGGCGGACTGCGGCCGATGACCTCCGGCGGCAAGCCGATCGACTTCGAGGACCCGGCCGACGACGCCGTCTTCGGCGTCTCCCAGGTCGAGCACTTCTCCTGGAAGGGCATCCTCGACTTCTCCACCTGCACCGAGTGCGGCCGCTGCCAGTCGCAGTGCCCCGCCTGGAACACCGGCAAGCCCCTCTCCCCCAAGCTGCTGATCATGAACCTGCGGGAGCACGCCTTCGCCAAGGCGCCCTACCTGCTCGCGGGCGGCGGCAAGGACATGGAGGGCGAGGAGCAGGCCACCGCCGAGCAGCTGGCCGGCGTCCCCGCCGCCGCCCTCGCCGAGGCCGAGCGCCCCCTGATCGGCACCGCCGAGGAGAACGGCGTCATCGACCCGGACGTGCTGTGGTCCTGCACCACCTGCGGCGCCTGCGTCGAGCAGTGCCCCGTCGACATCGAGCACATCGACCACATCGTCGACATGCGCCGCTACCAGGTGATGATCGAGTCGTCGTTCCCGACCGAGGCCGGGACGATGCTCAAGAACCTGGAGAACAAGGGCAACCCGTGGGGCATGGCCACCAAGGCCCGCCTGGACTGGGTGAAGGAGCTGAAGAAGGAGACCGGCATCGAGGTCCCCGTCATCGGCGAGGACATCGACCCGGCCGAGGTCGAGTACCTGTACTGGGTCGGCTGCGCCGGCGCCCTGGAGGACCGCGCCAAGAAGACCACCAAGGCCTTCGCGGAGCTGCTGCACACCGCGGGCGTGTCGTTCGCGATCCTCGGCAAGGAGGAGTCCTGCACCGGCGACTCCGCCCGCCGCCTGGGCAACGAGTTCCTCTTCCAGATGCTCGGCGCGCAGAACGTCGAGACCCTGAACACCGTGCTGGAGGACGCCCCGGTCAAGCGGATCGTGGCCACCTGCCCGCACTGCTTCAACACCATCGCCAACGAGTACCCGCAGCTGGGCGGCCACTTCGAGGTCATCCACCACACCCAGCTGCTGCAGCACCTCATCGACGAGGGCAGGCTCGTCCCGGTCAACCCGGTCGAGGGCCTCATCACCTACCACGACCCGTGCTACCTGGGCCGCCACAACAAGGTCTACACGCCGCCGCGCGAGATCATCGGCAGGGTGCCCGGCCTGCGCAACGAGGAGATGCACCGCCACAAGGAGCGGGGCTTCTGCTGCGGCGCCGGCGGCGCGCGGATGTGGATGGAGGAGCGCATCGGCAAGCGGATCAACGTCGAGCGCGTGGACGAGGCCCTCTCCCTGGACCCGGACATCGTCTCCACCGCCTGCCCGTTCTGCCTGGTGATGCTGTCGGACTCGGTCAACGGCAAGAAGAACGAGGGCACCGCCAAGGAGCACCTGCGCGTCGTCGACGTCGCCCAGCTGCTGCTCGACTCGGTCAAGGCCCTGCCCGAGCCGGAACCGGAGCCCGCGCCGGAGCCCGCCCTGGTCGGCGCCAGGCCGGTCGAGCAGGCCGCGACGGTGCAGAGCCCGGCCGAGGCGCGGACCACCGACGCCCCGGCGGCGAAGCCGGCGGCCCGGGCCGCGGAGGCGGCTCCCGCTCCCGCGGTGGCCACGGCGAAGGCTGCGGACGCCCCCGCGGCGGAGCCCACCGCCGAGGCCGGGCCCGAGTCGGCCGCCGACGCCGGGCCGGCCGCCGCAGCCGCGGGGAAGCCCACGGAGAAGGCCGCGGAGAAGCCTGCGGAGAAGGCCGCGGAGGCGCCCGTCACCGCCGACAGGGCGGAGACCGAGGCGGAGGCCGAGGCCCCCGGGCAGGGCACCGCGAGGACGCCGGAGGACTCCGGCACCGCCTGACCGGCCCCCGGTCACGCACCCTCCGGCCCGGCCGGCCGCCGCACCCCCCGCGGCGGCCGGCCGGGCCTTCCGCTGTCCGCCCCCGCTCCGCCCCGCCCTCCCCGCCGGCCCGCCGCGTGTCACAACTGGGCTGCAAACAGGGCCCGGAGGCCACCGTTCCGGGGGAGCGGCGACGCGGCCGGGTACCGTCGTGGCGTGGCTGGCAACGGATACGACAACGGTCGCGGCGCTGCTCCCCGGCAGAACGGGGGCCCCGCCCCCCACGAGTACGGCGGGGGCCGCGGCACGCCCCCCGCCCCTCCCGCCGGGGTCTTCGGCAGCTACCGCGGCGAGCAGGGCACCGCAGGCGGGCCGGAGTACTTCGGCGGCCACGGCGGCGGGCAGGACGGACCGCAGTACTTCGGCGACGACGGCGGCCTCCGGGACCCCCGCCCGGGCCCCGCCGGCCCCGCCGGCCCCGGGGCGCACGACCCGTACGCCGCCTACGACGACAATCCCGGCCACACCCAGGCCTTCGGCGTGCAGGACCCGTACCGGGACGCGTACGGCACCCCCGGGGCGCAGGACCAGGACCACGTCGCCGTGTACCGGGCCCGCGGGCAGGCCGGACCGCACACCGCCGGGCCCCGGCTCCACTGGCGCGACCTGCTGTCCGGCATGTACCTCAACCCGTCGCGGACGTTCGAGCAGATGCGCACGCACCAGGTGTGGCTGCCCGCCCTCACGGTCTCCCTGGTCTACGGCGCGCTCGCCGTCCTCGGCTTCGGCGACGCCCGCAGCCAGGTCCTGGACTCCACCTTCTCCGTCGCGCTGTGGACCCTCCTCGGGGGCGCGCTCGGCTTCACCGTCGCCGGGGCCACCCTCGGTGCGGTCACCCACGCCCTGGCCCGGCAGCTGGGCGGCGACGGGATGTGGCAGCCCACCGTGGGCCTCTCCGCGCTGGTCGCGTGGACCACGGACACCCCGCGGCTCCTGCTCGCCCTCTTCCTGCCGGCCGACAACGGCGTGGTGCAGGTCCTCGGCTGGGCCAGCTGGCTGCTGTGCGCCGGGCTGATGACGACCATGGTCCGCCGGGTCCACGACCTGCCGTGGGGGAAGGCGGCGGGTGCGGCGGCGCTCCAGCTCGTCGCGCTGCTCATCCTGATCAAGCTGCCGACGCTGAACTGACGCCCGCGGAAGGGCCGGGGCAACGCCCCGGCCCTTCCGCACGCCCTGCCCCTTCCGCACGCCCCGGCGCCGCCCGGTCGTGCCCGCAGCCGTGCCGTACAGCCGTGCAGCGCGGCCGTACGGCACTCCCGGGCACCTGCGGCACGGCGGTGGGCGGACGGGACGGCGGTGGGCACGCGGCACGGCCGTGCGGCGTGTGCGCGAGGATGGACGGCGGCCCACGAGGCCCGTACCAGTCCAGCACCGCCACCCTCCGGAGTGTCCGCATGCCCCTCCCCACCGCCTCCACCCAGGTCGGCTTCCCGGCCGGCTCCGTCCAGGGACGGTCCGCCGTCGTCGCCGTCCACGACCTGGGCGACGGCCGGTACGGCATCGCCACCGCAGCCACGCCGTTCCACCCGCTCGACCACACCTGGCCCGACCAGCCCGCGGACACCGGGACCCTCACCGTGGGCGGCGCCGAGCTGCCCGTCGTCGACTGCCTCACGGGTGCCGTCGGGCCGGACGCCGGCACCGTCGCCGTGGGCGCCGACATCCCGGTCCGGCGCGGCGACGAGGACTGGGCCTGGCTGGTCCTGCACGTGGTGGAGTCGCTCCCCGCCGGTCTCTCGGCCGGCGACCTGCTCGGGCAGGAGGCCGACCTCCGCGTCGACGCCGAGCGGCGCGCCGAGCTGTCCGCAGCCCACACCGGCTGCCACCTGCTCGCCCTCGCCCTGAACGCCGCCCTGGCGCCCCGCTGGCGCAAGGACCCGGGCCGCAGCGACGCCTTCGGCAACCCCGACTTCGACAGCCTCGCCATGGCGTCGTCCCGGATGACCGTGCCCACCGCCGACGGCGGCAGCACCAGCGTCGACGTGTACCGGCTGGGCAAGTCGCTGCGGAAAAAGGGCTTCACCTCCGACGCCGCCGAGGGCCTCCCCGCGCTCGCCGACGCGCTGCCCGACATCGCCAAGGCCGTCAACGAGCAGCTCGCCGCCTGGGTCGAGGCCGACGCCGCGGTGCGCATCGAGGTCCCGGGACCCGAGCTGACCGCGCGGCGCCGCTGGGCGTGCGACCTGCCGCAGGGCACCGCCGCCATCTTCTGCGGCGGTACCCACCTGCACCGCCTCGGCGAGCTCAGCGCCCTCGGCACCGAACTGAGCCTGTCCGACGACGGCACTGAACTGACCGCCGTCACCACCCCCCGGCGCCGCTGACGGCGCGGGCCGGGAGCCCCGTCCACGGCGAGGCCGGCGGACGGGGCTCCCGGTCCGCGGGCTCCCGCACAGGGCATACGGGTGGATACCGCACCCGCATTGTCACTCCTGGGCAACAAGCCGCCTCAGCGGGCCTCCTGAACCACCTGTGAACCGAATCAACAGATAGCGTGCCGCTGTTCGATCAACACACAGGATCCACGGACCCCGAGGGCATCACCATGACCACTCCCCCCTCCCCCAGCCGACAGACCGAGCAGGTGCCCCCGGCGGCCCCGGAAGCCCCGGAAGCCCCGGAAGCCCCGGAAGCCCCGGAAGCCCCGGCAGGCTTCCACCCCGCGCCCCCGGCCTCCGCCGCCGAGAAGAAGGGCGGCAAGGGGAAGAAGATCCTCGGCATCATCGCCGCCGCCGTGGTGATAGGCGGGATCAAGTTCGGCCTCGGCTACGCCCTCAACAACCCGGTGCACGCCAAGGCCGGCGACTGCGTGAGCGTCACCGGGAGCGAGAACAACCCCGACGTCTCCCTGCTCGACTGCGGCGACGGCAAGGCCAACTACAAGGTCGCCAAGGTCGTCGACAACACCTTCGACACCGACAGGTGCGGCGACAGCTACGCCGCCGCCCTGGCCCAGCAGTGGGACGACGACAAGTTCGTGCTCTGCCTCAACGACAAGTAGCGGCCGGGGCGCTCAGACCCGGGTGCGGTGGAAGTTGAGGTACGACCGCGACGGGGTCGGTCCGCGCTGGCCCTGGTAGCGGGAGCCGTGCCGCTCGGAGCCGTAGGGGTGCTCGGCCGGCGAGGTGAGCCGGAACATGCACAACTGGCCGATCTTCATGCCCGGGTAGAGCTTGATCGGCAGGGTGGCCACGTTCGACAGCTCCAGCGTGACGTGGCCGCTGAAGCCCGGGTCGATGAAGCCCGCCGTGGAGTGCGTCAGCAGGCCCAGCCGGCCGAGGCTGGACTTGCCCTCCAGCCGGGAGGCAATGTCGTCCGGGAGCGTGACGACCTCGTACGTCGAGGCCAGCACGAACTCGCCCGGGTGCAGGATGAACGCGTCGTCCCCCTCCGGCTCCACCAGACGGGTCAGGTCCGGCTGCTCCTCGGAGGGGTCGATGTGCGGGTAGCGGTGGTTCTCGAACACCCGGAAGAAGCGGTCCAGGCGGACGTCGATGCTGGACGGCTGGACCATCGCCGGCTCGTACGGGTCGATGACCACGCGGCCCTTGTCGATCTCGGCCCGGATGTCCTTGTCAGAGAGCAGCACGCAACGAGGTTACGCGGCGCGGCGGGCCCCGGCTAAATCAGCCGGGGCCCGCCGCGGACCGCGGCAGGCCCTCAGGCCAGGAACTCCGCCGCCTCCAGCCGCATCGCCCGGGCCAACTGCCCGCCGGACAGCTCCTGCACGTCCGCCGGCACCGAGCTGCGCAGCCGCCCGCACCGCGGGCAGCGGACCAGCCGCCCGGGACCGAGCCGCCCGGGGCCGAGGTTCTGCAGAGGAAACGTGCTGGTGCTGAACAGGTGCCCTTCGGCACAACGGACGACGGTGCGCTGCTCCATCGATCCCCTTCCGCATCGGACGAGCCCACTGCGGATCACCCGGGCCTCCGTGCCCTGCCGCCGGTATCACATCACGGGACATTCCGGACATGACGCGCCGGACGGCACCACCTGCAGCAGCCCCAGGGATTCGCGGGCCCCACAGTACGCCCGCACCCCCCGCCCCGCACCGCCCCGACACCCCCGAACACCAGCCCGCCCCGCCCCTTTCCCCACCGCCCGGCATCCGTGCGCCCACGGCCGGGGATGCTGTACAGTGACGGAGCAGCGAGACGCCGTCTGACGGCGGATCATGCGGGTGTAGTTTAATGGTAGAACATGAGCTTCCCAAGCTCAGAGCGCGAGTTCGATTCTCGTCACCCGCTCCACAGGAAAAGGCCCAGGCCAGGGAATGGATTCCCGGCCAGGGCCTTTCTGTTGTCCAGACCTTTTCAGGCGTCGCGTGCCAGATCCGTGCCAGAAGGGCCGTCGCCCCTCTGCCTCCCCCGGCCTCGGATCTCCACCACGGCCGCGTCGATCCCCTCGGCGATCCGGCGGTCCCGCTCCGCGGTGGCGTGCTGGTAGACCAGGGCGGCCCGCACCGAGGCGTGGCCCATGCGGGCCATCAGCTCCTTGAGGCTGGCCCCGGTCGCAGCGGCGAGCGTGTTGCCCGTGTGGCGCAGGTCGTAGAAGCGGAAGCCCGGCAGGCCGGCCTTGTCCCGCGCCCTCCGCCAGATCCGCCCGAAGGTCGAGCGGCGGAATGCGCCGCCCTTTTCGCCGACGAAAAGCAGCCCGCCGGGTTCCCGCTCGGCGAACCATTCCAGGTGCCGGCGGATATCCGGCAGGACGACGGCCGGAATGGTGACCGTGCGCCTGCCCGCGTCCGACTTCGGGTCGCCGACCACCCGGCGGCCCGTGGTCAGCTCCGGGGCCGCCATGCGCACCCGGACGGTCCCCGCATCGAGGTCGACGTCCGTTCGGCGCAGCTCCGCCAGCTCTTCCGGGCGAAGGGTGGTGAAGGCCGCCAGGAGGACCAGCGCCCGCCAGCGGGGGCCGACCAGCTCCGCCAGCTCGTAGACCTGCTCGATGGTCGCCGTCCCGCGTTCGGGTGAGGACTCCTTGCCGCCGCCCCGGATCCGGCAGGGGTTCCGCCGGATGAGCTCGTCGTCGGCGGCCGTCGCCAGGATCGAGCTGAGCAGCCGGTAGGCCTTGGCGGCGGTGACCCGCTTCCCCTCCTCCAGAAGACCGGCCCGCCAGGCCCGCACCCGGGGCGCGCTGATCTCGTCCAGGTTCCAGGCCCCGAAGGTCGGGACCAGGTGGATGCGCAGGAGGCGCCGGTACAGCTCCTCCGTGGTCGGGCGGAGATCACGCTCGGCGATCCACGCTTCCGCGTACGCGGTGAAGTTGACCGCCCCGGCATCCGGGTCGCGCCAGTCTCCGCGTGTCATGTCGGCTTCCGTCTGGGTGAGCCAGACCTCCGCGTCGGTCTTGGAGGCGAAGGTCTGGTCCGCCGGCCGGAGGACTCCGTCCGGTCCCGGATAGCGTGCCTGCCATCGGCCGGAGGGAAGCCTGCGCACAGCGCCGAAGCGGCGGCGCCTGCCCTTGCTGTTGGCCATCAGGCAGCCCTCCGGTAGCCCTGCCGCCGAGTGGTGACCGGCTGGACGGTGTTGGTCTGGACGAAGGCCGACAGTGCGCTCTCGGGGATGCGGACGTGCCGCCCCACCCGGACGAAGACGATGCGCCGTTCGGCGATCAGACGGCGGGGAAAGCGCTCCGTGGTGCCGAGGAGTTCGGCGACCTGGGCGACGGTCAGCAGCTGCTCAGGCATGGGTGGGTTCTCCTTCCGTTCCGGGTGCGGGGGTGAGGGCTTGGGCGAGCCAGGTCTCGCCGGGGGTGAGGCCGATGCCGGCGAAGGCCCAGTGGGCGAGAACGAGGGTGGTCTCCTCCTGGTCCTCGACGGGGTCGGGGCGGGTGCCGGCGTGGGCGGCGAGGGCCTGGGCGCGACGCCAGGCGGCGCGGGCGTCGCGCAGGGCGCCAAGGGTGGTGGAGTAGCGGCGGGTCTTGGTCGAGAAGTGGCCGCGGAAGCCGAGCATGTGGGCCCAGGCCCGCAGCCGGAGGTCTTGGAGGTCGGGGCGGGCGCCGAGGTCCCAGCAGGTGCGGATCATGCGGCGGGCGTGGTCGCTGAGGTCGAGGTGTGCCAGCTCCCCGATCAGGCGGACGGGCCGATCGAGGGTCCCCGTCGCGGTCTCGGCGCCCTTGGTGGCGTATTTGGCGATGTAGGCGGCGACGGCGCGTTCGGTGAGGTCGGTGCCGCCGTCGAAGTCCGCTGACCGGATGGTGCGGATGTCGAGCTGGCGGCCGAAGGCGAAGGCGTACGCGCGGCCGTCGACGGTGGGGCCGGGGATGCGGGCGCCAGTGGTGGCGGCGCGGATGGCGTCGGCGAGCAGGTCCGGGGTGGCCCAGCCGGGTGGTGGGGTGGTGCCGCCGTCGGGGCCGTCGAGGCGGATGACGGCGTGGAAGTGGACCAGGCCGCGGCGCTGGTACTCGGCGACCTTGGCGAAGGAGACGCGGGCGTGGTCGCGGAAGGCGCGCTGGGTGAGTCCGGCGCGCTTGGCGACCTCGCGGCGCAGGTAGATGGAGAAGCGCCGCCACAGGACTCCGGCGTGGGCGTTCCACAGGACGGCGCCGCGGTAGTCGTAGGTGTCAGGGTCGAGGGGAGTGCCGAGCTCAGCCGCGTCCTCGCCATGCAGTACCCCGCAGCGGCAGGGGCGGATCTGCCCGGCTGGGCCGGTGGGGCGGTTGTGGACGGGGCCGAAGGAGGGGGCGGTGAAGGTGGCGAAGACCCGCGGGTGGGTGGCGACGTGGTCGGGGGTGCCCTTGCCGCCGCGCAGGCCTGCGGTGATCAGGTGGTAGGTGTCGCGGCGGTAGGTCTCGGCGCAGGCCGGGCAGCGGGTGGCGCGGCGGTTGCCGCAGCGGATGAGGAGGTGGCCGGCGGGGAGGTCGGCGGAGGTGAGGTGGTGCAGGACCTCGCCGGTGCCACCGTGGATCTCGGTGCGGTGGCCGTCGAGGCGGACGGGGTGGGTGCAGCCGCCGAGTCCCTGGAGCTGGCGGAGCAGGGCGGGCATCGTGCCGAGCTGGGCGATCGAGACCAGGTCGGCGAGCGGGGGCGCGGTGGTCGCGGTCATCAGCGGCCCCGGTGGTGGGAGGCGAGCAGGGAGCGCAGGACCACCGCGCAGACGGCGACCGAGACGGCGGTAACGGCGACGGCGGCCAGGAGCGCGGTGAGGACGGCGCCCACCGCGATGACGGCGGCGAGGGCCCCGGCACCGGCGGCAACGTACGGGCCGACAGGCCGTCGGGCGGCGGGGGCGGAAGCGTGCCGGCAGTCGCAGGCCGGAGCGTGCTGCGGGGTGGTGGCGACCAGGTGGGCGGGGGTGTCGGGGAGCTTGGGGCGAAGCATGGCGGGTCTCCTCTCGGGGGTCACTTGCGGTCGCCGTTGACGACCTCGACACCGCTGCGGGTGGTGTGGTCGATGACGGGGGCGGCCCAGGTCTGGGCGAGGTAGAAGCCGAACAGCGCGATGGCGGCGGCGACCCAGAGGCGGACGCCGAGGAAGCGGATGGCCATCCAGGCGAAGGCGCCGAGGACGACGACCAGAGGGAGGGTGACGGTCACGGCAGGGGGCTCCTGGTCAGCGGACGGCACAGCGGTGGGTGCGGGCGGCGAGTTCGGCGGCGGGACGGGAGTCGTAGTCGGCGGAGAAGCCGCAGCGGGGGGCGGTGCAGGCGGCGGTGTGCCGCTCGCGGCCGCGGCCGTCGTAGTAGGTGGCGACCTGGACCGGGCCGATGCGGAGCACGTTGCGGGGGCGGATCGGGGACACGGCGTGACCTCCTGTCAGGCGGGCTGGAGCCGGGCGGCGATGGCGTCGGCGAGCTGGGGCGTGACGCCGAGGCGGGCGCGCAGCGTGGCCGCGTCGATCGGCGTGCCGGTACGGGCGCGGTGGTCGTCGGCGACCTTGCGGGCGTGCTCGACCAGGGCGGCCGGGACCGGCGGCGCGGAGGGGACCGGGGCCGGGGGCAGGGCGGGTGCCGGCGGGGGTGCGACCGGTTCCGGCTCCGGGTCCTGCTCGGCGTAGACGGAGTCCGGGGTGTCGGCAGGCTCCGCCTCGGTGGCGCCGGTGGGGGTGTGGGCGAGGAGGGTGCCGCCGAAGAAGGCGACGGCGGGCCATCCGGCGACGAGGATCCGCAGCCAGGCGGGGACGGCGGCCAGGTCGAGGAGTCCGGCGGTGGCGACGTTGGCGCCGAGGGATGCTGTCAGCGCGGTGGCGAACCAGGTCCAGGCCGAGCGGGCCGGGGCGCCAACCGCGCGCAGGGTGCGCATGCGGCGCCAGGCTGCGACCAGCAGCAGGTCGACGGAGACGGGGTAGGCCCACGCCTTCCAGCCGTGCTGTCCGGCCGCCGCCGCGATGTCGTGGAGGTGGGCGAAGGACAGGGCACCGGCGATGACGGCCTGGACGAGCACGGCGTCCGGGCGGCGGGGCAGACGGGCCACCGTGGGGACTCCTCTCGGGTCGGTTTCGGGCATGGGGCCGGTAGGGACCTGGCGCGGAGGCGGTCGCGCCGACCGATGGGGGCGGGTGGCTACTCGGTGACGGGCAGCGGCGCGGTGCGGGGTGTGTCGGCCGGCTCGCGGGCGGCCGGGACGTACGGGCGGAATGGGTCCAGGGCGGGGACGTCGGGGACCAGGTGCGCGGACTCCCGGCAGACGGCCGCGGCGGCGGCGAGGGTCATCTCGGGGGTGCGGATGCGGGACCAGCCGCCGGAGGAGTCGCCCGCCACGGCGACGCCGGGACGCTCCGGGGGGATGGCGGTGGCGGCGAGCATGGCTTCGGGGGAGATGTCGCCGAGGCCCATCTCGGCGGTCTGCCGGTCGTTGACGCGGTGGACGACGCGGCCGGTGAGCTGGGCGCGGAGCATGGTGGCGCCCTTTCCGAGTTCGGAGCCGAAGCGCTGGCCGCAGATCTCCAGGTAGATCCCGGCGGCGCGGCCAAGCTGGGCGAGGCGGATGAGCTGGGTGACCATCGCGTCGCGCCGTTCCTCGTCCTTGCGGGTGGCGGTGAGGAAGAGTTCGGCGATCTCGTCCACCAGGAGCACGATCGGCACCGGCCGGACCTTGGCCGGCAGGCCCCAGATGTCGGAGGTGATCTCCTCTGCCGCCGTGGCGGGGGCGATGCCCTGCCGTTGCCGGATCAGGTCGTAGCGCTCCTGCATCTCCGCCACCAGGACGTCGAGCAGTTCGGCCGCCTGCTCGGGGTCGGTGGCCAGGGCGGACAGGCGCGGGGCGAAGGGTGCCTGTTCCACTCCGCGCTTGCAGTCGATGCCGACCAGCGCGACCGGTCGCCGGGCGAGCCCGCTGACCAGGTTCCGCAGGTACATGGACTTGCCGGACTGGTTCGCGCCCAGGGTGAGCGCGTGCGGGACGGCGCGGTAGTCGCGGACGAAGGCGGTACCGTCCTCCCGCAGCGCGACCGGGATGAGCATCGGGCCGGACGGGAGGCGGCGCGGCATGCGCACCCGGGTGAGCACGTCGAAGCCGGTCATGCGGAGTTCGACCAGGCCGGGCCGTATCTCGGTGACGTGGACGGCGTGCACGCCCCAGGCGTGGCGGAGGCGTTCGGCCGAGGCGGCCACGTCGGCCGGCTCCTGCCCGGGGGCGAGGCGGAGCCGGACGCGCAGGCCGGTCGTGGTCGGGCGGATGCGCCGCACCTTCGGCGGGACGGGGCGGACCTCGCGCCGGGTGGTGGCGCGGATGAGGGCCGCCCGCAGCCGGGAGGGGGCGACGGTCAGGCCGCAGGCGTCCATCGTGGAGCCGTAGGTGGCGGTGAAGCGGGCGGCGGTGAACGGCAGGCCGACGGCCGACCAGTACACCGCCGGGGCCTTGGCCTTGGTCCAGGCCGCCCCCGCTCCTCCGGCCGCCAGCGGTCCGCCGACCTCCAGCAGGGTCACCAGGTCCGTCACGGCGATCAGCCCTCCGCTCGGACCGGGAAGGCACCCGGGGCGACGGCGGCTGCCCGGTAGGCGATGCCGTGCCGGGCCTGCCCGTTGAAGACGCTCTCCCACGGCCGGGCCACCAGGCCGGGCAGCGAGACCGGCGAGCCGACGGGCAGCCCGTCGGTGACGCCGCTCTGCGGAACGGTGACCGAGAGGAGAGAGGACTCCCCCTCGTCGATGTAGACGACGCCGACCGTCATCAGCGCCTCACCGGTGACAGCGTCCTTGGCGATCTCGCCGGTCTGCCGGTCCCGCAGCTTCGGGGCCGGGGGGTCGGTGAGCAGGATTGTGGCCGAGGAGGTCTCGACTCGGATGGCACGCACAGGATGTCTCCTCTTGCTTCTCGTCATCCCGAGCCCGGCCGACCTCAACACCTAGTCGTCTAGATGAGTTGCGGTCTAGCAGCAGGCAGTGGGAGGCGCACGGGACGGCTGCACTCTCTAGATATCCACTCGTCTAGATGAGTACACCTCTGAGTGTGTACGAGTTGCAGAGGAGCGTCAAGCACATACCTGCGCAGCCCTGGTGACGGGCCGTCGGTCAGGTGGCCGGCAGGCGGTAGGAGAGGATGTAGGCGTCCGCCGCCATGATGGTGTCGCAGACCTCGACCGCCCGGCCGTCGCTGTCGAAGGCGGTGCGGACCAGGTGGATCACCGGGATGCCCGCGGCGAGCTGGAGGACCTTGACCTCCTGCGGCGAGGGCATCCGTACGCGGATCTCCTCCTCGAAGTGGTCCAGGCGGTGGCCCAGCTCCTCCAGCCGGGCGTAGATGCCGCCGGGACCCGGGTTCGGCTGCGCGATCGGGGTGTCCCGGGCGATGTCCAGCGGCAGGTAGGAGGTCGCGAACTCCACCGGCCGCCCGTCCAGCAGGTAGCGGCGGCGGCGGGCGAGGACCCGGTGCGGCGAGCCTAGGCGGGTGGCGACCTCCGGGGCCGGCCGCTCCTCCTTCACCTCCAGGCTGTCCACCGTCGGGTGGCTGCCCGCGGCGTCCGCCTCCACGATGAACGCGGACTTGCCCTGCTCGCGGTGGCGCCGGGCGAAGCGGTCCGAGGCCAGCCGCCGCACCGGGGGCCGGGGCCGCACGTAGACCCCGCGCCCGTGCTCGGAGACGACCAGGCCCTCCCCCTGGAGCAGCTGGAGCGCGTTGCGCACGGTCATCCGCGAGACGCCGAAGTACTCGATCAGCTCCGTCTCGGAGGGGAGCTTGTCGCCCTCCCGGAAGGTGCCGCGGTCGATGGCCTCACGGATGCGGTCGGCGATCTGCCGGAAAACGGCCCGGTCGCTCATCGGGTCGAGCGAGCCGATGGAGCCGGAGGAGAGAGCAGCCATGGAGTACTCCTTGAGGCATCTAGACGTGTGCACGGCCGGACCGTTGCTACGGTGGAAGCGTAGCCAGCGGAAAGGGCAGCGATCGTGACGAACGACCGACCCCACTCGGTGAGCGTCGCCGGGGTCATCGTGGACGACCACGGACGCGCCCTGCTCATCAAGCGCCGGGACAACGGCCACTGGGAGCCGCCCGGCGGTGTGCTGGAGGCCGGCGAGACCATCCCCGACGCGCTCGCGCGCGAGGTCTACGAGGAGACCGGACTCAAGATCCAGACCCCGGCCGTCCTCACCGGCGTCTACAAGAACATGACCCGCCTGATCGTTGCGATGGTCTTCCGCTGCGAAGCCGTCGAGGGATCACTGACCACCGGCGACGAGACCCATGCCCTGCGCTGGGCCACCCGCGACGAGGTCACCGACCTCTGCGACGAGGCCTACGCGATCCGGGTCCTCGACGCGCTCGACGCCCCCTCCCCTCCCGCCGTCCGAGCTCACGACGGCGTGAGACTCATCTAGCAACCGGCCTCGCCACACAGAGGCCCACCAGCAGCGAAGGACTTGTACGGATGAGTAGACGAGAAGCTTACCGCGTCTGGCACCTCACCTGTCCAGGGGAGGCACAGGAAGTCGGCCGGGTCCGCCGCTGGATCAGAGACGTCTGTCGCGGCTACCCGTGCGCCGACGAGGCCGAACTCATCGCCTCCGAGCTGAGCACCAACGCCATCACCCACACCCACAGCGGCCGGCCCGGCGGACTCTTCACCGTCATGCTCACCTGGACACCGGGCCTGTTCGTCATGGCCGTCTCCGACAATGGCGGAGCCCTCGGCATCCCCCACGCCCGCCAGGCCGGCAACAGCTCCACCAGCGGCCGAGGCCTCGCCCTGGTCGAAGCCCTCTCCAGTCGCATGGACGTGCTCAGCCATATGAACGGTCGGACCGTCAGGGTGGCACTGCGCTACGACGAGACGACCCGAACGCACGAGCCGGAACCGGCATCCATGAGGGGATGAGTAACAACCTTCTCTACGGGTTCAAGCGGCTCGCTCCGCTCGCCGAGCGCGGTCCGGCTCCCCGCCGGGCCGCGCTCCTGTCTCCGCCCCGCTTCGGCCCGGCGTCCGCCGACCGCGCCACGGAAGCGCGATGGACTTGGGGCTCCGCCCCAAACCCCGGCCCTCCCTCGGAGGGGTCCGGTCGGCATTCGAGTGCACCACAGTTGTGATGAACGACGAGGGCGCGAGCCTGATCCCTCCTCGGCCAGCCACCCAAGGGCGTACCCGGAACCTCCGGGAGCCGCCAAGGCCAAGCGCAAGCGTCACGTAGTGAGCCTTGGCGGCCCCCGGAGAACCCGGGTGCGGCGAAGCTGCCCGACCGAGGAGGGAGCCCTCACTAGCAGGCCGCAGGGTACGCACCGCACGGCAGGTTACGGCGAAGGCCACCCCCGCGAGTGTTTCGATCACTTGTTCGGGGAACAATGGTGTTAAGGATGCTGTCCCGCTTGACGCTGCACGCGCCATCGGGTTGCATAGCTACTGGCCAGTGACAAGGGGTCCAGGGGACCTCTTCCCAAGATCGGGATAGCTGGCCCCTTATTTTGCCCTTCCCCACGGCATGAAGGTAGTGGCCAGGGTCGGCTTCACGCTGGACTCATACCACGAGCACTTGCGATCTTCCAGGATCCGATGCACCGCCCAAAGGCCGTAGTCCGCAACCTGGACTCCCCACGAAGTCGCTGCGTTCCAGACGCACAGGACTATCTCGCGATCAGTGGCAAGCTGCTGACAGACGTCCTGAAGCGCCAGACGCGCACTCCCCTCCTTCTTGTTGGTCGTCAGGTGGGCTGCGATCACGTAGACCGTGTCTCCGGGTGAGCTGACTCGCCGCACTATCTCCTTGAAGTGCAGGTACCAGGCCAACTTGTAGAGACGCATCGGGCCGGCCGCGCGGATGTAGCTGTACGCGTTCGCCTTCAGCAGGAAGGTCGTGTCGAAGCGAGGTGCCTGCGACTCGATGAGCTGGAAGACCTCGCCACGAGTCGCGTGCGAGTCATCCTTTGCATGCAACCCCCTTGGCAGCGAAATGCCCCTCCGCTCCAACTGGCAGCGGAGCTGGAGCCCCTCCCACAGCGAGTGGCCATGATCGCCTTCGAAGACAGCAGTGCCGAAGCCGAAGTACCTACTCGCGCCCTGAGAGCCCGACATGTCCATATCGCCCGTCTCATCGGCATACATGTAGATCTCAGCCATGGACCTGCCCCACCCTTCCCAACCCCTGGTCGCACCGGAGCGGCTATCCGACAGCCCAACTCCGTTCACGGGAAGACATGTTGACACGCCCCTTCGACAGATACGTCCTCCGCGCCTGACATCCGTCCACTTAGAGTGGACGGATGAGCGAAGTAGCTGGGAAAGATTCTTTGATCAACAAAACGGCGAAGGCGCGCTTCGACCCCGACAAGCCCTGGCCATGGGTGTCGTACGACGATCCGGCGTGGCCACTGGAGCCCTGGGTTGTCATGAACGATGAAGATCTCGCCGACGCGGCGGTTCGCTTCGCGATCCGGTACCTACGCGACGGGGTAGAAGGGATGACTGCTCTTCGAGCGACAGCCCTGGTGGAAGACGCCGTGCGACGGGTGGTAGGTGACGTTGTCGCAGAGGCTCGCACGCGAAGGTACTCGTGGGGGCGGATAGCTCATGAATTCGAAGTCGGAAGGACTGCAGCCCAAAAACGCTTTGGGAAGCACCCCGACACCTCCAGGTCCATGACACTCGAAGAGCAGTATCAATGGATGGGAGAATATTTGTATGCCGCCGAGCACGACAGCCGTGACGCATACCCCGACCAGGATGCAGTAAAGATCACGCGCGCACGATGCATCCGGAGGAGAAGAGGTCACATTCTTGATCCCTTGGATGCATTGCATAAGGTCGTTCAGCGAAAGCGCAGCCTCAAGAAAAGCGACGAGCCATCAGGTTCTTAGTACCTCCCTGCAGGCGAGGCTCCGATGCACAGGCCAGTTCAGACGGTTGCGTCCAGAGAAGTGGTGTAACGGGTAGCTCCCCGTGAGGGTGGAGCTGCCCCGGGCGGGCGCGTGTCGCCCGCCAAGCAAGACGGCCATC
>NZ_JBIAWP010000025.1:4693-81365 GCF_042895785.1 Streptomyces sp. NPDC001380 | reverse complement strand
TGCGCGACGGCGGCGTCCAGCGCCTCCTGGCGGCGGCCGGTGATGAACACGTGCGCACCCTCGGCGGCGAAGCGCCGGGCGGTGGCCAGGCCGATACCGCTGGTGCCGCCGGTGACGACGGCGGTCCTGTCCTCGAGCTGTCCCATGATGTGACTCCTGATCGAAACGGGCGAGCGCCCGGGGGATGCGGTGGTTCGTGCGGTTCGCCCGGTGCGGGTGCGGCTTCCTCGCTGCACCCGCACCTGCACGCGCACGGGGCGGGGTGGGTTCTGAGGGATCGGCCGCTCCTGCCGGCCGGACCCCGGACGGGGGGCAGGCCGGCGGTGTCACCCTGCGGTGAGAGAGGCGGCTGTCGTGTCGCCGGCGGCCTGCGGGCGCCTTACTTGGCGGGGTAGAACGCGTTGATCTCGTCGATGACGCGCTGCGGCGCCTCCTCGGCCAGCCAGTGACCCGCGCCGGCCACCTCCGCGCCGGTCGCCTCGGGCGTGGTTCCCTGCGCGCCGGAGAGCATCACGTTGAGGAACCCCTGCTCGCTGATCATCCTCACGGGAATGGTCAGCGGCTTCTGCTCCAGACGGTTGTTGTCGAGCTCGTCCTGGTGCCAGTAGCGGTAGAACTCGAACCCTCCGTGGAGCACCTGCGGCCGCGAGTAGGTGCGGATGTACTCCCGGACGGAGCCAAGCGACGGAATGACGTTCGGCGAGTGGGAGAACGTCGGGTAGAAGTAGGTGAAGAACTGCTTCTCGCGGCCGGTCACGAGCTGCTCGGCAAGCGGCGACTGCTGGTTGAACAGGAAGTGGAAGGACACGTTGCTGAAGTCGGCGAAACGCAGGTTCTTGCCCACCAGGGGGAAGTCGATCATGAAGAGCCCGTCGACCTGCGAGCGGTACTTGGCCGCGAGCGGGTAGGCGACGCCGGCGCCGATGTCGTGGGCGACGAGTTCGACGTGGCGCCGCTTGCCGATCCGGTCGAGCAGGTCGTGCACGTAGGTGGCCATGGTCGCGGCGGCGTAGTCGGACGGCTCGCCGGTCGAGTCGCCGAGGCCGGGCAGGTCGACGGCGATGACCGTCCGTCCGGGAAGGAGCTTCGGCATGATCCCGCGGTACGCGTACCAGTTCTCCGGCCAGCCGTGCAGCAGCACCATGGTCTTGGGGCCGGTGCCGCCGATGACGTAGTGCATCTGGACGCCGTCGACGGTGGTGAAGCAGTGGCGGAACAGCTTGTTGAACGCGGCGTCGTGACGGGTCGCCGAGTCGTAGCCCTTGCTCTTCGGCCTCTCCGGTGCCGCACAGGACGGCGCCTGGGACCTGGGTCCGCCCACGCTGGCGGCGGCGCTGGAGAGGTTGGGCAGGATGAGGGCGGCCAAGGCCATGAGGCCGACCAGGGCACTCAGGAGCCCCTTGCGGTTCTTGTTCACGAAAGTACCTCGGTGTGTGCTGGTGCACCCGGCCGCTGGGGCGGGGATGCAGGTCTGCGACTCGGGGCCGCGCGGTCCGGACGCGCGCCGCCTCGCGGACGCGGGCGCCCGGCGGGCGCCGGGTCCTCGGCGGGGTGCGGTGCCGGACGGGGCCGCCGTACGGGCCGGGGCTCCGGCCGCCGGTTGCGGACGGACTCGGGAGGAGGCCGGGGCGGCGGGCGGCCGGTGGTCGTGGGCGCCGCCCGGACTGCGGTGGGCGGGGAGCGCCTTTGCTCCCGCGCGGCAGGGGGCCCGGGGGGGGGCGCTGCCGGCCCGCCCTCGGACGTCACGGTCCTCAGGGATCCGATCCCCTTCTGTCCGCTTCGTCCCTAACGTTAACCGGTTACGTACCGATCGGTCAAGAACATTGGAGCGGCGGTTCCCGGCCCCGGGGGATCCGTCCCCGGAAGTCCGCGGCAGAGAGCCACGAATTCCCCGCCACGAGCGCATCCAGCCGCGCCCGCAGCGGGGAACCAAAAGGAGAGAACGCTCAGGAGCGCTGCGGTCGAGGCGGCCCCGGGATGCGACCGGGGCACGGCCACAGGACCGCTCGACGCGCACGGAGCCCGTACGGCGGGCTTCCCGGTGGAACCACCGCACTCCGCACGCACACTCCCCGGAAGGGGATTCACATGTCCATCTCGAGGACGCGCCGCCTGATCGCCGCCGCGGCCGCCGCGCCGGCCCTGGCGCTGGCGCTCGGTGCCGGAACCGCCTCGGCGGCCCCGCACGCCCCGTCCGCCCCCGCCGCCGCGACGCACCACAGCCACGGCCCCGGCTGGGGCTGGGGGGACTGGGACAACGGCGGGTACTACGGCGGGTACTACGGGAACGGGTACTACGGCGGGTACTACGGGAACGGCTACTACGGCGGGTACTACGGCAACGGGTACTACGGGAGGTACTGACCGACGACACGGCCGCCGGCCCCCCGATCCGGGTGGGCCGGCGGTCGTGTGCGGGCCGGAGGCGCGGTCGGGACCGGGCGGCACGCGGCGGCGTCGTGTGCGCGGCGGTCCGGCCCACCGGCGCCGGGCGGCCCGGGGGCCCGTGGGGCCTCCGGGAGGGTGCGTTCAGCGACGCCACCGGGCGGAGTGCCGGGCCTCCCCCTCCCGGCCCGGGCCCCGGTGGCGCGGAGCGGACCTGCAGCGCGTTCACCGGGTGCGGCCGGCGGGTCCGGGATCAGCGGCCGGCGGGTCCGGGACCAGCGGCCGACGGCTACGGCCGCCCGGCCCGCGCCCCGGCGTGAGGGACCAGGGCCGACAGCAGCAGGAGCACGGCGGTGGAGGCGAAGGCGCTTCCCACCCCGAAACCGTCCACGAGGAACCCGCCGGCGAAGGAGCCCGTCGCCAGCGCGACCTGCAGCGTGCTCACCAGGAGCGACATGCCGCCCTCGGGCGAGGCGCCGGACGCCCGGAGCATCCACGTCTGGACGGCGAGCGGTATCGCGTTGAACGCCGCGCCCCACACCGCCACGAGCACGACCACCACGGGCGGGAACCCGGCGAGCGGGGGCAGCAGCGCCACGGAGACGGCCACCAGCAGCGCGGCACCCACGTGGGCGACCCGCAGGCTGCGCCCGATGACCCAGGCCGCGGCGAAGTTGCCCGCCACCCCGACGGCCCCGTAGACCAGCAGCGTCACCGTGACGGCGGTCGGGCCGAAGTGCGCGCGTTCCTGGAGGTAGGGCGTGATGTAGGTGTAGGAGGCGAAGTGGCCGAGGAAGGCGAGCGCGGTCCCCAGGGCCGCCAGGAGCACGGCGGGGCGGCGCCACGTGGCGGTGAGGTCCGCGAAGCGCGTGCCGCCGGTGGGCCGGAGCGCCGGAAGGACGGCCGCGAGCAGGACGAGGGCCGCCAGCGCGGCGGCGGCCGCGGCGACGAATGCGACCCGCCAGCCCGCCAGGTGGCTGATGAGCGCACCCAGGGGGAGGCTGATGACCGTCGCGGCGGAGATCCCGCCGGTGATCATCGATGAGGCGCGGTGGACCGCTGCTTCGGGCACCAGCCGGGCGGCGATGCCCGCCCCCAGCGACCAGAAGCCGCCGACACCGGCGCCGAGCACGATCCGCGCGACGACCATGACGGCCATGTCGGGCGCAACCGCCGCCAGGATGTTCGAGACGACGGCCGCCCCGGCCAGTGCGACGAGGACGTGCCGGCGGTCCAGCCGCCCGGAGGCGACGGTGAGCAGGGGCGCGGTGATCGCGGCCGCGAGCCCGGGCACGACGACCAGCAGCCCCGCCCTTCCCGTGGAGACGTCCAGGCCGCCGGCGATCTGCGGGAGGACGCCGATGGGGATGAACTCGGAGAGGACGAGGACGAAGGAGAGGGCCGCGACCGCCGTGACGGCCGTCCACCCGCCTCGGGTCGGCGGGGCCTGTTCCACGGGCACCGGGGCCGGCGGCCCGGTCCGGGCCAGCGTGTCGGTCGACGGTTGTTCGGTCATGACTCCGCTTTCGTAGGACTTCTCCGGCCGGTCGGCGGAGCGGGTTGCGGCCTGCCCTGCACGCAGTGCGTGCGACGGGCGCCGCAACGCGGCAACCCCTCATTTCTTACCGATCGGTCCATAACATAACCTTTTATGTACCGCTCGGTCAAGTACGAAGGCGCGGTCGGACGGTTGCCGTCGACTCCGCGGTGGCGACGCGGCGCCTCCCACCGATCGCCGGGCCGCCGGGCCACGGAGCGGCGGTCACATGGTGTGGCGACGTGACCCGTTCGGGTCACCAGGAGTGGCCGTTCCGGCGCCCGGTCTCCAGGGTGTGGTTCGGGGGACCACGTCAGGAATGAGGACCGTCATGACCTCGCACTCCACCCTCTCCAATGCCAGGAGGGCGTGCTGCGGCATAGCCCTCGCACTGGCCGCCGCCTCGATCGGCTCCTGTGCCGCACCGGCCACGGGAACGGTCCGCACCACCGGGGCCGCCGGGGCCGCAGCCGCCGACCGCTCCTCCGCGGACGTCCGGATCGCGGCCGACCGGGCCGCGCCCCCCACCGCCCCGTGCGGGAACCCGCCCGTGACACTGGAGAAGCCCGCCCAGGACTTCCTCAACCAGCTGGCGGCCGCAGACGGCCCGCCGATCTACACCCTGTCCTACAAGGCAGCCCGACAGGTCCTCGACAAGCTGCAGTCCGGTCCGGTCGCCAAGCTGCCCGCCGACATCAGCGAGCGCACGGTGCCGGGCGGCCCCACCGGACGGGTGTCCGTCCGCATCGTCCGCCCGGCCGGGGTCCGGGGCACACTCCCGGGCATCGTCTACATCCACGGCGGCGGATGGGTCCTGGGCAACGCCATGACCCACGACCGCCTCGTGCGCCAGATCGCCAACGGCGCCCGGGCGGCCGTCGTCTTCGTCAACTACACGCCCTCGCCGGAGGCCCGCTTCCCGGTCGCCATCGAGCAGGCCTACACGGTCGCCCGCTGGCTCGCGCGCAACGGCGGCAGCATCGGCGTCGACCCCCGTCGGCTGGCGGTCGCGGGCGACTCCGTCGGCGGCAACATGACCGCCGCCGTCACCCTGATGGCCAAGCAGCGCGGCGGCCCCCGCTTCCGGCAGCAGGTCATGCTCTACCCGGTGACCGACAGCCGCTTCGACACCGCCTCCTACAAGCGCTTCGCCGAGGGCTGCTGGCTGACGCGCCCGGCCATGAAGTGGTTCTGGGACGCCTACACCCCCGACGCCAGGGTCCGCAACCAGCCCCTCGCCTCCCCGCTGCGCGCCACCACCGCCCAGCTCCGCGGACTGCCCCCGGCACTCCTGATCACCGACTCCGACGTGCTGTACGACGAGGGCACCGCCTACGCGGCGAAGCTCCGCAAGGCCGGGGTCCCGGTCACCAACACGCACTACCCCGCCATCACCCACGACTTCCTCATGCTCAACGCCCTCGCCGGCACCAGGTCCGCCAAGCAGGCGATCGCCCAGGTCAACGAGATCCTGCGCGACGCCCTCTACGCACCCGGCCACGGCAAGTAGGACCACGCTCCCCCGCGCGGCACACCCGTCGGGCCCGCTGCCCCGGACCTCGTCCAGGTCCGGGGCAGCGGGCCTTCCCGGAAGGCCGGGCCGGGAGCAGGACCCCTTCCGCGGCGCCCGGGGCGGACGGTCGGCGAGCCGGACCGCTTCCGCCGCACCCGGACCGGAACCCGGGGGATCCGTCCGGCACCCCCTGCGGCACGGGTCCGGATCGGACGCAGGAGGGCGGCGGTTCGGAGTGCGGTGCGTGCGCACGCAGCACATGATGGGACGGAGCACGTCGCGTCGGATCCCATGCCCACGGCTCGAGAGGGGTGCGGCATGTCACCTCTCCTGGTGGCCGCAGGTGCCACCGTGACCACGCTGCTCGGAGGCTGGGCCGCCCAGCGCGTGAGCGACCGCCGGCACCTCGTGCTGGGGCTGACCGCAGGACTGATGCTGGGGATCATCGCCTTCGATCTGCTGCCGGAGGCGCTGACGGTGGACTCCGCGGAGTTCTTCGGTGTCTCCCTGGCCCTGCTGCTGTTCGTGTCGGGCTTCCTGGCGCTGCACATCGCGGAGCGGTCGATGGCGATCCACCGCGCGCACGAGGACGAGTACCGCCCGCACGAGCATCCCGGGGCGGTACCGCACCACCATTCCCACCACTCCCACGGCTCCCCGAACCGGGCCCAGGGCCTCGGGATCGGTGCCGCCGGAGCGCTGGTCGGTCACAGCTTCATGGACGGCTTCGCCATCGGGGCGGCGTCCCAGGCGGGCGGTACCACCGGAACCGTGGTGGCGGTCGCCGTGATCTCCCACGACTTCGCCGACGGCTTCAACACCTACACCATCATGCAGCTCTACGGGAACAACCGCCGGCGCGGCCTGGCCCTGGTGGGCGCCGACGCGATCGCGCCCATGGCGGGCGCGGCGGTGACGCTGGCCTTCGCCATCCCGGAACGGATCCTCGGCCTGTACCTCGCCTTCTTCGCGGGGTTCCTCCTCTACCTGGCGACCTCGGACATCCTGCCGGAGGCGCACACTCCGCACCCCTCCCGCCCCACCCTGCTGCTCACCGTCGCGGGAACGGCGTTCATGTGGCTGGTCATCGGCCTGGCCCGGTAGCAGCCGCCGGCTCCGGGCCGCGGACCAGGCCGCACCGGTACCACACCGCGGTCGGCCGGGGCGTCGGACGCCCCGGCCGACCGCTGCGCGAGGACCCGCCGATCCGGTCGGAACGGCGCCTGCAGCGGTCGCCGTCCCTTCCCCGGCAGCCGGGCGGCCGCCCGGGAAGGCTCCCCCGAGGGGCCGGCGTCAGGAGGCGCCTGCCGGGTGGGGGTCGCCGAGGTACGGGAAGTGGTCCAGGGTGTCGGTGTGCGGCGTCAGGCCGGTGGGCGGCGCCTCGTTCTTGGTGAGGAACGCGACACGGACGTCGATGACGTCCTCCGTGAACGTCCTGCCGTTGGGGTAGGCGGCGGGCTTCGACGGGTCGAAGTGCAGCACGTCCGGGAGGAGGCCGTGCTCGTCGATCGCGGCGATCGCCTCCTCGCGCGTGTAGCCGCCGGTGTGGCCCAGCAGGTGGACGAACTGGTCCGTCCACCTGGCCCGGTCGCCGGCCGGCTCGCCGGCGTTGTACTCCTCCTTGGTGTCGTCGGTGTTGAAGAAGCTGCTCATCGAGGGATGCCCGGCCCGGTCCGCGTGGACGAGCTCACCGTCGCGCAGGACGCTGCACCGGCCCCAGATGCGCAGTTCGGGGCTGGGCGCCAGCTCGGCGGTCGGCAGCTCGACGGCCATGGAGAAGACATTGGCCGTGCTGTTGGAGTCGACGCCCGTCCACGGGGACTTCCCGCCCAGGTGGGGGGCGGTGAAGTTCCGGTTGCCGCTGGTGTCGAACAGGTTCTTGATCCCGTCGAAGTCGAAGAAGAAGGCGTCGCTGCGGCTGCCCGCGGCCACCTGGTAGTCGCCGCTGGTGACCACGTTGGCCCGGGGCCCGAAGGAGACGGCGGCGCCCGACACGATCCTGGTGCCGACCGCCTCCGGCCGGCGGGACTCCTCACCGGTCGCCATGTGGACGCTGTAGGTCTGCGAGCCGTCGGCCGACGGCGGGTCGAAGACCCAGCTGAAGGCGATGTCGGTCAGGTCGTCGCCGTCGTTGTCGATGTTCAGGCGGTACACGGCGTCGGGGTGGAGGGCGTCCGCGTTGGGGTTGGCGTTGAGGATGACGACGGTCCGCTCCGGATCACCGGGGGCCTGGAAGGCGTACAGGTCGCACAGGTCGAGGCGCTGGTCGTCGAGCGGCGGTCCGAGGCTGAGGCCGGTGAAGTGGTTGGACATGTCGGGCCTTCCTTGCTGCTTGCTCGCTGGGGTCCGCCGGGGCGCCCGCGCTCCCGCGGCGCAGCGCGTCGGACGGCTGGTGCGCCCGCGGCGCCGTCACGCTAGCCCGCCGCGGCGGTCCCGCGGCCGAAGGCGGGGGCGCCGCCTTCGGACAACACCCCAACGGATCAGCGCCCGGCCGGCGCCCCTGTCCCCCGCACAGCGGCGGGGCGAGCCGGTCCGGCACGGCCCGCATCCGGGTCCTGCGAACCCCGGCCCGCCGTCAGCGCGCGTGGCGCCGGGCGGAGAGCCCCTCCAGGAGGCGGAGCCAGACCTCGCTCGCGGTCGGGTAGCCGGGGACGGCGTGCCACAGCTGCGCCGTGGTCATGCGCGCCACGACGGCCGTCGTCGCCGAGTGCACGAGCTCCGAGACGCCCGAACCGGCGAAGGTCGCCCCCAGCAGGACGTCCGAGGCCGCGTCGACGACCAGCTTGGCGCGGCCCCGGTAGTCCTCGCGCATGACGAAGGTGCCGGCGAGGGCGGCCATGTCGTACTCGACGGTCTCGACGTCGAGTCCGGCGGCGGCCGCCTCGTGCTCGGTCATCCCGACCGACCCGACCTCGGGGACGGTGAAGACCACCTGCGGCACGGCGCGGTGCCCCTCGTAGGAGCTGAACGGGCCCGTGCGGTCGTCGGGCGGCTGCAGGCCCGCGGCCCGCGCGGCGATCACCTCGCCCGCCACCCGCGCCTGGTACTTGCCCATGTGCGTCAGCAGGGAGCGGCCGCAGGCGTCCCCGACGGCGTAGAGCCACTCCCCCGGGACCGCGGTGACGGTCTGGTGGTCGTCGACCTCCAGCCAGCCGCCGTCCGGGAGTCCGACCGAGGACAGCCCGAGATCCCCCGTGAGGGGCCGCCTGCCGGTGGCGACGAGGATCTCGTCGGCCCGCAGCACCGTGCCGTCGTCGAGCGTGACGGTGACCTCGCCCCCGTGGAGGGCGCCCACACCGGTGTCCCGCGCGTCGGCGCGGTCGACCCGGACCGGGATGCAGCCGGGGCGCAGCCGCACCCCGGCGGCCCGCAGGCCGTCGGCGACGAGGCGCCCGGCGAAGGGCTCGTTCTTCGACAGCAGCCGCGCGCGGTACAGCAGCGTGACCTCGGCCCCGAGGCCGCGCATCCAGGTCGCCGCCTCGCAGGCCACGACCCCGCCTCCCAGGACGAGGAGGCGTTCCGGCACCTCACGCATGGTGGTGGCGTCGGCCGAGGTCCACGGCCGCGCCTCGGACAGGCCCACGATGTTCGGGACCGCGGGTGCGGAGCCGTTGGCGACCACCACCGCACGGCGGGCGGTCAGGGTACGGGTCCTTCCCGTGCCGGTGGTCACGGACACCGTGCGCTCACCGGTCAGCCGTCCGTACCCGCGGACCACGTCGATGCCGGCGCCGAGGGCCCACTGCACCTGCGAGGCGTCCGACAGGCCGTTCACGATGGCGTCGCGCCGGGCCAGCACGGCCGGCACGTCGAGGCGGGCGCCCGCGACCAGGGAGGAGACCCCCGGCACGTGGCGGGCGGACTCCAGCACCTCCACCGGGCGCAGCAGCCCCTTGCTGGGCATGCACGCCCAGTAGGAGCACTCGCCGCCGAGCAGCGCGTCCTCGACGATCACCGCCTCCATGCCGGACCACTGCGTCGCGTACTGGGCCGCGTTCTCCCCCGCGGCACCACCCCCCAGGACGACGACGTCCCACTCCGAACGTTCGGGGTCCACCGACGCCATGCGACGCCACCTCGCCTTCCGTGACGGTGTGCGGGGGCCGGCACCGGGTGGCGGAGCACGTCCGGGCGGTGCCGGCCCAGGGGGTTCCCCTCCTACGGAAGGCGCTCCATGAACGCCCGGATGTACTGGCTGATCTCCTCGAGGTGCGTCTCCAGGGCGAAGTGCCCTGCGTCGAGCAGGTGGAACTCGCCGTCGGGCAGGTCCCGCCGGTACGCCTCGGCCCCGGCGGCGCCGAAGATCTCGTCGTTCCTGCCCCAGGTGACGAGCAGCGGCGGCCGGTGGGTCCTGAAGTACTCCTGGAAGGCGGGGTAGCCGTCCAGGTTGAACTGGTAGTCCCAGAAGAGCTGCAGCTGGACGGCGTCGTTGCCGGGGCGGTCGAGTCCCGCCTGGTCGAGCAGCCACGCCTCCGGGGCGATCAGCTCCAGGCGGTCCGCGGGCACGCCGTGGGTGTACTGCCACTTCGTCGCCTCGAGGGTGAAGAGCTTCCGGACCTCCGCCTCGTTGGCCGCGCGGTCCTTCGCGTGGGCGAACAGCACGTCCCAGAAGGGCGTGAAGCCCTCGACGTAGGCGTTGCCGCTCTGGGTGACGAGCGCCGTCACGCGTTCGGGGTTCCGGGAGGCGATCCGCAGGCCGATCGGGGCTCCGTAGTCGTGGATGTAGAGGGCGAACCGCTCGAGTCCGAGCTGCTCGACGAGTCCCTCGGTGATCCTGGTCAGGTTGTCGAAGCTGTACGCGAACTCCGAGACCGTGGGCATCGCGGACTGCCCGAAGCCGATGTGGTCGGGGGCGACCAGGTGGTAGCGGTCGGCCAGGGCGGTGATCAGGTTGCGGAACATGTGGGAGCTGGAGGGGAACCCGTGCAGCAGCAGCAGGGTGGGGTTCGCAGGGTCGCCGGCCTCGCGGTAGAAGACCTCGAGGCCGTCGACGACGGCTGTCCTGTAACGGGTGGTGAGGTGGCTCATGGTCCCTCGCTCGGTGGGGCGGAGGCGGGCGTCCCGGCCGGTGGCCGCGCGGGGCCCGGCGTCGTCGTCCCGCCGGCTGCGGCTCGGTGGAGGGCCCTCGGCCCGACGGTGGACCGCGTCGGCGGCACGCCGTCGGGGGCGGCGGGGACGCGGTGGTTCCCACCATCGGCTCCCGGACCGCAGGCCGCAAGTCGGGCCGCCCGCCTCCCCGGGGAGGGCGCACGCGGGCGGACCGTGCCGGGGTCACCCGGCACGGTCCGCCACGGGCGGGTTGAAACGGGAGAAGTGCGGAGGCGACCACGACGGGGCCTCCGGGTGGTCGACCTGCACCGCCCGGGAGATCGCGAAACGGACGATCCGCTGCGCCCCCGGGACTCCCGCCGCCGCCTCGGGGTCCCAGTCGACGGTGGCCGTCCCGGTCAGGTGCAGTGCGGTCCCGGACCGCCAGTCGACGAAGAGGAGCCCCGCCGCCGGATGCGCCGTGAGGTTGCCGAGGGTCATCAGCATGGTGTTGCCGTCGTAGTCCGGCCAGCTGAGCCGGTCCGGCGCCTCCACCCGCACGAACCCCGGGTTGCCGCCCCGGTGCGAGACGTCGGCGTCACCGTCGGCGGAGACCGAGGCGACGAGGAAGGTGTCCGCGGTCGCGACCAGTCTCCGCTGCCCCTCGTCGAGGGCGTCGCCTGCGGAGAGCAGGCGCGCCGGCGCGCCCGGCGGGGCCTCCCCCGGCGTCCTGCTCTGGATGTACCGCGGGCAGTTCCCGTACGCCTGGTCGACGTCGAGCAGCAGGCCGTGGCCCGCGGGCGCCGTACGGCCGTTCATGCGGAAGCGGCGCCGGGCCCGGAAGTCGATCGCCAGGGTCCCCGTGCGGGCGGGGGACCGCAGCGTGACGGCGAGGGGGTCGACGGCGGCGGGGAGGGCCGCGATCTCCAGCGTGCCCGGGTCGCGGACGCGCAGGAACCCCGGATCCCCGTGGAGGACGGAGGCCCACACCCGCCCCTCGGCGTCGGCCGCCCCGACGAACAGCACGCGCTGCGCCGCCAGGAATCCGGCGGCCGCGCGCGGGAGGGCGGGGGCGACCATGGGGAGCATGCGCGCGGCGGACGGCCGGAACCCCGCACGCTCCTGGGCGGAGAGCTCACCGCCGTGGTAGCCCTCCGCGGGAGGGGGCAGGCCGTCCGTCACGGCAGCCGCCCGTGGACGGTTCCGGGACGCTCCCGGACATCTGGGGGGCTGGTCATCGAAGGGCCTCCGGTTGTCGCGCGGATCGGGCTGCGCCGGGCACTGCGGCGCCCCTCCCGCACCCCGTCCTCGGACGGCCGCCCCGGGGTCCGCCTCCATCCTCCCACCCGGAACGGGACCGTGTCCCGACGGACACCCGTGGCCGGCCCCGGGAGCAAGGAGCCCGCAGCACACGGCCCCGGGGCGGCTTCCCGGAGTCGGCGCCGGGAGTGACGGCCCGGGGCACGGCGCACCGGCGCGGGGGCGGAGGGGCCCGCGCCCCCGGTGGCGTCGGGAGCGGTCCACGATGTAACATAGAATGTTACGATTGATCCGAGACGCAGACGGGTCGGAGGCCGGCCCGCCCCAGCGGCCCCGCCGGCCGGACGAGGAGGTCCCAGATGGGCGCGAACAGCAGGATGACGATTGCCGTCCACGTGCTGACCTGGATGTCCCTGGACCGGCACGACAACGAGGTCGCCACCTCGGAGCGTATCGCGGGGAGCGTCAACACCAACCCCGTGGTGATCCGCCGGTGCCTCGGCGACCTGCGCAGGGCGGGACTGGTGCAGTCCAAGCGGGGGGCCGGCGCCGGCTGGACCCTGGCACGGGAGCCCGAGGAGATCACCCTGCGCGAGGTGTACCGGGCCGTGGGGGGCGGAGGACTGTTCGGGATGCACTACACGACGCCGAACGCCGACTGTCCGATCGGCTTCGGCATACAGCCCGCCCTGCAGCGCGTCTACAGCGGCCTGGAGGAGCAGATGGAGGAGGAGCTCTCCCGCACCACGGTCGCCGAGGTGCTGCGGAGCGTCCTCGCCCAGCAGCGGTAGGCGCACCGGCCCCGCGCCGGACGGCCCGGGCCGGCACGGACGACCGCCGTCTCCCGGACGCCCCGGGGGCGTCCGGCCCGACTGCCGCACCCGACGCCCGGCGGGAGGCCCGGGGCTGCGGCAGGACTCCCCCGCGGAGCCGGCCCGCGGGTCACCGCGGAGTACTCGGGGTCGAGAAATTCGATGCTCCGGATTCCCGTCCGCACCACGCCCACAGCAGAAGTCCCGTCTGCGTGTGGCGTCCTGCCCGGTCCTGCCGTCACGCCGGCCTCACGCCGGCGGCGGCGATGAAGGAAGGGGCCGGTCGACGCAGACGACGTCCGCCCGACCGGCCCCCGGGGCCCCCGCTCCCGGGCGGGGGCCCTGCGTGCGACGGGGAGGCCCGCCGCCGCGTCAGACCTGGTTGAGGCCACCGTCGACGAAGAGCTCGGTGCCGGTGACGAAGCTGCTCTGGTCGGAGGCCAGGAAGAGCGCCGCGGCGGCGGCCTCCTCGGGGCGGCCCATGCGACCCAGGGGCACCTGGCTGGCGAAGAAGGCGTGCAGCTTGGCGGCCTCCTCGGCACTGGGGGCCAGGCCGGCGTTGCCGGGGGTGTTGATGGGACCGGGGACGAGGGTGTTCACGCGGATCCCGCGGCCCTTGAGCTCGTTGGCCCAGGTGCGGGAGAAGGAGCGGATGGCGGCCTTGGAGGCGGCGTAGACGCCGAAGGCCTCGGCGCCCGAGGTGGCGGCGGTGGACCCGGCGAGGATCACCGAGGCACCGTCGTTCAGCAGCGGCAGCGCCTTCTGGACGGTGAAGAGCATGCCGCGGACGTTGGTGCCGAAGGTCTCGTCGAAGTGCTTCTCGGTGACCTGCTCCAGGGTGGAGAACTCACCGCCGCCCGCGTTCGCGAAGAGGACGTCGATGCGGCGCCCCTGCTCGGCGACGGCCGCGTAGAGCCGGTCGAGGTCGGCCGGGTCGGCCACGTCGCTGCGGACGCCGGTGGCGCGCGGGCCGATCTGCGCGACGGCGGCGTCCAGCGCCTCCTGGCGGCGGCCGGTGACGAACACGTGCGCGCCCTCGGCGGCGAAGCGCTGCGCGGTGGCCAGGCCGATGCCGCTGGTGCCGCCGGTGACGATGGCCGTCTTGCCGTCAAGCTGTCCCATGGTGGTGCTCCAAGTCGCGATAGGTGGGGGCCGCCCCGGCGGAAGGAACAATTTTCGTTACATCTTCCGGCGGGCGCATCCCTCCCCCTGGGCCCGCACGCGGGCCCTCGGGAGGAGGGAGTGTTTTGTAGTAATCTGTAGAAAATGCGCGACGCTCACCCCTGCCCGCCGTGCGCACGCCCGATACGCGCGCGCCACATGCCCTGGAGGGTGCCCCGCCGCCGTGGAACCGGCTGCGGACCGTCGATGTAATGCCTATTGTTACATCCTCCTGCGGGGTTCGCGAATCGGAGGCCCCCACGGTCGGACGCCTGTGCCACCCGGGCCGCGCCCCCACGGCCGCCGCCCGCCTCCGGCTCCTCCTTCGCGGGGGCGGAACCCTCCTGCCGGCACGGCGGGGCTCAGCAGCCCCGCACTCCCGCAGGAGGGGGCATGAGCGACCCTTCCGGCGAAGCTCCTGCCATCGGTCTGCTTCCCGTGATCGCCTTCGGCCTCAAGGCCTCCCTCGGCACCGCCGGCCCGACGGTGGTCGCACCCGGCCCGACGGCCGCGGTCACGGCTCCCCCGGGTGCGCGGGGGGCCCGGCTCCGGCGCTCCGGTCGTACATGCAGTTCTTGAAACGGCACCGGTAGCGCGGGTCGTGCATGAGCTTGCCGCAGGGGACGACGCGGTCACGGAAGAGGGCCGAAGCAGCCAGGGCCCCGAGGAGAGGACCGGCGAAGTAGATCCACAGCACGGTCCACACGTCCCCGACCAGGGCGGGGCCGAAGCTGCGGGCGGGGTTCAGGCCGGCCCCCGAGACGGGGAACGCGAAGAACGTCAGGAACATCCCGAACAGGCCTGCCGCGGCAGCCGTGAGGTGCGCGATCCCCGGCCTGGAGGTGAAGGCCAGGACGAGGGCGACGAACAGGAAGGTCGCAGCCGTCTCGACCCCCAGGGCCGGCCAGGTCCCGGCGCGGCCCGGAAGGGTGGCGCCGAAGCGCACCTCCTCCGCCCGACGGCCCCAGGCGAGCAGCACCACCGCCGTGCCCACGGCAGCCCCGCAGAGCTGCGCGAGGACGTATGCACCGGCACTCCGGGGCGTGAGTTTCCCCAGCCGGAAGAACGCCAGGGTCACGGCGGGATTGATGTGCCCGCCGCTGACGCGGCCGATCGGCGAGTAGATGATCGCCGTCGCCGAGGCGGAGAACAGCAGCGATGTCAGGAGCCTCCGGAGCCACTCGTCCGGGACGAGGCCGGCCATCGGCGACCCGGGTGAGAAGTCCACGACGATCGCGCTGAGGCCGCAGGTGAGCAGCAGTGCGGTGCCCAGGAACTCCGCAAGGACGTCGCGCCGTCCGGTCAACGTGCCCCCAACGGTCTCCCCGGCGGCGGACCGTCCGGTTCCGGACCTCTCCGTCTGCGCACGCGCCTCCTCCAGGGAATCCGGCCGCACCACCCCTCGGGGAAGCCCCGGGGAGTCCTCCGCGCCCGCCGTGTCCACGGGTGCGTCCCCGGCGGGGACGGCTCCCCCGGGCACCGGGGGTTCAGCCCGGTTCGGGCCGCGTGGAGCCCGGCGGCGCGGTCCGCGGGACCGGGTCCGGCCGCGGCCCCGTCCCGCACGGCCGCGCTCGCGTCGACCGCCCGCCCGCCCGGGTCCGGTACGGAGTCATCCTTCGCCGTTTCCGGCGGCCGGGCAAGGCCGGAGGGGGAAGGCGGGTGCCCGTACCGGCCGTCCCCAGGGGTGCGGGGCGGGCGGGGTGCGGGGCGGGGCGCCGGCCTGCGGCCGGCGGAGGCCGGAGCGGGAGACCCCGAGGACCCGGCGCCGTCCCCCCGGGGGCCGACCCCCGGCTGGACGCCGCCTCTGCGGCGGCGGTGCCCTGCATCACGTGCAGTAGTAGCGCCCCGCCTGCTGCCACGCACAGGTCGGACAGTGGACGACGCCCTCCGTCGACGACGGGTGGAAGGTCGGCTCGCCGCAGATCCCGCAGTCCGCCGTCGGCCCCTCGCCCACCGGGGCGAGCAGGACGTGGGGGGCACCGGGGGTGCACGTCGCCTCTGCGGTCGGCTGGTCGGACATCGGGTCCTCCTCCATGTCGGGTGCGGCCTCCGAGGTGCGTCCCCGGCGGCCTCCGGACCAGGAGCCCCGCCCGTCGGCCGCGGCTTCGGCCGGTCGGCGGCGGCTTTCCCGTCCGGTGTTCCGGACGCCCGCGGGGCGCCGGTTATTCCGTCCGGCCTCCCCGCACCCCGAGGTACGGCGTCGGAACCCGGGAGCGGGCGGGCGCCGGGGAGCCCCGCCATGTTTTTCGCAGTCCTGCACAAGGGCCGCCGGCCTCCGGGCCCGGCACGGCTGGTGCCCCCTGTCGATCGGATGGCCTGGGGGGTGCTGCCACCGGGCCCGAGGGGTGCCGCCGGAGACGCTGACGAGAGGTCCGGCCACCGCCCTGGCCGGGCGGAGCGCCCGACCTGGCGGACGCGGGCGGCTCCGGTGCTCACCGGGTGCGGCGGCTCCGGCAGAGGGCCGCGCCGGTGACAGGCCGGCGGCAGGCGGCCGGCGCACACTGTCGCCGATCCACTGCGCTCCCTGCGACGCCTCCGACAGGCCGGACGGCGAAACGCTGCCGGAACGCTAGGGGGCGCCGAACAGGATCCCGCGCAGCCCGTCGGTGAGGAGGCCGGTGAACTCCTCCGGCGTCAGCGCGGCCAGTGGCCCGTCGGCCAGCACGTACCGGCTGAGGGTGACGCCGACGAGGAAGGACCCCACCATGTCGACCCGGACGTCGACGTCCGGGCCGGTGAGCAGCTCCTGGTAGGCGGCGACGCTCTCGGTGCGCATGGCGTGCAGCAGCGCTTTGGCGGCCTCCTGGTCGGCGGCCGCGCGGACCAGGGCAATGAAGGGGTCCGCCCGGTCGGCGGACTCCATCCGGGCGACGAACGCGCGGGCCACACGCCCGGGGAGGCCCTCGAGGTCGCCGGCGACGCTGTCGGCCAGGTCCCGAGGCCCCGGCACGGCCGCGACGAACAGCCGCTCCTTGGTCGTGAAGTGCATCACGACCAGTCCGTGGGTGACCCCTGCGCGCTGGGCGATCTCCCGGATGGTCGCGCGGGCGAACCCGCGCTCGGCGAAGACGGCGCGGGCCGCCGCGATGATGGCGGCCCGCTTGCCCTCCGGGTCACGGGTCCGCTTGCGCTTGTGGGCGACCTGCGGGGCGGGTGGCGTCATGGGCCCAATGTACCTGTGGCCAGGAGCAGGCTAGGCTAATGTCCAGTTGGACAGTAAGCGTGGGCGACCGCTTCCCTCCCGCCGTGGTGCGGGAGCCGACGGACCGCCGTCCTGCAGCGCCGACCCCGGCCACGACAGATACGCCCCAGGGCCCTCGGCCGGATCTCCCTTCAGATCTCCCCCCGTTCTTTGGACTACACCGTGATGCACCCCGCCGCACCGCGGCCGACGCGCGCCCACGCGCTGTCGCTGCTGTGGTTCCCGTTCTTCTTCGTCGCAGCCATGTCCGTGCTCTACCTCTTCACCTTCGGCCACCCGCAGCCGCACGACGTGCGACTGGGCATCCTGAGCGCCGCACCCGCGCACCTGCCGGCCGGGCTGGTCACCGAGCGGGTCGCCAACCCGGCCGGCGTCGCCGCGGACCACCTCGCCGGGGCGTTCGACTCGGCCACGAACACCATGTACGTCAGCTCGGCCGCCAGCGGCCCCCGGGCCAACTTCCTCGCCGCCGTGCTGCACCCGGCCCACATCGTCGACCTCGTCCCGAAGTCCTCCGGTGACGCCTCGGGCGTCGGCATCTTCTTCTACGCACTGCCGCTCCTGCTCGTCGGCATGATCACCTCGATCGTCCTCCTCCAGCTGGCCATGTGGCCGCTGCGCAACAAGGCGGCCACCCTGGCGGCCACCGGCGCCTTCGCCTCCGCGGTGACCTTCGCCGTGGCCGCCGGCCGCGACGTCGTCCCCGCCGACGGCTGGCTGCTGCTGTACGGCTTCCTGCTCACCCAGGCCATCGGCTGGCTGACCACCGGCGTCGCACGCCTGGTCAAGCAGTACTTCATGCCCGTGGCGATGACCTTCGTGCTGATCCTGGGCATCCCGACCTCGGGCGCCACGGTGAACGCCGACATGATGCCGACCCCGCTGCGGTGGCTGCACGACGTCCTGCCCTTCGGCCAGTTCATCGAGCTGGCCCGCGCGAGCGCCTACTTCGACGGGCGCGACATCGCCCGGCCGCTGACCGTCCTCCTCCTGTGGGTCGCCGCCGGCGCGGCGCTGCTGGTCTGGACGCACCGCCCGGGACGCCCCGCCGCGGGCCCCGCCCCGCAGGCCGCACCGGCGCGCCGACAGGTCCAGGGCGCCGTCTAAACGGACCGTCCCGGACACCCCGGGCGGCCGCCGTGGACCGCGGGAGCCGAGGGCCGCGACAGCCCGGGACCCACGGGCCTGCGAACGGGACGCCCCTCTCCTCCCGTCATGTTCCTCGCGGTCCTGCACAAGGGCCGCCGGCCTCCGGGCCCGGCGACTGCCGTCCCCTGCCGGCCGGATGACCTCGGGGGGAGGTGTCACCGGGCCCGAGGGGCGCCCTCGGGCCCGGTGACGGGAGGTCCGGCCGCCGCCCGGCCGGGCGCAACGTCCCCCTGCCCACCGGCGGCGGGTCCGCAAGCCGCTGCCCGGCAGCGGGCCCGAACCGCGGGCTGCCTCGGCCGGACCGGCCGCGACGTCCCGCACCGGCCGGAAGAACCGTCCGGGCAGCGTACGTGTCAGAAAGTGCCAGGACCGGGCCCCGAGGCATGCACCTCCGGTTCCGCGGGCCACCGGTTCGTGTCATCGGCGCCAGCGCCCTGGTGAGGCGAGCTCCCCGCCCTGCGTGAACACGGAGAAGGCAGATGAGAAGCAGCCGTACGGACGATCCGCAGGACCGCCCGTCGGAGGAGGCTGCCCCCCGTCCGGAAGCCGGGGCTCCGAGCCCGCAGCCGAGGAGTCCCGCCCGGAGGCCGGCGCGCTCTGGAACCAGCCGCTGCCCGGGCAGCGGTTCTTCGCACCGGCCTCCCCGGCGGGCCCGTCGGCCCCGCCGGCCCCGACCACCCCGGGTACGACCGCCGGGGGGACGCCCACCAGGACCGCGGTCCCGAGGGCGACGCCGACGAGGACCGCCGTCAGTCCTGCGACCGCATCCCCGACGCCCACGCACCACTGGACGAGCCTGACCCTCACGGCGACGTCCGTGCTGGAGGCGGGCCAGTCCGCGCGGTCCGACCGCACCACCCTCGCCATGCGGTCCGACGGCGACCTGGTCGTGATCGACGAGAGCGGGAGGAACCGCTGGTCCGCGGGCACCGCCGGGACCGGCCGGAAGGCCGTCTTCCAGGACGACGGGAACCTCGTGGTCTACCGGGCCGACGGCGGTACGGCGTGGTCGTCCGGCACCCCGGGACACAACGGCGCCGTGCTCGTGCTGAGGAGCGACGGCAACGTCGTCATCCAGAGCGGGAGCACGGTCATCTGGCAGACGGACACCGCGCATTGACCTCGCTGACCGGAGAGACCCCCGACCTCGGGCGGCTCGCGGAGGGGGGCGGGGCAGAGCTGGTGCGGCAGCGCGCGGGGCGGGCGTGGCTGCTGCGTCCGCCCGGCGCCCAGGACCGCCAGGCCTGGGTCTTCGCCGCCGGACTCGCCGCCGACCCCGCGCGCTCCGTGGTGGTCGTCGACCTGCCCGAGGGTCCGGAGGACGTGCTGGAGGCGGTGGTCCGGGCGCTTCCGGACGATCCGCGGGAGTACCGCGTCGTGTTCGGCCGCACGCCGCGCCAGGGCGCCCCGGCCGCCGGCTGGCGCAGCGCCTCGGCCGCACCGCGGTCGTCGCCGACGGCGTCCCCCTCCCCACCTCGGGCGGGGGGCTGTTCATCGGCGCCGACCGGGGGGCCGGCTGGATGCGCTGCGAGCCGGGGGCCGCACCGGCACCCCACCCGGGCCGCCGACCGCACCACCCGCCGCCCCGCCGCCCCGCCTGCCCGCCCCCGCCTGCCCGCCCCGGGCGTCCGCACCGGACGTCAGGCGGTGCGCACGGTCACGCGGCACCGGAGAGGAAGGGTGTGCGGAGGGGTGCATGAAGGGTTCCCCATGAGAGCGGAACGCGCGGCGGAGCCGCCGGGTCGTCAAGGGGCCGCGGCCCGTTCACCCGGCGGAGCCCTCCCCCGCGGAGTCAGGGAGCCGTCACCGCCGGGTGCGGGGAGGACCTCAGGCGGCGGCCTTCATGAGGTCCGCGGCCCTCTCGGCGACCATGATGGTGGGCGCGTTGGTGTTCCCCCCGGGGATGGCGGGGAACACGGAGGCGTCCACGACCCGCAGCCCGGCCACCCCGAGGACCCGCAGGTCGGAGTCGACGACGGAGCCGATGGCGCAGGTCGACGTCGGGTGGAAGAGCGTCATCCCGGCCCTGCGGGCCCAGGCGAGGATGTCCTCGTCGGACGAGGAGGCGGGGACGTCGAACGGTCCGGTGACGACCGCCTGCACCGCCTTCTGGGCCGCGATGTCCAGAGCGATGCGGACACCGGCGACCATCGCCTCCTGGTCCTGACGCGTGGTCAGGTAACGGTGCGTGATCCGCGGTGCGGCGTCCGGGCGCAGCGACCGCAGCGTGACCTCGCCCCGGCTGGTGGGGTGCAGGACGCAGGGGCCGAAGGCCATCCCGTGCTCGGAGATCGCGCCCAGCGCCTCCTGGTGGAACAGGACCGGCGACATGAGCAGCTGCACGTCGGGGGCCTCCAGGCCGGGACGCGTGGCCATGAACCCGCCCGCCTCGCCGACGTTGGAGGTGAGCGGTCCGCGCGCCTCGTTCTGGAAGAGGGCCAGGTTCTCCGCGCTGGCCGCCGTCATCAGCGTCTCGACGTCGGTGCGGTAGTTCAGCGGTGCGAAGAAGTGGTCCTCGAGGCCCTGTCCCACCGGGAGGTCGGCGGCCACCTCGACGCCGAGGGGTCCGAGCGAGGCCGCGGGGCCGATGCCGGAGAGCATCAGCAGCTTCGGGGACTCGTAGGCCCCGGCGGAGAGGACCACCTCCCGCTCGGCGCGGACCACCTCGACGGCCCCGTCCGCATAGGCCACCTCCACGCCGACGGCGCGTCCCTTCTCCAGCACCACCCGGTGGGCCGTGGTGCCCGCCAGGACCGTGAGGTTCGGACGGTCCAGGGCACCGCGCAGGTAGGCCACCGCCGCGCTGCAGCGCATCCCGTCCCGCTGTGTGACCTGGAAGGGGCCGACACCGAACTGGGTCTCGCCGTTGAAGTCGTCGTTGCGGGCGTGGCCGGCCTCCACGCCGGCCTCCACGAACGCCTTCGTCAACGGGTGGTCCGACCTGCTGTCGCTGACGGCCAGCGGCCCTCCCGCACCGTGGAAGACGTTCTCGCCCCGCTCGTTGTCCTCGGCGCGCCTGAAGTACGGGAGCACGTCGTCGTAGGACCAGCCCTCGGCGCCGGCCCGGGCCCAGCCGTCGTAGTCGGCCCGGTTCCCCCGCATGTAGATCATGGCGTTCATCGAACTGGATCCGCCGAACACCTTCCCGCGGGGCAGGTACATGCGCCGGCCGTCGAGGCCCGGCTCCGGCTCCGAGTCCAGGTCCCAGTCGAGTGCGGTCTTGAAGAGCTGGCTGAACGCGGCGGGCACGTGGATCTCCTGGGCGGTGTCCGGGCCGCCCGCCTCGATCAGCGCGACGCGCACGCCCGGGTCCTCGGTCAGCCTTGCCGCGAGCACGCATCCCGCTGACCCTGCTCCGACAATGACGTAGTCGAAAGCGCTCATCCTGGTCTCCTCGTGTTGCCGTGACGCGTGGGGTGGTGCAGGTAAAAGCGTCACCGGTGAGGAGCGGACGGGCCATAGGCACCCGGCGGGAAAGCGGTCCATATCCCTGTGCAGCGGCACAATAGCGGTGAAAGTACCCTGGTGGACATGGGAGGACGCCTGCACGACGACGCGGACGGGGGCGCGTGCATCACGTCACTGGTCGACCGTCTGCTGGCCGGGGTGGACGCGCTCGCGGCGGAGCTGACCGCCCAGCTGCTCGACCGGGACCGGCCCTTCCCGAAGGACGCGTCCCCCGACCGGGAGGAACTGCACGGCGCGACGCTCGACAACCTCCGGGCCGTTCTGGGGGCCCTCCGCGGGGAGTTCCCCGTAATCCTGGACGCCCCGCGGAGGGCGGGCCGCGCGAAGGCACGGCAGGGCATCCCCCTGGAGGCCCTGCTCCAGGTCTACCGGCTGACCGGACGCTTCATCTGGGACCGGCTCCTGGACCTCGCCCTCGACGAGGGCCGCTCCGCCGTCCTCCTGCACAAGGCCTCCGAGGTGTGGACGGTGATCGACCAGTGCTCCAGCGCGGCTGCCGAGTCCTACCAGGCGACGGTGCAGGAGCGGGTCGGCCGCGACGTCGCCGCGCGGAGCCTGATGCTGGCGACCCTGCTCGACGGCACCGCCGAGAGCGGCGTCGGCGCCTGGGACATCCTCCGGGCGATGCAGCTCGACCTGGGCGGGCCGTTCCTCGTGGTCCTCTCGGAGGGCGTCGGCGGCGCCGACCCCCTGCCCGGCGTCGAGGACCGGCTGCGCGGCGCCGGCATCGGCTCCGGATGGATCCAGCAGATGGACGCCCAGGTGGGACTGCTCGCGCTGCCGGGCGACCAGGCGGTCACGCCGGCCCACGGGCACCTCGACGCGGCCGCCCGGGGGCGCATCGGCATCAGCCGGCCGTTCACGTCCCCGGCCCAGGCCCCGACCGCGCGCCGGCAGGCGCGGCTCGCGGCCCACTGCATCCCCCCCGGCACCAGCGGGACCCACGTGTACGGCACCTCCCCCGTGGGACTGCTGGCCGCGGCCTCCCCCGACACCGCGGCCGAGGTGGCGCGCACGGTCCTGGGCCCGCTCCTCGGACTGCCGGCCGGGGAGCGGGCGGCCCTGCTGGGCACCCTGGACGCGTGGTTCGCCGAGGGAGGCTCGACCGCCAGGGCCGCCGAGCGCCTGCACTGCCACCGCAACACCGTGCTGTACCGGCTCAACCGCATCGGCGAGCTCACCGGGCGCAGCACGGCGGCAGCGGGGTCCTGTGCCGAGCTGTACATCGCCCTGCACACGATGAGGCTCTCCGGGACGGGGGCCTGAAGCGGACGGCGGGGTCCCGAAGGGGCGTGGGGGACGCCCCGCGCACGGCGCCTGCGCGGGGTCCGGTGCGGACGGCAGCCGGTGTCGGGGACTCCGCGGCCGGGGCGCCGCCGTCGCCGCCCCTCCGGCTCCCGGCCGGCGCGGCCCGCAGGCGCGCACCGGCCGGCCCCTGCCCGGTCCGCAGGGGGGAGGGTGCGGGGTCCGGGCGGCGCCTCAGTGGTTGGCCTGGGCCCGGCCGAGGGCGACGAGCACCTCCTGGGCGTGGGGGGTGCCGGCGATGTCCCCCAGGGAGATCAGGCCCACCGGGCGGCCCTCCCCGTCGACGACGGGGAGGCGGTGCAGGGCGTGGGCGCACATCAGCTCGGCCGCCTCGCACACGGTGGCGTCCGGTCCGACGGTCACCAGGGATCCGGAGGCCGCCTGGTGCGCGGTGGCGCTGCCCGCGATCAGGCCCTCGGCGGTGATGCGGACGGTGATGTCGCGATCGGTGACCACGCCGTGCAGGACACCGTCGGAGGTCACCAGGACGCAGCCGACGTCGGCGTCGCGCATGCAGGCGGCCACGTCGGTGAGCGAGGTGTAGGGCGGAACGGTGACCAGCCGGGTCGTCATCGCATCGCGCACGAGATGCACGGCATGCCTCCTTCGTCGTGTCCGGCGCGCGGCGGCTGCCCGCGCCCGCGCCCGCCCTCCCCGGGCACGCCTCCCCGGTACCCGCGCCCGTACACCGCCGCCCCGGGCCGGACCCGGCAGCGCCCCGTACCGGCGCCGCCCGCCGGAGGGGGAGCGGCCCGGAGAACGGGCCGCAGCGTGCGGCGGAACGTCCGGAGCGGCCTCCCGGCACACCGGACCGGGCGGCCGGGCCCGGCCCCGGACGGGTGCCGCCGCACCGCGCCGGCGGAGTCCCCGGCCGGCGGCGGCCCGTTCAGAAGCCCAGCTCGGTGAGTCCCGGGTGGCCGTCCGGGCGCGGCCCCGACGGCCAGCGGAAGCGCCGTTCCGACTCGCTGATCGGGAGGTCGTTGATGCAGGCCAGCCTGGTCCGCATGAGCCCGTCCCCGTCGAACTCCCAGTTCTCGTTCCCGAACGAGCGGAACCAGTTGCCGGAGTCGTCGTGCGACTCGTAGGCGAAGCGGACCGCGATCCGGTCCTCCCTGAAGGTCCAGAGCTCCTTGACCAGCCGGTAGTCGAGCTCCCTGCGCCACTTGCGCGTGAGGAAGGCCACGATCTCGTCCCTGCCGTGGACGAACTCGGCGCGGTTGCGCCAGCGGCTGTCGGGCGTGTAGGCCAGGGAGACCTTTTCGGGGTCCCTGGAGTTCCAGGCGTCCTCGGCACGCCGCACCTTCTCGACGGCGCTCTCGTACGTGAAGGGCGGGACGGGGGGTCTGGCCGGCATGGGGATCTCCTTCGTGACGGCCCTGCGGCAGCGCCGGCCTCCTGGAGGCGGTGACCGGCGTGCGGACCGGGACGCCCGGGGCCGCGACCGCCCTCCGCAGGCCGACGGAACAGTGGGAGGCCTCACGTACCGGCCGGACGCCCTTCTCACCATAGGCTCGGCCCCCCGAGGGCGCGACCGCCGGGACGGAGGCGGGCCGGCCCCCGCCGGGGACGGGGCCGTCGGCTGCGGCGGTGTCTCTCCCCGCCGCCGCCTCCGCAGGGCTGCGGTACGGCCGGGAGTCCGTCCTCCCGCCCGTGGCGCGGGTGCGGTTCAGCCGAGGCGGACGGAGGCGGCGGTGTTGTCGAAGCCGACCGAGGACAGGTCGGCGACGTCCCCGGAGACCACCACGGACCGGCCGGTGCAGTCCGGCTGCGACCACAGCTTCAGGGTCCCGGAGGCCGACAGCGAGGAGGCCACCCCGGGACGCGTGAGGTTCGCGCACCCCTGGCCGGCCACCCCCTGGGAGGGCCCGCTGTCGCTGAAACGGGGGTCGTCGAACAGGGTCGCGCTGGTCGCGGGGGCGCTCTGGCCGGCGTCACCGCCCGCCTGGGCGGACGTGCCCTGACCGGTCGCCGCCTGGCCCGCAGCCCCCGGGCCGCCCGTGCCGCCACCCGCCTTGCCGCCGTCGGGCGTGACACCGAACCAGGTGCCGCCCACCCCCTGGCCGAACGTGTCACCGGGCCTGCCGTCCTTGGCGAACCGGTAGACCGGCCAGCCGCCGACGGTGACCTGCAGGGCCCCGTCGGCGCGTCGGACCACCCCGACCCGGGAGCCGTCGACGCCGTCGAGGAAGACCCTGCCGCCGGGGCGCACGGTGACCGGCGGCCAGGTGACCGCGCAGGCGTCGTTGCAGTTCGACCGCGAGGGGGTGGCGGTGTCCTTGTCGAACCGGTACAGCGTCAGCCCCGCGCCGTTGACCACCACGGGGTCGAGGGCGCCCGCGCTGCCCGCGGTCAGCTGCACCCAGTTCCGCGCCTTCTGCAGGGCCGCGCCGGTCGCGACGCCCCCGCCGGGCAGCGCCCAGTCGCCCGTCCCCGCGGGGGCGCTGTTGGACTGCGCGCTGCCCTGCAGCAGCGCCGCCGCACCGTCCTGGGCCCCGCCCGCACCGGCCGGGGCGGGGGCGGCGGCGGACACGGCGGCGGACGCGGCCGGAGCCGCCGGGGCGGCGGTGGAGCTGCAGGCCGACAGTGCTGCCGTGCCGACGGTCACGAGGACGGCGAGAGGCATGGCGTACGTGCGGAACATCGGTTCTCCCGAGCTGGGCGGGACCCGGGGAGTCCGGGCCCGTTCGCCCTGCACACGGGCCACGGCCTCGACCGGTTCAGCCCCGGGCCGGGGAGCGCGGCGGATGCCGCACGCCCCGGCCGACGGGGAAATCCCGCCGCTTGACATGCTGACATTCAATGCACATATTGTCAGCATGTCGAACACGGAAGAGGGCGGCTGCGCCCCGGACATCCCGGAGGCGGCCACGGCCGCGCCACCCGGCACAGAGACGGAGGGCGCCGGCGGGCGGCACCGCGCGGGAGAGCGACGGGGCCGCAGTCCGCGACCGCCGCGACCCGGCGGAGCAGCCGCGGCAGGCCCCCTGGCGGCCACCGGCGCTCCCCCGGGCGCCCGCCGCCCCCGCACCGCCCCCGGGCACCCGCGGCAGGGAGGACCCGCATGACCTCCCCCGCATGGCCTCCCGGTCTCGACCCGGGGAGCGCGGCCGTCTTCGCCCACAACGAGCTGACCACCTGCCTGCCCGCCGAGCGCCTGTGGCCGGTCCTGCTGCGGGCGGGCGACTGGCCGCGCTGGTACGCCAACGCCCGCCGGGTCAGCCTGCCCGACGGGTGCACAGGCCTCGCCGAGGGCACCGCGTTTCGGTGGACCACGTTCGGACTGCGCGTCTCCAGCACCGTCCGGGAGTTCGTCCCGGCCCGGCTGCTCGCCTGGGACGGCTCCGCGCTCGGCTCGACCGGCTACCACCGCTGGGAGCTGCACCCCGCACCCGGCGGCGGCTGCCGCGTCGTCACCCAGGAGACGCAGCGCGGCCCGGTCGCCCGTCTGGCCGCCCCGCTGATGCGGCGGGGCCTGCTCGTCCAGCACCAGCACTGGCTGGAGGGGCTGGTCCGCACCGCCCAGGAGGAGACGTGACGCCCCGCACCGCCCTGATCTACGGCGCGACCGGATACATGGGCCGCCTGTGCGCCCGCCGGCCGCGTCACCGGCAGGCGGGGACGCGGGCCGCCCCGGGGCGGCGGCCCGGAGCCCCGGGGCGGCCCGGGACGGGTCCGGTCGGCCCGCAGGTGAGGGCTGCCGCCGCACCCGCCTCCCGTCCGCAGACTCCCCGGAGGGCGGACGGGGGCGGGACCGGCGGATCAGTCCTGCAGGGCGCCGAAGAGGAGGTTGAGCCCCTCCGTCATGGTGGGGTGGTTGATGATCATGTCGCGGAGGGCGGTGGAGGGGAGTCCCGCGAGCATGGCGGTCTGGACGGTGGTGACGGCCTCGCCCGCCTCCGGTCCGAGCAGGGACACGCCCAGGATGCGGTCGGTCCCGGCGTCGACGACGGCCTTCCACAGGCCCTCGGTCTCCCGCATGGTGCGGGCCCGGGGGATGGCGGCGACCGGGAGGCTGGCGACGCGCACCTGGTGTCCGGCCTCGCGCGCCTGGGCCTCGGTCAGGCCGACCCGGGCGAGCTCGGGGGTGAGGAAGATCGTGTAGGGGATCAGGCGGTCCCGGGTGCTGCGGGAGCCGCCGGCGAGGTTCTGCTTGAGGATGCGGTAGTCGTCCAGGGAGACGTGGGTGAACTGCGGGCTCCCCGCGACGTCCCCCGCGGCCCAGGTGCCCGGCGCCGTGGTGGCGAGGTGCTCGTCGACGACGACGAACCCGGCACGGTCGGTGCGGACGCCGGCCGCGTCCAGGCCGAGGTCCGCAGTGACGGGCTCGCGCCCGGTGGCGACCAGGACGTCGTCCCCGGTGAGGGAGGTGCCGTCGGAGAGCGCCACGGTGACCTCGCCGCCCGCGTCGCGCCGCACCGAGGCGACCGAGGCCCCGGTGAGGACCCGGATCCCGTCGGCGGCCAGGAACCCGGCCACGGCCCGGGCGATGTCCTCGTCCTCACGCGGCAGGAGCCGCGGTCCGGCCTCCACGAGGGACACCTCGCTGCCGAAGGAGGCGAACATCTGGGCGAACTCCAGCCCGACGACGCCGCCGCCGACGACGACCAGCCGCCGGGGCAGGCGCTCCAGGTCGAGGAGGGAGTTGCTGGTGAGGGCGCCGGCGTCGGCCAGGCCGGGGATGGGGGGGACGAAGGGGCGGGTGCCGGTGTTGACGACGGTCTGCGCGCCGCGCAGCACCCGGGTCCCGCCGCCGTCGAGCGCGACCTCGACCGTGCGGGGGGCGGTGAAGCGCGCCTGCCCCAGCACGAAGTCCATGCCGGAGTCGAGGAACTGCTTGTGGTTGAGGGCCACCATGCCGTCGACCACCCCGGCCTTGTGCCGGAGCAGCGACTCGGCGGACACCTGCGGGGGCGGGGACGCCAGTCCGAGCTCGTCGGCCCGGCGCAGGCGGCGCACGGCGCGGGCACTGGCCACGAGGGCCTTGGTGGGGATGCAGGCGACGTTGATGCAGGTGCCGCCGATCATGCCCCGCTCGACCATGGCGACGCTCCTGCCGCTCCTGGCCCAGTCCATGGCGAGCGTCTTGCCCGCCTTGCCTCCGCCGACGACCAGCAGGTCGAAGTCCTCAGTGCTGCCCGTCATGACCGGCCTCCCTGCACGTCGAGAGCGCCCCGCCCGGACGGGCCGGCGCCGCGGTGCTGCGCGTGTGCGCGTGTGCGCCCCGAGGGGCACCCGCGTGCACTCCTCCACCGCAGTCCGCCTCCCCACGCTAACAGACAGACCAGTCGGTCTGCGCGTCTACCATGGGGGCATGACCGCCACACGAAGCGACCAGCTGCCCGCCGAGCGCCTCCTGCAGGCGGCCACGGACCTGTTCCTGCGCCAGGGGATCCGGGCGGTGGGCATCGACCGCATCCTGTCCGAGGCGGGCGCGGCGCGGGCCAGCCTGTACCAGACCTACGGCTCCAAGGACGCCCTGGTGGTCGCCTACGTCGAGCGCTGCCACGAGCAGGACAGCAAGGCCTACGAGCAGGAGGCGGCGGACACGGACGACCCGCGCGACCGCATCCTGCTCGCCTTCGACCTGGCCGCCCGCGCGGCTCCGGGGAGGGACTTCCGGGGCTGCCTCTACCTCAACGCCGTGACCGAGTTCCCCGACGAGGGCCACCCCGTGCACACCGCGGTGGAGCGGCACCGCGAGTGGCTGGTCCGCACCTGGACGGCCGAGCTGGGCGCCCTGGGCGTGGAGGAGCCCGCCGCCACCGCGAACCGGCTGGCGGTGCTGTACGACGGCGGCCTCGCCGGTTCCAAAATCACCCGCTCGGCGCAGCCGATCCGGGAGGCGCGGCGGATGGCCGCCGACCTGGTGGCACAGGCGCTCCGGGACTGAACCGGCGGGGCCGCCGGAGCGGTCGGCGGCGCGCGCGGAGGCCGGACGGACCGGCGGCGCTCCCGGCCGGGGCGCCGGCCGCCGTGCTCCCCGGCGGGCCCGGTCGGCGTCCCGGTGCCGCAGGCCCCTGCGCCGCCTTCCCGCCGCCCGCTCCCCCCTCCCGGCTTCAGCAGGGCGGCCGCGCCCCCGCCGGGCGGCGTGCAGGACCCCCGGGGAAGGCGGCGGGCCGGGAGGGGGCATCCCGGCACGTGGGGAGATTTGCCCGATATGCCGGAATGGGAAATGCTGGGATCACATCCTCGACCCACCCGGACGCGGTGGCCCTCACGGCAGGGGGAGGCGTGGAAGAGCAGCGCACGATCGCAGACCGAGAGCGGGTCGACGGCGTCCAGGAGCCGGTCGACGTGCGACAGGACCGACTCCTCGCCGAGGCGCTCCGCCGCGTCGTGCGCAGCACCGGCGCCCTGTTCGCCATGGTCTACCGGGCCGGACCCGACGGGACGTGCCTGACGGTGGAGGCCATCGGCGGAACACCGCCCCAGATCTTCACCACGCCGAACTGCATTCCGCGGGACAGCCCGTACGCCTCTGCAGCCGCCTGGCGCACCGGCCGTCCGGTCAGCTCCGGGCTTCCCCTCGTGACGCCGGGCGAGGAGGCCCCGGTGAGCCTCATCCCGCACCCGTACTCCGTCGCCTCGGTGCCGCTGCCCCTGGGGAAGGACTGCTTCGGGGTGCTCAGCGCCGTGTGGATGCCGCCGCGGCCGTCCGAGCTGCCACGGCTGGTGGAACGCCTCACAGGGGCAGGGGAGGCTCTCACGGCCGGCCTGGCGCGGCTGGGCCGGTTCCCGGCCGGGGCCGGGACGAGGACCTCCCCCATGATCGTCCCGGTGCTCGACCCCGGCCCGGGCGTCCGCCCGCAGGCGGCGGGTGCGTCCACGCACCGCTGGGGGCTGCCCGACCTCCCCGGGTCCTCGGCGCTCTCCCAGATGTTCCAGCTCCACCAGCTGTCCGCTGCGCTCAACAGGGCGTCCGGCACCGGCAACGTGGTCCGGACGGCGAACGAGTGGATCACGAAGTCCTTCGGCGCCGACACGCTCGTCGTGACGGTCGCGGCGGCGGGCAGGCTGCGCGTGGTGGGGCACAGCGGCGCGTCCGGCCTCGTGGGCGGCATCCACGGCGCCCCCCTTGACCGGAGGATCCCGGCGTCCGACGTCCAGCGCAGCGGCGAGCCCCTGTTCCTCCCGGACCGCGGCACCCTGCTCGGGTCCTACTCCGAGGACGACGTCGGCGACCTCAGGGCCATGGCGGTACTGCCCGCCACCGGCAGCGGGCAGGTCGTCGGGAGCCTCATGCTGGGCTTCGGCACCGAGCGCGACTTCGGGGCCGAGGAGCGGACCCTGCTGCTCATGATGGCCGAACGCCTGGGCGGCGCACTGGAGCGCGAGCAGCTGAGCGAGACGGAGCACGCCCTGACCGGCGCCCTGCAGAAGAAGCTCCTCCCCCGCATCCTGCCCGAGTGGTCCGAGATGGCCACGACCGCCCGGTACCTGTCCCCGCCGAGCGCCTCGGGGATGGGGGGCGACTGGTACGACGTCATCCCGCTCCCCGGGCGCCAGGTCGGCCTGGTGGTGGGCGACGTGGAGGGCCACCACGCGGACAGCGCGGTGATCATGGGCCAGCTCCGCAGCGGCCTGCACGCGTACGCCACGGAGGGCCACGACCCCGCGGCCGTCCTGGCGCGGTCGAACGCCCTGCTCGCCGAGCTCGACACCGACCTGTACGCCACCTGCTGCCTCGTCCGGATCGACCTCGAGTTCGGCGTCGCCGAGATAGCCCTCGCCGGGCACCCGCCGCCCCTGCTGCGCGGACCCGACGGGTGCGTGGTCCTCCCGGACGCGCCCCCCAACCTGCCGCTCGGCGTGACGCACGGGCACACCTACACCACCGCCGAGGTCCCGGTCCTCCCGGGAACCCTGCTGATGCTCTACACCAACGGCATCGGCTGCGACCCGGTCGCGGACGCCCGCGCCCTGCTGGAGTCGGCGGACGGCGCGCAGCGCTGCTCGCTGGACGGGTTCGCCGACATCGTCGCCGCGGGCACCGCGGGACGCTCCCGGCCCCACGCCGACGACACCGCCCTGCTCTTCGCGCTCTTCGAGGGGAGCCCCCTCGGGCCGGTGCAGCGGGTGGACCGGATGTCCGTGCCCCGCCACGACATCCAGGGCGTCCGGGCGGCACGGCGCTTCGTCCGCGGCTACCTGACGAAGCGGGGCCTCTCCCGGCTCACCGAGGACCTGGAGGTCATCGCGTCCGAGGCCGTCACCAACGCCCTCATCCACGCCGACAGCGAGGTGGAGGTCCGGCTCCGGGAGTACCCCGACCGGATCCACCTGGAGGTCCGCGACACCGACGCCAAGCCGCCGATCCCCACGTCCGTCACCGACTCCGACGAGGCGAACGCCGTCGCCGAGCACGGCAGGGGCATGGGCATCGTGGAGTACCTCTCCACCACCTGGGGCAGCTCCCCCAACGGACGCGGCAAGACGGTCTGGGCCGACCTCGCCAAATGAGCACGACCGGCACACGCCGCGCGGCGCGGCGGCCGGTCCTCCCCCGGCGGGCCCGGGGGACCCGCGAGGGAGCGGCTGTGCGCGGGGGCGCGCGAGCGCGGCACCGAGGGCCGCTCGGCCACGGCCGGCGACGGGCCGCGACACGCCCCGGACAGGCGGCCGGGCGGGCGGCCTCGCGCCGGGTGTCCGGTCCGGGCGGGCGGCCCTCGCCGCGTCCGGGCCGCCGCCCTCCGGCGGGGAGCGCACGGCGGGGCGTTCAGACGGTGATCGTCTTGTACTCGACGTACGTCGCCAGTCCCGTGGCGCCGTACTCGCGGCCGACGCCGCTGGCCTTGAACCCGCCGAAGGGCCCGTCGAAGCCGATCGGGGCGCCGTTGACGGTGACCGTGCCGGTCCGGACGCGCCGGGCGACGGCCAGCGCCCGCTCCTCGAGGCCCAGCTCGATGCAGTCCCGGACCCGCTGCTGCTGGTCCGGCCGCACCATCGGGCCGACGAAGGTGTCCGGATCGGCGGGGTCGCCCACCCGGAGGGACTCCACGAGCTCCTTCAGCGCGGCGACGACCTCCTCGTACCGCGACCGCGGGGCGGGGACCCGGGTCTGCGCGATGCACGACTCGCCGTTGTTGAGCAGGGCGGCGGACTTCAGGCCCGGGACGGCCTTCGCGAGGTCGGCGTCCTCCAGGAGGACGGCCGCCGACTTGCCGCCCAGTTCCAGGCTGACCCGCTTGAGCTGCCCGCCGGCGATCGAGGCGATCCGGCGGCCCGCCCGGGTCGACCCGGTGAAGGAGATCTTGTCGACCCCGGGGTGGGAGACCAGGTGCTCGCTCGTCTCCCGGTCGGCGTGGAGGACGCTGACCACGCCGGCGGGCGGTCCGGCGGCGTCGAGGAGCTCGGCGAGCAGGTTCATGCTGAGGGAGAGTTCTCCGGGGACGTCTTGAGCACGGCCGTGTTGCCCGCGAGCAGCGCCGGGACGAGCTTGGCCGGCGCGGCGGAGAACGGGGAGTTCCACGGGATCACGGCGGCCACCACGCCCACCGGCTCACGGCGCAGCACGCTGCGGAAGGGCAGTGCGGGGTCGGAGGGTTCGAACGTCTCCTCCCAGCCGAACTCCTCGGCGGCCCTGAGGTAGGCCTCGGCCTGCCGGGTCAGCCCCGGCTGCCCGGCCCGGGTGAACCACAGGGCGGAGCCGTTCTCCGCGGAGACGAGCGTCGCGATCTCCTCCGCACGCTGCTCGCGCAGCGCGTTCAGGCGGCGGACGACGGCGATCCGCTCGGCGGGTGCGGTCCGCGGCCACGGGCCCCGGTCGAACGCCGCCCGGGCCGCCGCCACCGCCCGGTCGACGTCCGCGGGGGCGGCCTGCGCGGCACGGCCGATGACGGAGCGGTCGTGCGGGGACCGGATGTCCAGAGTGAGGGCGGGATCGCTCGGCGCGGTCCAGGCGCCGCCGATGAAGAGCCTGTCGTGAATGATCATTTCTTTCTCCGCTCACGATCGCCAAGGCAGCACCTTGCTTCATAAGTGCCACTTCAATGCAGCACTTACTGAACCTTCCGCCACTTGAGAGCAACCCATCCGGCCTCATGTGCCGCATGCATGCGTAGACTGGGCCGGTGAGAGCAGACGCCGCGCGCAATCTGGAGAACGTGCTGACCACAGGCGCCCGCCTGCTGGCGCAGGACCCGTCCACGAGCATCGCCGCCATCGCAGCCGCCGCAGGGGTGGACCGCCGCACCGTCTACCGGCGCTTCGCCTGCCGCGAGGACCTTCTCGCGGCCGTCTACCAGGCCCGTCTCGACGCGGTCGAACGCGCCGTGGACGCCGCCCGGCTGGCCACCGCCCCCGTCGCGGTCGCACTGCACCGCTACGCCGAGGGCGTCATCGCCGTCAACCGGACGTGGCCCGTCGAACTGGGGCGCATGCACGCCGACGAGACGATCCGCGAACGCCGTGCCCGCCTGATCGACCGGGTCGACGCCTTCCTGCGGCGGGCGGCCGACGAGAGCCTGCTCCGGAGCGACCTGCCCGCCGGATGGGCGGGCGCGCTGCTGCGCCAGCTCCTGCACCTGGCCACGGCGGAACTGCCGGAGCTCGACGCGGGGCAGGCGGCCGACGTCCTGGTGGAGACGTACCTGCGGGGGGTGGGCCGGGGATGAGACGACCCCCGGACCTTCGAGGACGACCCGCCCGGCGCCGTCCCGGTCCCGCCCGGCGCCGTCCCGGTCCCGCCCGGCGGCGGGTGCACGTGCCCGCCTCGGCGTTTTCTGCCTGCTGAGTGCCTGGAGACCGGGGCGGTCCGCTGCCTGGCTGGTCGGAGCGGGGAGACGGATCCCGCCGGCGCGGCCCTGTGCGTGCCGGCCGGGGCCCGTGCGCCGGGTCCGGGCCCGTACCGGCGGACGAACGCCTCGCCCTGGAAGGAGAGCCGGTTCTGCACGGACATCGCGCCGCCGAGCACGGCGATGCGGTCCAGGCTGCTGCGGGAGACGGTGTCCGCGCGGTCGAACAGCCACCTGTCGCCGGCCGGGAAGAGGCCCTCGGCGGCGAGCTTCTCGAAGACCGCGAGGTCGCGCCGGATGGTCTCGTCGTAGGTGGCGTGCAGGCGGAAGCCCCAGCCGTTCTCCATGAGCAGGCGCACGGCCTTCTCGAAGGACTCCGCGTAGCCGTCGCCCAGTTCCGGGCGGGGCTGGGCGAAGTTCTCGAAGTCCGCCGCCGCCCAGACCAGGTTCTCGCCCGCGCCGTTGAGGCGCAGCCACGCGTCCCCGTCCTCGGGGCGGACCATGCCGATCCAGCGGGCGAGGTCGTCGAGCTCCTGCCCGGCGGTCTGCGGGAAGAGGTGGTAGGCGATGCGCAGGGTGAGCTGCCCGGCCTCGGCGAGCTCGGTGATGGTGCCGTAGTCGTCGGGGAAGTTCTGGAACCCCCCGGCCGCGTCGACGGCCGACGTCAGCCCGAACCTGTTCAGCTCACGGAGGAAGTGCCGGGTGGAGGTCTTGCGGTGCTCGCCGTCGAGCACCGGGGCCTTGGCCAGGGTGGAGTACAGGACCAGGGCGCTGGGGGCGGCCAGCAGCATGCCGGTCGGCTCGCCGGTCCGGCCCCTGACGGTCTGTCCGCCCCTGGGGTCCGGGGTGTCGCGGGTGAACCCGGCGGCCTCGACCGCCACCCGGTTGAGGAGGGCGGACTGGTACAGGTGCAGGACGAACACCGGGGTGTCCGGCGCCGCGGCGTTCAGCTCCGCGAGGGTGGGCAGGCGCCGCTCGGCGAACGGCTCGGCCGAGAACCCTCCCGCCACGCGCACCCACTGCCCCTTCGGCGTGCGGGCGGCCTGCTCGCGCAGCATCGCCGGGGCCTGGCGCAGGGACCGGACCCCGTCCCAGCGCAGCTCCAGCACGTAGGTGAGGCCGCCCCGGATGACGTGCAGGTGCGAGTCGTTGAGGCCGGGGACGACCCGGCGGCCGAGCGCGTCGACCGCCCTCGTCCCCGGGCCGACGTGGGGGGCCACGTCCGCGTCGTGGCCGACGACGGTGACGACGCCGTCGCGGATGGCGACCGCCTCGGCCTGCGGGCGGTCCGGATCCCCGGTGTGGACCCTGGCGTTGCGGACGATCACGTCCGCGGCGTCGTCGACGGCCCGGGGGGCCAATCCGCCGACCGGCATCGTGGGCACCTGGAGACCTCCGGGGGGAGAGAGGGGTTTCGCTTCCGGCCACCCCCGGCATCGGCGCCGGGCGGTGGGGCCCGCGGAACCCCTGCGCCGCTCGCCCGGACAGGGCTGGACGGCACCGGTGGATCCGGGGACCTCGGCGGCCGGGCGGCCACCCCGAGGGGTGGTCGCGCCGGCCGCACGACAGGAACGCCAGGCGCCGAAGGCCCCTCCGTTTTGTCCGGGAGCGCACCGGACATGTCCCGCCCGCGCACCCCTCCGTCCCCCCTCCGCACCCCTACGCCACCCGCACCACCGACTTGCCCGGCCCCGGGGCGGCCTGCGCGGCGATCATCCGCGGCACGTCGTGGAAGCCGTGCACGGCGCCCACCGGCGTCGTGATCTCCCCCCGTGCCGCCAGGTCGGCCAGGCGGTCCCACACGGCGGCCTCGGCCGCCGGCTCCCCGGGGGTGGCGAGGACGCCGACGGCGGTGTAGTTGCGCAGCAGCATGTCCATCGGGTCGAGGGGGACGGGGCTCCCGCTCGCCAGGCCGACGACGGCGATGCGTCCCCGCGGGGCGATGCTCCTGAGCGCCGTCGCGGCGGTGGCCCCGCCCACCGGGTCGTAGACCAGGTCCACACCGCGCCCCTGGGTGATCGCGTCGATCCGGGCGGTCATGTCGCCGGCGCGGTGGTCCACCACGTGGTCCGCGCCGTGGCGTGCGCAGAACGCGAGCTTCTCCGGGCCGCCCGCGACCGCGATCGTCGTCGCGCCCAGCGCCCTGCCCAGCTGCAGGGCAGCGGCGCCGGTGCTGCCGGCCGCGCCCAGGACGAGCAGCGTCTGCCCGGGCTCGACCGGGGCCCGCTCGACGAGTGCGGCGTACGCCGTGCGGAAGCCGATCGGGAAGCCGCCGGCCTGCTCGTCCGTCATGCCCGGCGGGATGCGGACGGTGGAGTGCTCGCGCAGGTAGGCGTACTCGGCGTACCCGCCCCACCCCTCCAGGAACGCGGTGATGCCGGCCACCCGGTCGCCGACCGCGAACCGCGAGCCGGGCGGCACGGCGACGACCTCCCCGGCCGCCTCCTCCCCCAGGCCGAACGGAGGGGCGCCGAGCAGGGGGAAGCGGCCTGCCGCCATCAGCACGTCCGGGAAGCCGGCACCCGCGGTCCGCACCCGGATGAGCAGCTGTCCGGGCGGCGGCTCGGCCCAGACCGTCTCCTGGAGTTCGATCCCCTCCTCGGGATCGCCGAACGCCACCAACCGCCATGCACGACCGGAGAACACAGCCGGCCCTCCTCTCCTGTTCGTCGCGCCCCCGCCGCGGGCGTGCCGCCGGCGGGAGCGCTCACTGCTCCGGCACGCGTGTGCCGTCGGAATCGCGGACCGGTCCGGCCGGGGAGGACTGCCCTCCCCCGCCCGGACCGGTCCGCAGGACGCTTCACCGCCGCGCCGGCCCCCTCGGGGACGTGGCCGGCGGCGTCGCACCACGGGCGTCACACCGTGGGCGTCACACCATGAGGCTCACCCGCTCGTCGACGCCGAGGAGCGACTTGCCGTACACCTCAAGGCCGACCGCCGGGACCAGGCCGGCGTGGCGTGCCGCGGTGTTGGCGTCCCTCCAGATGCGCTGCAGGGGGTCGGAGTCGGCGAACGCGGACGAGCCGTACGCGTCCAGCAGAATGCCGATCGCCTGGACGACCTCGCGGGCCGCGTACCCGGCCCGCGCCCTGACGGACGTGCGCGTCCCGTGGTCCAGGGGGCCGGAGGCGGCGGCCCGGTCCACCTGGGCGACCGCGTCGTAGGTGTGGAGCCGGGCCGTCTCCAGCCTCAGCGCGGCCTCGGCCACCTGCGTCTGGAAGCCCACCGAATCCGCCTGCCGGCCGTGCACGGTGAAGGACAGCGGCTTGGTGGCGGCGGCCTCGACCACCAGGTCCAGGGCCGCCCTTCCGAGCCCGAGCAGCGGCCCGACCAGGCACAGCAGCAGCATCGGGGCGAACGACGCGCCGTACAGCGCCTCGTCCCGGGGCGAGCGCGGGTAGACGCCCTCCGCGGCCGCCGGCACCGACAGCACGCGGTGCTCGGGCACGAAGACGTCCTCCGCGATGAGGGTGTTGCTGCCGGTCGCCTTCATGCCCGCCGTGAACCAGGTCTCCTCGACGGCGAGCTCGCGGGCGGGAACGAGGACCAGGGCCTGGTCCGCGACCTCCCCGGCCTCGTTCTTCAGCAGTGCCCCGACGGCCGCCCAGGTGGCGTACGCGGAGCCGGAGTTGTACGACCAGCGGCCGCTCACCCTCCAGCCGCCCGGGACCCGCTCGCCCATGCCCGTCGGCGCCGCCACGCCGGTCACGCGGGCATCGGGGTCGGCGCCGAACACCTCCTCCTGCGCCTGGTCGGGGAAGAGGCTCGCCAGCCAGTTGGTCACCGAAATGATCATTCCGACCCACGCGGCGGAACCGTCGCCCGCCGCGAGCGCCTCCGACACCTCGGTCAGCGTGCGCAGGTCGGTCTCGTGCCCGCCGTACCGCCGGGGGGTCAGCAGCCGGAACACCCCGGCCCGCGCCAGCGCGTCGACGACCTCCCCGGGTACCGCGCGGTCCGCCTCGCCCTGCGCGGCGTGCTCCCGCAGCAGGGGCTGCAGCGCGACCGCACGCGCCACCAGCTCCTTCCTGAGGTCGCCGCCGGCCGGCGTTCCGGACGCGTCGTCGCTGAGGGTGATGTTCACGGTTCTCCTTGTACGGTTCGGTGCTCCGGGCGGGGTCCCGCGGTCACGGAGGTGCGCGGTCACGGCCGGACGTGTGTGCGCGGACGGGGAACCCCGTCCGGCGGGATCGGGCCGGCGGTGGTCAGCCGACCGCGTCGAGAGCGATCTTCGCAAGGAGGGCGGCGAACTCCTCGGGGGCGGACAGGAAGGGCGAGTGGTGGCTCGCAAGCCGGTGGACGGCCCCGGCCCGGGCCGCCATCGCCTCCTGGTTCTGCAGCGGCAGGGCCCGGTCCTGCTCGCAGACGACGTACGTGGAGGGGACGGTGTGCCATCCCGCCCGGGTCAGCGTCTCGGCGAAGGACCTCGTGCTCTGCGGCACCAGCCGCCGTGCGGCCTCCTCCGCCTCGGCCGCGGGCACGCCCCCGTAGAACAGGTGGACCGGGTCGTCCGGCACGGGCTGGACGCCGTGCGGCTCCTCCGGGAGGGGCGCGCCGTACTGGCCCAGGAGGCTCTCCCCGGCGTCGAGCTGGAACGCCGCCACGTAGACCGCGTGCGCGACGCCGGAGGCGGAGGCGAGGGCCTGGCTGACCGGGGCGCCGCCGTAGGAGTGCGCGACGACGACGACCGGGCCGTCGATGCGCTCCACCTCCGCGAGCACCGCCCGGGAGTCGTCGTGGAGGCCGGCGTCGGGCCCGCCGGCACTGGGCAGATCGACGGTGCGGGTGGTCCAGCCGTCGTCCTCGAGCAGCGGCCTCACCCGGTCCCAGCACCAGGAGCCGTGCCACGCACCGTGCACCAGCAGCAGGGTCGGGCGGGAGTTGTCAGCAGTCACGGCAGTGTCCTTAATCGTGGTGGGGGAGAGGCGTTCGAGAGGCCGCGCCAGAAGCCTAAGAGGGTTTGGACATGCCGTCCAACGTAACGTCCGACACACTGTCCAGCGGCGCGGCCCGGCGTGCGGGACCGCGGACACCGGCGGACGGCTCCGGACCGGGCCTCCGGCGGCGCTCCGGACGCCGGTCGCATGGTTGGACATCGCGTCCACGCCCCCATAGCCTCCTCGCAGCGGCGGTCCGCACCGCCGCCCTCCCCCGCCCGCGGTCGGAGCCCCGGTGTTCCCGCGGCCGGGATCCCCGCCCCACCTCCGAGGACGACGCGATGCCTTCGACCACCCGACGCCCCTCAGCCGCAGCGGACCGGCGGGCCGCGCTCGAGAAGCGGATCCTGGGCGTCATCGGGGACCTGCTGGGCGGCGGCGCCGGCTACACGGAGCTGAGCGTGGAGCAGATCGCCAACGCGGCGGGGATCTCCCGCTCGACCTTCTACCTGTACTTCCGCGACAAGGTGGACGTGCTCCTGCGGCTCAGCACCGCCCTGAAGACGGAGAGCTACGCGATCGTCGACGCGTGGCACCCCTCGGGTCCGGACGGCGGGGCCGACGGCCTGACGCGCGTCTACCTGCGCATCATCACGCACTACCGCCGGCACGCGGCGCTGCTGGCGGCCATCAGCGAGGTGGCCGCGTACGACCCGGCCGTGCGCGAGGCCTGGACGGCCCACCAGGACCACTTCGTCCGGAAGACCGAGACGCTGCTGACGGAGGAGCGGCAGGGCGGCCGGACCCCGACGGACGTCGACCCCCTGCTCGCCGCCCGGCTGATCGTCACCGGGGGCGCCCAGGTCATCGCCCGGCAGGTGCTCGACGGCGACACCGCCGGCGATGCGGCGGTCGCCCGCGAACTGGCCGCCTGCTACTGGTACGGCGTGTACCGGCGCCCGTCCGGCCCGGACGCCGGCTGACGCACGGCGGCGCCGGCGGGTGCGGTCCCGGGCGAGGAACCGCCTCCCGCGGATGATCCCGGCGCCCCGGGAGGCGGCGGGCCGCCCGACGGGGGCGCAGGCGCCCCGGACCCCGTCCGGGAGGGGCCCCCGGGCACACCACCCCGCCGTGCTGTCGGAGTCGGCCGGGTCCGTCCGGCACGGGGCCGGTCCTCCGACGTGCGGTGCACCGCGCCGGCCCCTCCCGTCCGTCGACGGGCAGGAGGGGTCCGTGCGCGACCGGCCGGACACGGCTAGTGGTCGATGCCGACGACGACCTTGCCCGTGGCGGTGCCGTCCGCCACCGCGGCGTGCGCGTGCGCGACGTCGGCGAGGCCGAACCGGCGGGGGTCCAGCAGCGGCCTGAGGCGGCCCGAGTCGGCCAGGGCGGTGATCTCGCGCAGGATCTCGCCGTGGTGCTCACGGCCGCGGCCGGTCAGCATGGGCGCCAGGGTGAAGACCCCGGAGTACGTGGCGCCCCGGAAGGACAGCGGAGCGATGCTGTGCGTCCCCCAGCCGAGGGAGCTGAGGACGTGTCCGGTGTAGGTCCGGGCGATGGCGAAGGACGCGTCCAGGACCGGCCCGCCGACGGTGTCGTAGACGACGTCGAAGCCCTCGCCGCCGGTGAGGCGCTCGGTGTACTCCTGCGGCGTCTCGGCGGTGAAGTCGATCGCCGTGGCCCCGAACTCCTCGACGGCCTTCAGGCGGTGGGGGGCGTCGGTGCCGAAGACCTCGGCGCCGCGGGCACGGGCGATCTGGATGCCCACGTGGCCGACGCCGCCGGCGCCGCCGTGCATGAGGACCTTGTGCCCCGCGCGCACCTGCGCCCGGTCGACCAGGCCCTCCCAGGCGGTGATGGCCACCAGCGGCAGCGCGGCCGCCTCGCGCATGTCCAGGGACGCCGGCTTGGGCGCCAGCAGCCGGGCGTCGACCGCCGCGTACTGGGCGAGGGAGCCCTGCAGGTCGCCGACGCCGCCGGTCATGCCGTAGACCTCGTCGCCCGGGGCGAACCCGGTGACCCCTTCGCCCACCTGCTCGACCACGCCGGCCAGGTCGAGGCCGAGCACCGCGGGGAGCGTGCGCTCGGCGTGCGCGGCCTGACCCGCGCTGATCTTGAGGTCGAGCGGGTTGACCCCGCTCGCCTCGATCCGCACCAGCACCTGGCCGGGGCCGGCCACGGGCTTCTCGATCTCCTTGAGCACCATCGGGGTGCCGAACTCTTCCAGGACTGCTGCACGCATGGTGCCACCTTCGGATGTGCGTTGCCGAAAACACGTGTCGGGGGCGTTCAGCACCGCTGGGCCCTCCTTAATCAAACAGACTAGTTCGTTTGATTAAGGAGGGCAAGCGGCCGCCGGACGGACCGCCCGGGAGGGCCGGGCGGGTTCGGGGCGGCCGGGGCGCACGGGCGGCGCGGCCCTCAGTCGGGGCGCTTGACGGCGCGGCCGACCAGGAAGGTCTCGGCGGCGGTGATGCCCAGGCCGGTGAGGTCCTCGCTGAGGAAGCGGTACAGGGCCGCGGTGTCCGGCAGCCACAGTGCGAGGAAGAGGTTGTTGCGCCCGGTGCCGGCCAGTGCGCCGTGCACGGCCGGGTGCGCGGCGAGGGTGCGGCCCACCGCGTCCAGCCGGTCGGGCGGGAGCTGCAGCCACACGTTGGCGTCGACGTGCAGGCCCAGGCGCCGGGGATCGACCAGGACCTCCGTGCGCAGCAGGCCGTCGGCGAGCAGGGCGGCAAGCCGCCGGCGGACCGTCGAGGCCGGATGGCCGGTGCGTTCGGCGACGCCCGACGCGGACAGCCGGCCGTCCTCGGCCAGGGCGGCCGCGATGGCCCGGTCGGCCTCGTCCGGCTCCCGCCGCGCCGCGGCGGCGGGAGCCGGGGTGAGGGCCTGCCGCTCGGCCGGGTCGAGCACGTCCAGCCGCCACTGGCCGGACTGCCGGAAGACGTGCAGCACCGTCTGCGCCTCCACCGAGGTGACGGCGCTGGTGGCGGGCAGCTGCTGGAGGAGCAGGCGGTTGTGCGGGGCGGCGCCGCGGGTGAACTGGACGGCGTGGATCTCGTCGCCCGCGGCGGACACGTCCAGGAACGGGATGTCCTCGCGGGCGGCGAGCACCGCGGCGATCTGCTCGAGCCTGCCGCGCAGCACGCGGATGCGGAGCTGCACCGCTCCCAGGTCCCCGGGCTGCTCCAGGCGGCCGCGGATGCGGACGGTGCCGTCACGGGTCAGCGCCCGCAGCCGCCGGTGCACCTCGTGCGTGCTCATGCCGAGTACGTGCGCCAGCCGTTCCGCGGCCGCGCGGCCGTCGTACTGCAGGGCGGCGACCAGGCGCTGGTCGGCGGCCGACAGGACGGCTGTGCCACCGGGACCGGGGACGCCGCCGCGGCCGGTTTCGCTGTGTTTCACACCGTGCAGTGTGGCGCAGGGTCAGTCGCGGATCGCGGCGAGCATCAGCGAGTGCAGTGGCTGCGGGGCTGCGAGGAAGCCGTCGGCGCCGACCCGCCACGGCCGTCCGGCGAGGTCGGTGACGGCGAGGCCGGCCTCCGCGGCGATCAGGGCGGGACCGGTCAGGTTGGCGTCGTCGGTGCCGTACTGCCAGAAGCCGTCCAGCCGGCCGGCCGCGGTGTCGGCGATCTGCCAGGAGGTGGCGCCGAGGTTGCGGACCGCACCTGCCTTCGGGAGCAGCGCGCTCAGCGACCGGCCCGCGCCCCGCACCGCCTCGGGCTCGCGGGCGATCCCGGGCGGCTGGCTGGTGCCGAGCAGGGCGGCGTCGAGCGTGCGCTTGACGGAGGGGCGCATCGGCCTCCCGTCGCGCCGGGCGCCGCCGCCGGACGTCGCGGTGCAGGTCTCGCCGAGCAACGGGCTGTGCAGGACCGTGGCCACCGCCCGGCGCTCGCGCACCAGGGTGAGCGAGACGCACCACTGCGGCAGCCCCTGGAGGAGCTGCACCGCGCCGTCCACGGCGTCGGCCAGCCACACCTCTCCGTGCTCGGGCAGCCGGGTGTCCAGCTCGTCGGCCCACACGGCTGCGGGCCGCAGCGGGCCGAGGCGCTCGTGCATCAGGGCCAGCGCGGGCCCGTCGACGGCCGAGAAGCGGAGCAGGAACTCGTCGCGGTCCCGGGCCGGCTCGGGAGGGAGGTCGAGCGTGCGCAGCAGCGCGCCGACGGCGTGGACGGCTTCGGTCATCGGGCCGAGCAGCTGGTGGTCCGTGGGTGGCATGACGGGGGTCCTCCGGTCCGGGTCGGTGCACTGCGGGGTTGCCGGTGCACTGCGGGGTTGCGGAACGAGCCTGCCGCCGCCCGGGCCGTACCGGCCGCCTGCGGCCCCGTTCGCGGTCGGATCCCGCGTGATCGGCCGACGTGGTGAGCGTTCCTGCCGTCCCGGCCGGCCTCGGTGGCGGTCCGTGCACGGCCCGGCGCCCGCACGAGGACGGTAGGCCTGTGCGCCGAGGGCCGCCGCCCACGCGGCCCGGTACCGCATTTCACGATTCAACGAGCTTTTGATCATACTGTCGGAGGCGTGTTCCCTCCGCGGCCGCGGAGCGGGACCGTCGCCGGTGCCTGCCCTCCTCCGGGACGGGGCGGTCCGGCGGCACGCGTCCGTCCGCGGCCGGACCGGAGGGGCATCCCGTCCGCGGACGACGTGCGCGACCTCGCGCGCCCCCGTCACAGCACTCGACCGACGGTCCGGCGGAACGGTCGGCGCCGGACCGGCCCGTCCGCGAGGGGCCTGGAGGACGGCGCGGAAGGCCGCCGACCGGAGGGTCGGGCCGCCACTCCGCGGCCGCCCGCAGAAGACAGGGAGTAGGGCCTCAATGCACGACCATGACACGGCGTCGGCGGACACGGGCGCCGAACGGCTCATCGCGGGGCGTTACCGTCTGCTGTCCGTTCTCGGTGCGGGCGGCATGGGCACCGTGTGGCGCGCCCGCGACGAGGTGCTGCACCGCGAGGTCGCCGTCAAGGAGGTGCGCACCCCCGCCGGACTGGCGGCCGACCGGGTCGCTCAGATGTACGCCCGCCTGGAGCGGGAGGCCTGGGCGGCGGCGCGCATCAGCGCCCGGGGGGTGGTGACCGTCCACGACGTGGCCACCCACGACGGCCGGCCGTGGATCGTCATGGAGTTCGTCCGCGGCCGGTCGCTGGCCGATGTGCTCGCCGCCCGGGGGGCGCTCCCGCCGCGGGAGGCCGCGCGCGTGGGCGCCGAGGTGCTGGCCGCGCTGTGCGCGGCCCATGACGCCGGGGTGCTGCACCGCGACGTGAAGCCGGCCAACGTCCTGCTCACCGACGACGGCAGGGTGGTGCTCACCGACTTCGGCATCGCCAGCGTCGAGGGCGACCCCGGGCTGACGATGGCCGGAGAGGTCGTCGGCTCCCCCGAGTACGTGGCACCGGAGCGGGCACTGGGCCGGACCCCCGGCCCCGCATCGGACCTGTGGTCCCTCGGCGCCCTGCTCTACACGGCCGTCCAGGGGCGTTCGCCCTTCCGGAGGACCACCCCCCTGGCCACCCTGCGCGCCGTCGTCGACGAGGACGTTCCCCCGCCGGACCGGGCCGGCCCCCTCGCGCCCGTCATCGAGAGCCTGATGCGCAAGGATCCCGCCGAGCGGATGACGGCCGGACAGGCCGGGCGGGAGCTGCGCCTGGCCGCGGCCGCCGGACGTGAGGGGGCCGGTCCGGCCGCGCCGCCCGCAGCGGTCACCGACGGGCCGGCCACCCTCGAGTTCCTGGCCGGGAGGGCCGCGCCGGACGCCACGGCGCCGTCGCCGGTCCCGGGGGGCGGTCCCGACGCCGGGACCACGGCGGCCACGGTCGACGCCCCCACGGTCGACGCGCTCACGGCGCAGGGACACGGCGCTCCGGGGGACGGGAGGACCGCCGCCGGCGTCCCCGGCCCCTCCGCAGCACGGACGGCGGCGATGACGATGCCGATGACGACAGCCACGGTCGGCACACCCACGGTCGACGCCCCCCTCGGCGGTCCCACCGCCACGGCGGAGCAGGTGTCCGCCGGCGGACAGGCGGCAGCCGCCGCCGGGACCGCCGTCCCGGCACCCCGCTCGCCTGGTGACGCCGCTTCCGCACCCGCCGTGGACAGCCCGGCCGTGCCCGGTGCGCCTCCCTCCTCCGCCGTGCCGCCCTCCGCCGCGCCGCCTTCCGCCGCGCCACGCCGAGCGCCGGCACCGTCCCCGGCCGCGCGCACCGCCGGATCCCCCGCCGTGGGAGCGGACCCGGCGGGGCCCGCGCCCGTCGCCGCGCCGTCGGCCGCTGCCGCGGCGTCCGAGCCCCCGGACACCGGGGCGTCCGGTTCCGGCTCCGCGCGGCGGAGCCGGCGGACCGGGTACCTGGTCTCCGCGGCGGTGGTCGTCACCGCACTGCTCGCCGGCGGCCTGAGCCATGCCCTCGTCGGGGGCGACCGCGAGGACCGGACGGGTGGCGACCAGCCCGCAGGACGGACGCAGAGCGCTGCCGACGGTGCGGTGGGAGACGGGCAGGACGGAACCGCCGCGCAGCGCGTCGCCGTCACCGTGACGGGCGACGCGACCACGTACGTCGGGGACTGCCCCCCGGCCGGCTCCGCGGGGCCCGCCTTCACGGCGACCTTCACGGTGTCCGAGGTGCCCGTCCGGTTCTCGTACCGGTGGGTCTCGGCGAACGGCTCCGTGGTCGACCGGCAGTGGCGGACGCTGTCGTTCCCGGAGGGCGGGCCCCGCACCCACCGGGAGACGGTGCGGCTGTCGACGTACGCGCAGGCCGGAACGCTCCGCAGCGCGATGGCCGTGGAGATCCGGTCGCCGTTCCACGCCGTGTCCGACCCGGTGCCGTTCTCGGTCACGTGCCTGACGACGGGCGGCTAGACGGTTCGGCGGGGTCTCCCCGTCAGCCCGGGCCGTCCCCGGGCGTCCGTCGTGCGTCGAGCGGGCTGCCTCCGGCCGGATCCGGCCCCGACCGGCGCCGCGGGCGCCGATGACGGGCCGTCCCGCAGCGACGTGGGCCCGTCCCCCCTCAGTCCTCAGTGGTTCACCTTCAGCGTGCGGTCCCCTCCCCCGCACACCCGGACTTTCGCAAGGAGTTCCTTTGTCGTCGGTCATCGTGGGACACACCGGTCCCTTCGCCGGTCAGAGCCTCGTCGTGGGCGGCGCTCCGATCCGTTTCGGGCGCAGGAGCGACAACGAGGTGGTCCTCGTCAGCGCCAGCGCGTCCCGCCTGCACGCCGAGATCGTCACGGAGGACGGCGCGGCCGTCCTCTACGACCGGGACAGCCGGAACGGGACCCGGGTCAACGACCGGCGCATCACCCGCCACGTGCTCGTGCCCGGCGACCGCATCAGCATCGGCGACGAGACGTTCCTGTTCGAGACGCAGGAGGCCATGGAGACGGCCATGGCCCTCTCCCAGCTCGACCTGCCCGGCGCCGACGCCCCGGAGAACCCGGACGAGCTGCGGGTGACGGTGAGCGGAGGAGGCCCGGTCGGGCTCGCCTTCGCCCTGCTGCTGGAGGCCGCGCTGCCCGGAAGGGTGGCCGTCACCGTCCACGACGGCCGGTGGACCAGGAACGGCCCGACCGTGGTCTGGAAGGACGAGACCCACGGCAACGTCCGCCGCCAGCAGGTGGTCACCGTCCAGAGCCGGCAGTACCTCGCCCTGACCGACGCCATGCAGGCGGCCCTGTTCGACGCGGGCGAGTACTCCGAGATGTGGCCGGTGGGGCCGGACTCCGTGGACGGCCGGCCGCCCCGCAACATCCGGATCGCCTACATCGAGGACAAGCTGCTGGAACTGGCCAACGCCAGTCCCGCCATCCGCCTGGTACCGGAGCGTTTCGATGCGGCGGAGCACCGGCACCGGCTGTCCCGGGAGCACGTCCTGGCGATCTGCGAAGGCGGCCGGTCGCGGACCCGCGAGCACTTCGTCGACCGCTTCGGCGCGTCCGACGCCTCGATCTACTCCCTCGACGGGGAGCACCTGCAGGACGTCGTGCTGGGACTGCGGGTGAAGTCCCGGCTCCCGGATCCGATGAGCGTCCTGCTCACCGTGGCGCAGAACCGCTTCCTGCTCAACTCGCTGAACGGCGAGGGCTTCCTCAACATGCGGCTGACCCGCGACGAGGCACGCGACGTCATCGGCATCGACCCCGTCCGGCACGTCTTCGAGGAGTGCATCGCGGCCCGGCCCTGCGTGATGAGCCGTCAGGAGGACAACGAGTTCGTCTGCCCGACCCACGGAACCCTCTTCCTGCCCGCCCTGCTGCGCAGCTCGCCGCTGTGGAAGCGGATCCAGGACGGTCTGAGGCTGTTCGGCGTCGCCGAGGAGGACCTGAGCGCCGTCACCTCGTTCCGGCTGGACATGGTGCAGCGCCCCCGGTTCACGGCGCAGCTCACCCGCCCCACCGCCACCAGCCCCGGAACGTACGGCTTCCTGCTGGGCGACGCGGCCAACGCCATCCACTTCTGGCCCGGACGCGGCCTCAACAGCGGTCTCGCCTCGGCGGTCTCCCTGGCCCGCTCGCTCGGCCGCACCTGGCGGGGCCGTCCGCTGCGCGACGCCGACTTCATCCGCCACGAGGCGGCGATGTCCATGCTCCAGTACCGGCACAAGAGCCGGGCCTGGAACGCCATGGTCACCACCGACGAAGAGGGCGTGACCCGCGCCGTCAAGGACGTCATCGCCCGGAGCACGGAGGAGGGCCGGGTGTCCGGACCCGGCACCGGGCCGTCCGACCTGGACGTCCTGCTGGACCGCATGCGGGCGATCCGTGAGCGCCTCGCCCCCCGCCTCCCCGGCATGCCGGACGACGGGGAACTGCGCGGCCACCTGTCGGCCCTGGCCCCGTCGACCCTGCGGACCCTGCAGGAGAGCGGCGCGTGGGACACGCTCGTCGTCGGCGGCGAGGAGGCCGACATCGACATCTTCTACCAGCCGGACATCCCCGTGCACATCCCCCAGCCCGTCGATCCGCGCCTGGCCGGCCGGACGGCGGAACCGCCGCGGACGGGCGCGCTGGACCCGGCGTGAGGCGTGCGCGGTCCGTCCCGTGACCGCGCCCCCTTCCCCACGGCCGTCGCGGCCGTGGGGAAGGGGGGTGGGGGTGGCGGGGAGCCGGCCCGGGCGGGCGGCCGCGTCCGGGGGTGTGCCGGGTACCGGGGCTCAGGCCGCGTCCGCCCGGACCGCCCGCGCCAGGGTGAGCATGGTCCGGTTGAGCGGCGCCGGGACCCCGAGTCGTTCCGCCGTCCGGACGACCGCCCCGTTGATCAGGTCGTGCTCGAGCGGAAGCCCGGCGAGGCGGTCGTACAGCATGGAGGTCCCGTTGTCGGCGGTGAAGAGCCCGCTGAGGGCGAAGACGTCCCGGACGTCCTGCTCCCCGACGTCCGCGCCGGCGGCGGCGCCGACGGCCGCCGCCTCCCGTACCAGGGCCTGGGCGAGGCTCCTGACCTCGGGGTCGTCGAAGACGTCCATGCGGCGGAGGGTGAGGGCGGTGATCGGGTTCGCGGCGACGTTGCTCAGGAGCTTCCGCCACGCCTCGGTGGTGAAGTCGGACGCGAGCCGGACGTCCAGGCCGCCGCCGTCGAGGACGGCCGCCAGGGCCGAGCCGGCGCGGCCGGACGGGACGACGAGGGCGCCGCCGAAGTGGCGCCTGACCCGTCCGGGCGCCACCCGCTCGGCGGCGATCAGGGCGAGGGCGGGCAGGATCTCGGCCTCCGGGGCGAGCGGCTGGACCCGCTCCACGTGGTCGATGCCGTTCTGCGCCACCACGACGGTCGTGCCGCTTCCGGCGAGGGCGCGGAGCCACGGCTCGGTGCTCCCCGTGTCGTGCGCCTTGACGGTGAGGAAGACCCACGCCACCGGGGCCAGGCCCTCCGGGGTCGTGACGATCCGTGCCGGCACCCGGTGCTCCCCGGCCTGCTCCTCGACGACCAGCTCGCCGAAGGGCGACCTGACGCACTGCAGCACCTCGTGGCCCGCCCGGTGGAGGGAGGAGGCCAGGACCCCGCCGATGGCCCCGCCGCCGATCACGGCGACGCGGACCGGAGAGGAGGGACGGACGGTATCGGACTTCATGCGTGTTCCTTCGTGCGTGGGGTTGCGGTCGTTGCCGGGGCGCCGACGGTGGGCGGCCCCGGCGTGGGGATGCGGCCCGGTCGGGCTTCCCGGAGCGGGAGGCCCGGTCGCGGGCCACGTCCCGGATCGCCACGGGCCGACGGTCACGGCCCGCAGATCGGCGGCCCCGAGGGCCCTCCTCGGTGGAGCCGCACCCGTACGGGCCGGGTCCGCGCACCTTCGTCGGACGGCCCGCCGGGAGGTGTCCCCGGCGCCACGCGGGGCGGCGTTCGCGGCGGAGGGCGCCCGGGCGTCGCCGGCGGTGTCCGCGTCGCTGCGGGGCGGCCTCCCCGGTCTGCAGGCGCCGAGGCCCGGCCGACCGGCCCGCAGTGCCCGCGCTCCCCCGTTCGGCGGAGTGACGCCGCGCCCGTCCTGCCTGCTCACCGGGGGAAGGCGGCACCGGACCCGGTGTCCACGGCGAGCCGGGGGCCGCGGGCGGCGGACCGTCCGCACGGCGCAGCCGACCGCCGCCGGATCACCGGGAGGTACGGGGTGCAGGACATGGGCTTCTCCGGCGTCGGCCGGTCCTGACGGCCAGGTCCGGTCACTCACCGCACGGACGCCGGACCGGACCGGTTCACACGGGTTCTCGGATGCGGAGCGGGCTGCCGGGCGCGGCGCCGTCCCGGTCCGCCGTCCGCCGGGCAGAGGGGCCGTACGGATGTCCGCGCGGCCCCTCCCGGCCGGGTGGGGGCGGGGGTCAGCGGGTGGTGATGCGTGCGGCCTGTTCGACGAGGCGGGTGACGGTGGCGGGCCGGGAGACGGTGGCCGCGTGCGAGGCGTCGGCCTCGACGGTGCGGGCGTGGGCGCGGCGGGCCATGAAGCGCTGGGCGGCGTGGATGACCCGGGGGTCGTGCTGCAGGCGGGCGGTGGCGGCGTTCCGGCTGGAGGAGCCGGCGGATGCGCCGTGGACCGGGACCACGGTGGGCCCGGGCGCGGCGGCGGGGCGGGCCGGGGAGGCGGACGTGGTCTTGGCCACGGCGGCGGCGACGGCGGCCGCGCCGAGGACCGCGGCAGCCGTCCAGGCGGCACGGCGCGAGGACGTGCGGTTCATCGTTCCTCCAGGAGGCAGGCGCTGGTTCCGGCTCCCGGCCGTGGTCTGAGCACGCCGGCCGGGAGCCGGACGGACACCACTGTGCACATAAAAATTTCACACAAGCAAATTGCCCGCAACAGGGATGGGGTCGACCGCGCCGCGGCCCGCCGGGGCATTCCCGCCGGAAGCCGTTCCCCGGGAGTCGGACATCACCTCCCGGAGCGCGGGGAGGCCGGACTCACGGGTCGGACGGGACGGGTGCCGTCCGTCACGCGTGGAACGGTGCACGTCCGCCCACCGGCCCCGGAGGGGCTCAGCCCACGGAGATCCCGGCGTCGCCGGGCGAGGACCGGGTCGCGCCCGGCGAGGGCGCGCCCGCATCCGCGGCGGGAAGGGCGTCCGCCGGGGAGGACGGACCCGCCGCAGCGGCCCGCCCGTCCCGGCGCCGACCGTCCCGGCGCCTCGGTCACAACGGCAGACAGCCGGACCGCCGATCAGTCGACGTGTGCGGCGATGGCCCGTGCGCACTCCATCGACTCGGCATGCGCGGTGTCCACCTCCAGGTCGTAGACCATCCCCCGGTGCACCGCATCCGCCTGGGACGCCGCCATCCCGACGACCCGATCACCCCGTGCGACCTCACGGCCCGCGGCGACCGCACCGTCGCACCGGACGCCGACCCACAGCACCCGCAGGTCGCCCAGAGCCTTCCGCCACCGCTCCTGCGAGTCCGGGCCACCGAGGAAGACCTCGTCGACGATGATCCGGGCACCCGCACGGGCCATCGCGGCGACCCCCTCGATCCATGCCGCCTCCAGCATCCGGAACTCCGGTCCGACGACCACCTGCCCGTCCGGAGCGAACCCGATCCCGGCATCCGATGCCCGCACGGACGCGGGCACCGCCTCGACCAGCGCGTCGACCCCGAGAGCCAGCCACGGATCCGGCAGGACCGCCTGCAGACACCGGGCGATCCCGGACTTGCCCGAACTGGAGCCGCCGTTGAGAACGATCACGTCAGTCGTCACCGCGCCACAGTAGGGGCAGCGCAGCACCACGCGGAACGGATTTCCGCGCATGCCGCACCGCCCGCCGCAGCCCGGTGAGCCCTCCCGGACGCAGCCCTGGGCGGCAGGCGGGTCGGGCTGCGGTACGGCCGGGGGGTGCGGCGGACGGGGGCCGCCGGCCCGGTCGAGGGCGCGCAGGTCGTCCAGGCTGTCGGCGAGGGTGTGGGGGCCCAGCACGCCGAGGACCGCCGCCTCGGTCTCGCCGGTGAGGTGGGCGAAGTACTCGGCGGCGTGCATGGTGACCAGGCAGACCCGCGGCCCTCCCGGCCTGGGGGCCCACAGCGCCTTGCCCCCGACGGACGAGCGGTAGATCTCCTCCAGCGTGATCTGCTCGGCGGGCCGGCCGAGACGGACGCCGCCGGACCGGCCCTTGATGGAGGCGACCAGTCCGTCGCGCACCAGCGGGACCATCAGAGGCACGACGGAGAAGACCCGACACCCGGGCGGCGCCGGCACCGCGGAGACGGGTGCCGCCGCGCGCCGGCGCTCCGCCGCGGCGCGGCCGGCGGCCGGGCGGCCCTCCGCCGGGCCCGGCACCCGGCGTTCAGTGCACGGCGTTCAGGGCCGGAGGACGCAGGAGAAGGCGGCGGGCCCGCTCGGCGGCGAAGGCGGCGTCAGCCGCCGCCGGCGAGGGCGCGGTCGCCGGTGTGGGCGCGGACCAGCAGCGCCGCCGCGGCCTTGGCCTGGTCGACGACGGCGCGGTCCTGCAGCAGACGCCCCGACGCAAGAGCCCCGTCGATCAGGAGTCCTATGTGCTGGGCCAGGGCTGCGGCGTCGGCCGCTCCGGCACGGGCGCTCAGCTCGGTCAGCCAGGCCTGCCGCCGCCGCGTGTGCTCCTCGGTCACGGCCCGCGCCTCGGAGCCGGTCTCGGCCTCCACCGCGGCACTCACGAACGGGCACCCGAAGAACCCGTGGCGGTCGAAGGCGCCGGTCAGGGCGTCGAAGAGGCCCACGAGCCGGTCGCGGGGGTCGTCCCCGGCCCGCTCGGCGGCGTCGGACAGCTGCGCCATCCAGGAGTCGTCGGTCCTGCGCAGGTACTCCCCGACGAGCTGCTCCTTGGTGCGGAAGTGCGCGTAGAGCGTGGACTTCGCCACGCCCGACGCCTCGATGACCTGGTCGATCCCCACGCCGCGCAGACCGTGGGCGTAGAAGAGCTCGGCCGCGGCCGCGAGGATCCTCTCCTCGGACCTGGTCTTGCGGATCTTCATCGCCATCACCGCACCTCCCTAATCAGACAGACTAGTACGTCTGATTAGGGAGGGCAATCCTGACCGGCAGGCCGCCCCCGCCCGCCGCCCCCGCCCAGGGGGCCGGACCGGGCAGGGACGGCCTCCGGTGCGCCGACCGCCGGCGCGGGGCTGCTCGACCGGATCCCGGACGGCCCCGCGGAACACCTCGGCCCCTGCGGGACGGACCGTCGCGCCGGCAGGCTCCGCGGCTGCGGCGCGCACCCCCTGCCCGCAGGGGGTGCCCCCCGGGCCGGGCACGGACCGAAGGTGCGACCCTACCCCCTCGCCCTTCGGCGGGGCACCCCGCCCGCGCCCTCCCGGGTCTCCGCACGGCCCGGAGGGACCGGTCCTCCCGGGCGCCGCCGTCGCAGGCGGCGGACGGGCCGCCGCCGGGGGTCAGTGCTCGACGTCGACGACGGCCTTGCCGGCGGCGGTGCCGCTCTCGACCGCCGCGTAGGCGTCCGCGACGGTGGCCAGGGTGAAGCGCCGGGGGTCGAGCAGGGGCCTGAGGGCCCCGGCGTCGGCGAGCGCGGCCACTTCGCGCAGGATCTCGCCGTGGTGCTCACGGCCGCGGCCGGTCAGCATCGGCAGCAGGGTGAAGACGCCGGAGTAGGTGGCGCCGCGGAAGGAGAGCGGCGCGATGCTGTGGGTGCCCCAGCCCAGGGCGCTGACCACGTGGCCGGTGTACGTGCGCACCGCGGCGAAGGAGGCGTCCAGGACCGCGCCGCCGACGGTGTCGAAGACGACGTCGAAGCCCTCGCCGCCGGTGTGCCGGGCGACGTACTCCTCCACCGACGTCGCGGTGCGGTCGATCGGGGTCGCACCGAGGCTCTCGACGACGTCCATGCGCCCGGGCGAGGCGGTGGCGAAGACCTCGGCGCCGCGGGCGCGCGCGATCTGGACGGCGACGTGGCCGATGCCACCGGCACCGCCGTGGACCAGCACCTTCTGCCCGGCACGGACCCCCGCCCGGTCCACCAGGCCCTCCCAGGCCGTGATGACGACCAGCGGCAGCGCCGCGGCCTCACGCATGCCCAGCGACGCCGGCTTGCGCGCCAGCAGCCGGGCGTCCACCGCGGCGTACTGCGCGAGCGACCCCTGCAGGTCGCCGACACCGCCGGTCATCCCGTACACCTCGTCACCCGGGGCGATGCCGGCCACCCCCGGCCCGACCTCCTCGACCACACCGGCCATGTCCAGACCCGGCACGGCGGGAAGGCTGCGCCGCGCGTGCGCCGCCTGCCCGGCGGCGATCTTGATGTCCAGCGGGTTCACACCGCTGGCCTCGACCCTCACCAGCACCTGCCCGGGGCCGGCGACGGGCCTGTCCAGCTCCCCCAGGACCAAGGGCCTCCCGAACTCCTCCAGAATCACCGCACGCATGGCGCCACCTCGATCTCGGGTCGTCGTCTCCTGGTCGGCGGGCCCGTCCCGAACGGCCTCCGAGCCGGTGAGGAAAGGGGTCGCGGGACGGGCACCCTCACTAAAAAAACAGACTAGTACGTTCGATTAAGGGGGGCAACCGGACCCGCCGCCGCTCCCGGGAAGGCGGCCCCGGATGCGCGGCGGCCGCCGGCGCGGCACCGGACGCACCGCGGAGTCCCGCAGCGGACGGGTTCCGCTTCGGGAGGCGCGCGGTGCGGACGGCCCGGCCCGGGCCGGGCGCCGTGCGGTGCGGTGCGGGCGTCGGCGAGGCGGTCGGCGAAGGGCGCGACCGCCTCCTCCCGCTGGTCAGGGTTCGTGTCGCTCGACGTGCTGGAGCACGGTGGTGAACTGCCAGTCGACGGTGCTGTGGTCGATCGCGTCGTGCACCGGCGAGCCGGCCATCTCGCCGGTGATCCCGGCGGCGCCGGAGCGGGCGTGCTCGATGCTGTCGTAGGCGACGATGTCGAGGATCGTGCCGTCGTCCTGCACGACGATACGGCGCCACGCGAAGCCGGGCCGGCGTCTGAGGTACTCGTTGATGTCCGCGTTCGCAGCGACGAAGTCCTCCGGCGTGAGGCCGGGCGCGGGTCGGAGGCTGGTCACTTCCAGGATCTCGGCCATGGGGGCCCTTTCCGATGGTGGGTGGTCGTGGGCCGGCCGGGTCTCACCCGCCGGCTGCCCCTCCAGCGTGCGGCGCGGGCCGGCGGGCGGGAAGGCAGCGTCTTCCTGGGTGTGCGGCACCCGGGAAGCGGCCGTGGTCCGCCCAGGACGGAGCGGGACGCGACGAGGCGGAACGGAGGAGGGCCGGGCAGGACGGAGCGGGACGGGGCAGGTCAGGCCGGTTCCGCGCCGGAGGCCAGCTGGGCGACGGCCTCCTCGCTGCGGCTGCCGGGCTCCGGGGTGCCGACGAGCAGCAGCTGCCCCGGGGCGTCGACCACGTCGAAGGTCTGGTAGGTCAGCTCGATGCGCCCGGCCCCGGGGTGGACGAACACCTTGAAGGCCCGGGTGAGGCTTCCGACGTCGTGGGCGTCCCACAGCGCGCGGAACTCCGGTGAGGCCTTCCCGAGCTCCGCGACGAGACCGGCGATGGACCGGTCGTCGGGGAACCGCCCGGCGTTCAGGCGCAGCGCGGACGCGGTGCTGCGCTGCAGCAGCTCCCACTCCGCGAACACCGCCTTCCCCCGGGGGTGGGTGAACAGGATGCGCGGCATGTTCCGCTCGTCCCCGAACGGCGACAGCAGCGCGTCGGCGACCGGGTTGGCCGCGAGCACGTCGAAGGCCGGGCCGAGCACGTAGGCCGCCGCCCGGGGAAAGGCCTCCAGCAGGTGCAGGAGCGACGGGTGCACGAGATCCCGCGAGCGGTCCGGCCCGAGCCCGGGGTTCAGCCCCGCCAGCCGGTACAGGTGCTCGCGCGCATCGGGGGCGAGGCGGAGCGCGCGCCCGATCGCACCGATCACCTGGGCGGAGGGGTTGCGCTCGCGCCCCTGCTCGAGGCGGGCGTAGTAGTCGGCGCTGACCCCGGAGAGCACCGCGACCTCCTCGCGGCGGAGGCCGCGGACGCGCCGCCCCGAGACGCCGCCCGCGAGCCCGGCGTCGGCGGGCTGCACACGGGCGCGGCTCGCGCGGAGGAACGCGCCGAGCTCGTTGTCGCGTGCTGTCATGGCACCGATGCTAGTCGCGCTCGCGGGCTGCGCCCTCCGGTGGTCCGGGGCGGCCGGGTGCGTGGTCGCGCTGCTCCCCTGCCCGGCTCGTCGCAGCCGGGGCAAGCCGGGCCGTCGGCCGTCGCCCTGTCCTGCCGGCATGCGAGGCCGGTCCCGTCCGCGGACGGCCGCGGGGTCCACCGGCCCGGCACGGTCCGCCGCGACGGCACCGCGGGCGGTGCGGCTGTGGGGCTGTGGGGCTGTGCGGGCGGTGGGGCGGGGGCACCCTCGGGCCGCCGGCACCACGGGCGTCCGCCGGCAGTGCCGGCGTCCGCCCGCCTCCTGCGACGAGGGAGGGGCGGGTACCTGGGTGCCGCACACCCAGGTACCCGCTCCCTTCCCGGATCCGTCCCGGCGGACTGGAGTTGCAGGAGGCGGCGACCGCCGCCGGAAACTCCGAAGGAGCACGCATGACCACGTCCGCAGCAGAATCGAAGACCGTCCTCGTCACAGGCGCCAGCAGCGGCATCGGCGAGGCCACCGCCCGCCGTCTGGCCGGGCTCGGCCACCGCGTGCTCCTGGGCGCCCGCCGGACCGAACGCCTGGACTCGCTGGTCGAGGAGCTGCGCGGCAGCGGGGCGACGGCCACCCACCGCGAGCTGGACGTGACCAGTCTCGACTCCGTGCGCGCCTTCGCCGCCGCCGCCCTGGAGGAGTACGGCCGCATCGACGTGCTGGTCAACAACGCCGGGGTGATGCCGCTGTCGCCGATGGCCGACCTGCACGTCGCCGAGTGGGAGCAGATGATCGACGTCAACCTGCGCGGCGTGCTCTACGGCATCGCCGCCGTGCTGCCGCAGATGCAGCGCCAGGGGGGCGGGCACATCGTCAACGTGTCCTCGGTGTCCGGGCACCGGGTGGATCCGACGGCCGCGGTGTACAGCGCCACCAAGTTCGCCGTGGCGGCGGTGTCGGAGGGGCTGCGGCAGGAGAGCCGGGACATCCGTGTCACCGTCGTCAGCCCCGGCTTCACGCAGAGCGAGCTGACCCACCGCGGGGGCTCCGCAGAGGCCCAGGCCGCCGCCCGCGCGGCGGCCGAGCAGCTGGCGATCCCGGCCTCGGCCATCGCCGACGCCATCGCCTTCGCCGTCGACCAGCCGGCGAACGTCGACGTCAACGAGCTGATCGTGCGTCCCACCGCCCAGGGCTGACGGCAGGGCGGGGCCGGCGCGGCCCGGTGCCGGGCGTCACACCGCCCCGGCACCGGGCGCCGCCCGCCCGGGTCGCGGTGACGGACGCCGTCCTCACGGGCGCCGCCCGTCACTGCGGGGCCGTCACTGCGGGACCGGCGCGCGGTGCCCGCGGGCGGGCACCGCGGCCACCAGGACCGCGATGTCGTCGGCCCCGGCGGCACGGAACTCCATCGCCAGACGGGCCAGTTCGTCCGCCGTCTCCGCGGCGCTGCGCCCCCGCAGGCCGGCGAGGGCCTGCGGCAGCAGCCCGTCGAAGAAGGTGCCGTCGTGCGCACGCAACTCGCTGAGGCCTTCGGTGCAGAACACGACCGTGTCCCCCGGGCGCAGCCGGGTGCGTGCCACCTCGTACTGCGGGTGGTCGACCACGCCGAGCAGGATCCCGGACGCGGGGACGGTCTCGACCGTCCCGTCCGCGCGCAGGACCAGCGGCGGCGGATGGCCCGCGCTGGCGGTGTGCAGGGTCCTGCCGCGCCCGTCGTCGGGGCCCAGGCGCGCGATCGTGCCCGTGACGAAGCGGCCGGCCCCTTCCCGGAGGAGGGTCCCGTTGAGCCGGGCCGGGGCTGTGTCGGGCGCGGTGCCGTCCTCCAGGAGGGTGCGGAGGGTGTGGCGGGCCAGACCGGTGAGGGCCGGGGCCTCGGCCCCGCGTCCGCACACGTCGCCGACGACCAGGGAGGTCCCGCCGTCGTGGGGGACCACGTCGTGGAAGTCGCCGCCCACCTCGAGCATGGGGTCGCCCACCTCGTAGGCGGCCCCGAGGTCGAGTCCGTCGAGGTCCGGGAGTGCCGCGGGCAGGAGGTGGCGCTGCAGGGAGAGCACGTGCCGGCGGCGTTCGTCGTAGAGCGTCGCGTTGTCCAGGGCCAGGGCGGCCCGGTGGGCCAGGCCCTCCGGAAGGGGCGCGTCCGGCGTCCGGGGGCCCTGCCGTCCGTAGAGGAACGTGAGCGTGCCCAGCACCCTGCCGCGGACCCTGAGGACGTCCACCGTCACCGCCTCCACCTCCGCACCACCGGTCCCGGTTCCGCCGCCGGTCCCGGTCCGGCCCCCGGGCGGTGCGAAGGGTCCGCCGGCGAGGGCGGCACCGCGCAGGCGCAGCCCGCGGGGGCTCCTCAGGGCGAGGGCCGTCAGGTCCGCGAGCCACGGGTCCGAGCGGCCGAGTTCGGCGAGGCCGGGCCGGGCCGGTGGCGGTCGTGGGCGTGCACCGCCGCCGAGCTGCGCAGCTCACGGGACCGGTACAGGTGCACCAGGCAGCCGACCGCGACCGCCGGGACCGCGATGCGCGCCACCCGGTGCAGGGTCTCCTCCACGTCGAGGGAGGAGCCCATCCGCAGGGAGGCCTCCGCCAGGAGCGCGTCGCCCGCCCGCCGCCCGGCGGAACGGCGCTCCGCGGTGTTCCGGCTCCACGGGGCGACGGGTGGCGGGGTCAGCCCCGGCCGGTTCCGGGACTCCGCGGAGCCGGAACCGGACCGGGTGTGCGGGACCCGGGGGCCGCCCGGCCCCGCCCCCTCCGGGCGGGCCGGCCCGGAGGGGCCGGACTGCAGGGACCGCGCCGTCGAGCGCCTGCGTAGGCTGTTCACCGTGCCGCCCTCCCGCCTGCACCGCGTCGCCGTCCTCGTGCTCGAGGGGGCGAAGCCGCTCGACGTCGGCATCCCCGCGCAGGTGTTCACGACCCGCGCGAGCATGCCGTACGAGGTGCGGCTGTGCGGCGCGGCGCCCGGCCTCGTGACCGGCGGCGACGGCCTGTCGTACCACGTCGCCCACGGCCTGGACGCACTGGAGTGGGCCGACATCGTCTTCGTCCCCGGCTACCGGTTCCCGGACCGCGAGGACCCGCCGCAGTCCGTCGTCGACGCGCTGACCGCCGCCCACGGCCGGGGCGCGCGGCTCGCCGCCATCTCCACGGGGGCCTTCGCGCTCGCCGCCACGGGCCTGCTCGACGGCAGGCGCGCCACGACGCACTGGCACTACGCGCGGACGCTCGCGGCGAGGCACCCGCTCGTCCGGGTGGACGAGAACGTCCTGTTCGTCGACGAGGGCAGCGTGCTGACGTCGGCCGGCGCCGCCTCGGGCATCGACCTGTGCCTGCACATCCTGCGCGGGGACCTCGGGGTGGCCGCGTCGAACCACGCCGCCCGGCGCCTGGTCGCAGCCCCCTACCGCAGCGGCGGCCAGGCGCAGTACGTGCCGCGCAGCGTGCCCGAGCCGCTCGGCGAGCGGTTCGCCGCCACCCGCGCGTGGGCGCTGCACCGGCTCGGCGAGCCCCTCACCCTGGAGGTGCTCGCCCGGCACGCGGCGGTGTCGCCGCGCACGTTCTCGCGGCGCTTCGTCGAGGACACCGGGTACACGCCGATGCAGTGGGTCCTGCGCGCCCGCATCGACATGGCCCGCGAGCTGCTGGAGCGTTCGGGGCGGAGCGTCGAGCAGATCGCCGCCGACGCCGGCCTCGGCACCGGCGCGAACCTGCGGCTGCACTTCCAGCGCATCCTGGGCACCACGCCCAGCGAGTACCGGCGCACCTTCACCCGGGGCGAGTAGCCCGCCGCCGCGTGGCGCGATCCTTGCGGACCGGGGCGCACACGCCGCTGTCACGGGCGGAGGCCGCGCGCGAACCTGGAGGTGAACCGGAAGGAGACCGCTCATGACCCGCATCGCCGTCAACGGATTCGGCCGCATCGGACGCAACGTGCTGCGCGCACTGCTCGAACGCGGCAGCGACCTGGAGGTCGTCGCCGTCAACGACCTCGCGGAGCCCGCCACCCTCGCGCGGCTGCTCGCCTACGACACGACGGCCGGCCGGCTCGGCCGCCCGGTGGCCGCGGACGGGGACGCCCTCGTCGTGGACGGCCGCCGCATCAGGGTGCTCGCCGAGCGCGAACCGGCGCGCCTCCCGTGGGCGGAGCTCGGCGTCGACATCGTGCTCGAGGCGACCGGCCGCTTCACCTCGGCGAAGGCGTCCCGCGCCCACCTCGACGCGGGAGCGGGGAAGGTGCTCGTCGGGGCGCCGTCGGACGGCGCCGACGTCACGCTCGCGTTCGGGGTCAACACCGACGCGTACGACCCGGCCGTGCACACGGTCGTCTCGAACGCCTCGTGCACGACCAACGCGCTCGCACCGCTGGCCGCGGTGCTCGACGGGCTCGCCGGCATCGAGCACGGCTTCATGACGACGGTGCACGCCTACACGCAGGAGCAGAACCTGCAGGACGGCCCGCACCGCGACCCCCGCCGCGCCCGCGCCGCCGCCGTCAACATCGTGCCGACCACGACGGGCGCCGCCAAGGCGATCGGCCTCGTGCTGCCGAACCTCGACGGCAGGCTGTCGGGCGACTCGATCCGCGTACCGGTCCCGGTGGGCTCGATCGTCGAGCTCAACACCACGGTCGCCCGCGAGGTGACGCGCGACGAGGTGCTGGCGGCGTACCGGGCCGCGGCGGAGGGGCCGCTGGCCGGCATCCTCGAGTACTCGGACGACCCGCTCGTGTCGTCCGACATCACGGGCAACCCGGCCTCGTCGATCTTCGACTCGGCCCTCACCCGCGTCGACGGACGCCACGTCAAGGTGGTCGCCTGGTACGACAACGAGTGGGGCTTCTCGAACCGCGTGGTCGACACGCTGGAGCTCCTCGCCGCCGGCTGACCCGGCGCCCCTCCCGCCGGCCCCCGCCCCCGCCCGCCGACCGGCCGGGAGCAGCGGGCTGCCGCGAGGGCGACGGCCTCCTCGCGCAGGGCGCACCGGTGGGCCGTCCGGAGGGCTCGGCCGCCGCGGGGAGCCCGGACGCGGGCAGGTCCGTGGCCGAGGGGTCCCGCACCGGGGTGGGGCGGGCGGGGCGGACCGGGGGCGGGGAGCGGGTGCAGGGGGCTGTTCCGCGCCCCGGGGGTGGGACCGCTCCTCGCCGTACCGCCGGGGCACGGGGAGGGCATCCCGCCTACGGCATGCCCCGGCCGGGCGCGGGCCGGTCCGCCGCGGCCCGTGCACCGCCGGCGGCATCGGGGGCGTGCATGCTGGCGAGCAGGCGCAGGCGTTCCTCGGAGGGGCTGCCCGGCTGCGCGTGGTAGGTGACCAGCGTCTGCCCGCCGGTGCCCGGGACCAGCAGTTTCTCGTAACGCAGGTCCAGCGGGCCCACCTGGGGGTGGCGGAGCAGGCTGGTGCCGGTGGTCTTGTGCTTCACGTCCTGGCGGGCCCACAGCGTACGGAAGCGCTCGCTGCGCAGGGAGAGCTCCCCGACGATCTCGACGAGCCGCGGGTCATCGGTGTCGGCACCGGCGACGGAGCGCAGGTAGGGGACGACCCGGGCGGTCATGTCGTCCCAGTCCTGATGGAGCTCCCGCATCTCCGGCTCCAGGAACGCGGCGAGGATGCCGTTGTGGCCGGGGGCGTTGAACGGCGAGAGCGCGACGGCGAGATCGTTGGCGGCGAGGACGTCCATGTACCGGCCGTGGACGTACGCCGGGGTGAGCGGCCAGGAGGCGATGAGGGTGCGAATGCCGTCGCCGACCCTCTCCGGACTGCGGGGCCGCCGGCGCCGGGGGCCCTTCGGCGCGGCGATCTGCAGCAGGTACGCCGCCGCCTCCTCGTCCAGTCGCAGGGCGCGGGCGATGCTGCGCAGGACCTGCTCCGAGGGGCTGCGGTCCCGGCCCTGCTCCAGACGGTTGTAGTAGTCGGAGCTGATCCCGGCGAGGAAGGCGACCTCCTCGCGGCGCAGCCCCGGAACACGCCGGTTGCCGTGGTCGGGGACCCCGGCCTCCTCGGGCCGGACCAGTTCCCTGCGGGCGCGCAGGTAGCGGCCCAGCGCGTTGGCGTCTCCGGTGGCGGTCATGCTCCCAGCGTACGAAGGCATTCCGGTTTCCTGGGTGGCCCTGCCGGTCCCGGTCTCATCCGGTCCTGGTTGGTTCCGGCGCGTCGGCGCACGATGGCCGAACCGTCCGGATAGCGAAGGAACGCACCCATGTCCCAGCTCTTCACCACCCCGTTCGACCGCGACAGCACCGCCTCGGAGGTGATCGACGGCGTCGACCTGTCCGGCAGGCGGGCGGTCGTCACGGGGGCCAACTCGGGCATCGGCGTCGAGACCGCCCGCGCCCTGGCGGCCCACGGCGCCGAGGTCACACTCGCCGTGCGCCGCCCCGACGCCGGCGAGCAGGCCGCGGCCGACCTGCGCAAGGCCACCGGGAACGACGCGATCCACGTCGCCCGCCTGGACGTCGCCGACCTGGAGTCGGTCCGCGCGTTCACCGCCGCCTGGCACGGCCCGCTGCACATCCTGGTCAACAACGCCGGAATCATGATGCCGCCGGAGCTCGAACGCGGCATCGCCGGCCACGAGCAGCAGTTCGCCACCAACTACCTGGGGCACTTCGCCCTGACCCTGGGGCTGCACCGCGCCCTCGCCGACGCCGACGGCGCCCGCCTGGTCTCGGTCTCCTCCAGCGGCCACCTGTTCTCCCCCGTCGTCTTCGACGACATCGACTTCCGCTTCCGCCCCTACGACGCCCTCACCGCCTACGGCCAGTCCAAGACCGCCGAGGTCCTCCTGGCCGTCGAGGCCCAGCGCCGCTGGGCCGGCGACGGCATCACGGCCAACGCCCTGCACCCCGGCGCGATCGCGACCGGCCTGCAGCGCCACACCGGCGGCCTGCGGACCCCGGAGCCGTACCGCAAGACGGTCGAGCAGGGCGCCGCGACCACCGTGTTCCTCGCCGCGTCGCCCCTGGTCGAAGGGGTCGGCGGCCGCTACTTCGAGGACGTCAACCAGGCGCCCCTCGTCGACGCCCGCCCCACCCGGCTCGGCGTCCCCGGCGTGGCCCGCTACGCGCTGGACCCCGCGAACGCCGAGCGCCTGTGGGAGCTGACCGCCGACATCGTCCGCTGAACGGCGGAAGAACCCCCGCCCCCCCTTTTCCCCACCGATTCTCTCGACCGGGCAGACGATCAGGAGGCCGCCGGCGAGCGGGCCGGCGTGTGAACGGCGTGCTCCCGGCGGGAGCGGCGGCCGGGACCCGCCCGTCCCCCGTCCCGCCGTGCGGCGGGGCCCGTACCGGGCCCTACCCCTCCGGGGTCCCGTGGATCGCCGCGGCGATGGGGGCGTCCTCCACGAAGGCGTCGAAGCGCACGATCATGCCGTTCTCCACTGTGAGCACGTGGACGATCGCGGAGTCGAAGTACTGCCCGGTGGCGTTGCCGTTGCCGCGGGTGCGGCCGACCGCGACGACGCGGCTCCCCGCGTCGAAGACGTTCTCGATCTCGATCGTGCTCCTGATCAGCCCGAAGGTGTTCCTGAACAGGTCCTGGAAGTTGGCGAGCCCGCGGTAGTCGCCGCCGTAGGGCAGCTCCTCGGTCACGTGGATCTCGATGTCGGGATGGGTGACGGCCTGCAGCACCTCGCGGTCGGAGGTGAGCAGGCCGTTGTACATGGCCATGACGGTCTCCCGGGGGCTCATGCTCCCGGAGGTCGAGGGCTGGGACATGGACACTCCTCATACGGTCGGGCAGCCGGCTGTTCCCCGTCGTGCGCACCCGTCGCGCGGCGCCCTCCGCACCGCCCTCCGCACCGCCCGCCGCACCGCCCGCGCCGACGGGACGGGCGGAGGTCCGGCCCACGGCCGTCACACCGCACGCACATGGGCGGTGCAGCGGCAAGCGGACGTCACCGGTCCGGCGTGGACGGGACCTCCGTGACGGTCGGCGCCGGGCACCCGGACGGGAGGCCCGCCGTGCAGGCGGCGCACCCGCACGGAGGGCCCGATGCCTCCGCCTCCCGCACGGGGCGGCTGCACGGGGCCCCCAGGGAGGCCGGCCTGTCCGGCCTGCGACCGCACGGGCAGACGGGCGACCGGAGCCTTCGGCCCCGGTCGGACCGGCCGGCCGCCGAAGCGGCCGGCCGGCACACGCTCCTTCAGAGGCGCCCCCTGGGGGCCGCAGGCGAGGACGAGGCGGGCCATCCGCCTTTCCGTCCGGGGAACTCCTCACTCCAGGACAGAGCCGAAAGGACCGGTCCGACAGCGGTGCGGCGGCAGACACGGGCGGCCGCGCCCCCCGCCGGCGCGGTGCGGCGGCCGGGGGATTCGACGTCCACCGGCCCGACACGGACCACACGGCCTTCGGCCACGGCGTGCACCACTGCATCGGCGCTCCCCTCGGGCTCCTGGAGGCGGACATCGCGCTCCCGGCGCTGTTCGCACGCTTCCCGGACCTGGGTCCCGCCGAACCCCTGGAGGCGTCGGCGCCCCTCCCGACGTCCGTCGTCAACGGCAGGATGCGGCGGCCCGCGGGGTCACTTGGCCACGTCGATCCACACGGCCTTGCCGCGACCGCTGGGGGAGGTCCCCCAGCGCAGGGACAGGACGTCCACGATGCTCAGACCCCGCCCGTGCTCGGAGGTGGCGTTGACCTCGTCGTCCTCCACCACGGAGGTGATCACGGGGCGCCTGACGTCGACGTCCCGGACCTCCAGGTGGATCCGGTCGGCGTACTCCCTGATCCAGACCTCCACATCGCTGTCGGCGTGCACCAGCGCGTTGGTGGTGATCTCCGAGGCCATGATCTCGATGTCGTCCGCGAGCCTCTCCAGGCCGTCCTCGTGGAGGAAGTCCCGCACGAAGCGGCGCACCCTTCCCACGCTCCGGAGGTCGTGCCGGTGGACGAGCATGTTCCCGATCCTCGGGACGGCGCCCGTGGGGGAGCCCTCGTACCTGGCCAGCAGCAGTACGGCGTCATCGCTCCGCAGGGCGCTCCCGCCGGCGGTGCCGGCCATCAGCCGGTCGGCGGTGTCGTACAGGGACGCCCCGTCGGGGAGCGTGTCGCGGGCGAGCAGTTCCCGGACCCTGGCCTCGGGGTCACCGTCCGTACGGGCGAACATCCCGTCGGTGTACAGCACCAGGATCGTCCCCGGCGCGATGGTGGCCTCCCCGCTCAGGTACCGCTGCCCGTCCAGGACGGCCAACGGCACGTTCGGGGGCGCCTCGACGGCCGACACCCGTCCGTCGGGGTGGACCAGCAGGGGGGCGGGGTGGCCGGCGAGCACCACCTCCGCCGTGCCGAACTCGCCGTCCAGGCTCACGAAGCAGCAGGTCGTGTACAGGTCGGTGTCGAGCTCCGAGAGCAGCGCGCACGATCTGGCGAGGACGTCGGACGGGGCGTGGCCCTCCGCCGCGTATGCCCGCAGGCCGTTCCGGAGCTGGCCCATGACAGCCGCGCTGTCGGTGCTGTGGCCCTCCACGTCGCCGACGACCAGGCCGATGTGCCCGTCCGGAAGAGGGATGACGTCGTACCAGTCGCCGCCCATTCCGGAGGTCTCCGGGCCTGAGGCGTACCGGGCGGTGACGGTGACCGCCGAGAACTCCGGGAGGACCCTCGGCAGCAGCTTCCGCTGCAGTGCGTCGCCGAGCGCACGCTCCGCCTCACCCAGGCGGGCCCTGTCGAGGGCGGTCGAGACCTGCTGCGTCATCATGAGCAGCGTCGCCTGCTCGTCGCCCTCCAGGAGGTGCGGGGAGTCGAAGGCGAGCATGAGGCACCCCCCGGCGGTCCTGCCCCCGGGCAGCGGGAGGACGGCGAGCGCCTGCGCGGAGCCCACCTCCTCGCCCCGGTACGCATCGAGCACCGCAGGGCGGTCGGGCAGGAAGAGGGGCATCCCGCCGTACGCGGCCAGCAGACCCGGGAGCCCCCGGTCGGGACGCTCGGCGCCGACGGTGCGTGCCAGCTCCCGCGCCCCGCTGCGGCCGACCACGCGCAGCCCGCACTCCGAGGCGAGCGCCACCACGCAGCCGTCCGCCCCGAAGGGCGTGGCGATGTGGTCGAAGGCGGCCCGGACCACGTCCTCCGTGGCCGTGGCGAGGTTGAGGAACATGGAGAGCTTGTGGAGCTGGTACATGAGGGAGAGCCCGCGCGACGCGGGCACCGTGGTCAGGCCCCAGCCGGTGCCTGCGGAAGAGGGGGTCGGGGTCCGGGACCCCCGCGTCGGGAGGATGGCCGGGAACCCTGCGGGGCGGGCCTCCGGTTCCGGCGGCCCGGACCCGGCGCACGAGGCCGCGAGCCGGTCGGCGAGCAGGGCCAGGAGGACCTGGAGCCCGACCAGTTCGGCCTCGGGCCTGGGGGGCGTCCACAGTCCGGTCAGGGCGCCGCGGACCCTCCCGTGGACGGTCAGCGGCACGGAGACGGCCGAACAGGGTGAGGGGAGCAGTCGGACGGGCCCCGGGGAGGAGCTGTCGTCGGAGGCGAGGCGGGCCGGCAGGCCGCTGCGATAGGCGATCGCCGCTGTGTGGGGCCCGTCGGCGGACGTGCGCTCGGGGACGGTGAAGACCGAGAGGGGTGTGCCGGCGATGGCCACGGAGACCAGGTCCCGACCTCCGGATGAGGCCAGGTGCACCGAGGCCGCATGGGCGCCGAGTCCGTCGCACAGCTCGGCGAGGACCTCGGTCAGGGCCAGGTCCCAGGCGTCGGCCTCCGGCTCCGGGGCCCCGTGGCGCTGTGCGGTGTCTTCACGGCAGTTGTCGTCCAAAGCCGACCCTCCACAGGAACGGGCCCGCGTGGCCGGGATCCCGACGGTCCCGCCCGGACCGTGCCCCGTCGCACCGGACCGCGCCCGCCCGGCCGCTGCCCGCCGGTTCCGGGGAGCGGGAGGTCTTGCCCGACTGCGGTCGACCCCGTCACGACGGGCGAGGAGTGTTCGAGAGCACGATGGACCCGCCTCCACAGAAACACGGGAGAGGTGCCCACGCAACCAGGCCGGCCCCGGCACACGCCACCTGCAGGGCTGCCCGGGCCTGCCGCGGCACGCACGGCGGCCCCGGGTCCCCGTCCTCGGGCTGCCTGCCGGGGCGCCTGCCGCCGGCTGGTCGGCCGGAGCCGCGGCCGCGGCTGCGGCGACAGCGGGCTGCTTCCGGTGCCGCCCGCCGTGCGCCCGCCGGCCCGCCCGCCCGCCGGCCGGACCGGGGCGGGGCGGGGCGGGGCGGGGAGCGCGGGAAGGCGGCCCGGACGGCCCCGGTCCCGCTGCCGCACGCCGCCGGCCCGGCCCCGGCCGTCGCAGCCGCGGCCGCCGTCCCGGGGCGGTCCCCGCCGGTCCGCCGTGCGGCGGCGCTCACGCCGGAACCGTCGTCCTCACCCCCAGGACGGGGATGTCCGCGCTGCCGTCCTCGTCCGCGTGCCAGCGCCAGTGGGCGCCGTCCACCTCGCCGCAGACGATGCCCGTCCAGCCGCTGCCGTCCGGGCCGCAGAGCCCGGCGAGCGCGGCGCGCTCGCTCCCGGTCGGGGTGCCCGCGACGAGGACCAGCCCCTTGACGGGACGGCGGGAGGCGGCGCCGCGGACGGGGCCGTGGAGGCGCTCCTCGACCGCAACGGCCCGCCCCTCCTCCGCGAAGACCTGCCGGAGGCCGGGCGGGACCACGGGCGTGGGGCCGCCCTCCGACCCGGCCATGACGATCAGCGGGGTGTCCGGCCTGCTGCGGCCGACCTCCGCGAGGAGGTTGCGCGCCACGTCGAGGGCCACGGCGCGGTCGCCCGTCACGCTGAGGACACCGTCGAGGTGGCTGAGGTCCACGACGAGCGGCCCGCCGCCGGGTCCGGTGCCGACCCGCACCGGGCAGGCCTCGGCGGCGGCGGCCCTGAGGGCGCCGGGGTCCGCGGCCCCCTGCTCCGGCGCGCCGGCGGGGCGGTGCCAGCGGGGTCCGCCCAGGTGCTGCCAGGAGGGGTCGGGGAGGTCGGGGGCGTCCAGCCACACCGTCACCCCCGTCCGGTCGGCCGTGAGCGCGTGCACGGGCGTCGCGGGGGCGTGCGGCGCGGCCTCGAACCGGGCGAGGACGGCGTGGGCGTGCAGGAGGGGCGAGGTGTCGGACGCGAAGGCGCTCCCTGCCGACCGCCTCGCCCGGAGGGTCCGCCGCCGCCTGCCCGCCGCGCCCAGGCGGTGGACGAGGCGGGCCCCGGCGCCGAGCATCCGGCGCAGCCGCCGCCTGGCGACGATGCCGGCCGTCACCAGGGCGAGGAGGAGCGCACCGAGCACGGCGGCGGCCGCGGGGAGCGGGACGGTCAGGACGGTGGTGCGTGCGGCCGGCGTGCCGCCTGCGGCCGCACCCGTTCCCGCCGCGCCGCCGGAGGACTGCCCCTGGGCGGCGGTGTCCCGCGCCAGCTGCACGGCGGCTCCGGAGGCGTCCTGCGGCAGGCGCAGGATCCAGCCGGGGTGCAGCAGGTCCGCCGGGCTGTTCAGCGCGCCGCCGTCCCGCTGCGCCTGGCCGCGGTTGAGGGCGAAGACCTCGCCGGCGCGGGCCGGGTCGCCGAGCGTCGCGGCGGCGACGGACTCCAGGGTGGCGAGCCGGCCGCCGGTCCGCGCCGGGTCCTGGACCACGAACACCTTGACGAGGCCGCCGTCGGCCGCTTCTGCGGTCGCGGCCCCGGTGAACGCCGCGCAGAGCGCCAGCAGGACGGCGGCGAGGGCGCGGGCGGCGGCCCGCGCGGGCCGGTGCGCCGGCGCCCCTCCCGGCCCGGACCGGGCCGTGGCGGTGGAAGGCTTGCTCATGTTCTCCGTCCGTGTCGTCCGCCGCGCGCCCCGTCTGCCGGGGGTGCGGGCGGCCCCTGCGTGGAAGGGAGGGGCGTCCGGATCCCCCGCGCCCCACTCCCTACACGGCCGCGCGCGGGAAGCGGTTCGAGTGCGAGGACGGTCTGAACCTCGGAGCGCGCGGCTCCGTGTAGGAGGCGGACCCCATCGGAGAGACGACAGCAGAGGACCGGATGGCACGGCAGCACTCAAGTCCGGCGGACTTCCACCTGGTCGGGATGGACCAGGACCCGACGCCGGGCGACCCGGACCTGATCCAGGGCGTCGTCCAGCGGTACAGGGACATCGGGGACGCCGCGGAGAAGGCGCTGAACGTCCTCAAGAAGGACGGCGCGGTCTCCCGCGGCCGCGGTTCGGCCATGGAGAAGCTGAAGGAGAAGATCGGCAGCGACCTTCCCGACAAGCTCGCCAAGACCGTGAACTCCTACCACGACGCCGCCCAGGCCTACGCCGACTACATCCCGAAGCTGCGGGAGGCCCAGGAGACCTTCGACAAGGCCGTCGAGCAGGCCCGGAACGCGTCGGCCAAGGTCGACCAGACCCCCAAGCCGCTCGGCGACAACCCCACCGACCAGGAGAAGGCCGACGCGCAGAGGGCCCAGGAGGCCGTCGACGCGGGCCGGGCCGAGCTCGGCGCGGCCCGGAGCCTCGCCGAGCAGGCGAAGAGCATGCGGGAGTCGGCGCAGCGCTCCTGCTCGGATGTCCTCGACAGGGCGGCGGGCGAGGCCATCCCGCCACGGAACGTCTTCCAGAAGATCGCGGACTTCTTCAAGGAGTTCCCGTTCGTCCAGATCCTCATCGCGATCGCGATCGCCATCACGGCGGTGTTCTTCCCGGTCGTCGGCGGGCTGCTCGCCGGGGCGCTCTTCGTGTTCAACCAAGTCGTGGCCGGCCATACGGGCGGCATCAAGGCAGGCGACTTCATCACCGGACTGCTCGGCATCGTCCCCGGCGCCGCGCTGCTCGGACTGGGCGGCAAGGCGATCAAGGCGATCGCCCCCGCGGCCGTGGCCGCGGTCAAGAACTCGGCCCTGGTCACCAAGGGCGGTGCCAGCCTGACGAAGATCAGCGAGTCGGCCCTCTCGTCCAAGCCCGTCAGCGCCGTGCTGTCCAACCCGGTCGGCAAGACGGCCGTCGACATCACGGGGAAGTTCACGGTGAACTCGGCGCTGGAGGCGGCCGCCAAGGCGGCCAACCACGACAAGCTGACCGCCGCCGGGGTGTTCGCCGGAGCCGCCGCGGGCGCGGTCGCCGGGACCGCCTTCCGCGGGGGTGTGGGGAAGATCGGCCCTGCCCGCGGCAACGCGAAGCCCGAGGACGGTGTCGGCGGCCGGTTCGGCGACACCACGCCGAGCGCGGCGAACGACAGCCTCGGCAAGCGCGCGTCCGACCAGGTCGGCAACTTCGTGGAGGAGGGCGCGACGCTCGGGACCAAGATCGGCGTGGGGGTCGCCCAGGGTGGCGACCTGAACGAGGTGGCGGCCGGCGAGATCGCCAACTCGGCCTCGAAGCTCGGCTCCGGCCCGGTGGGCAAGGGCGGGATCGGCAGGCAGATCGACGGCCTCGCGGACCACATCCCGATCAAGGGGTCCGTCGGATCCGGCACGGCCGGGGGCGCACATCCCACGAACCCCGCAGCCGTCCCCCTGCCGCCCTCCCCCACCACCACCGCCCACCCCGCGGACATCCCCCTGCCGCCCTCCCCCACCACCTCCACCCACCCCGCGGACATCCCCCTGCCGCCCTCCCCCACCACCTCCACCCACCCCGCGGACATCCCCCTGCCGCCCTCCCCCACCACCTCCACCGGAGGGGCGGGTACGGAGCTTCCGGCCGGCGGGGGCGGGTCGCTGCCCGATCCGTCGGGCAGCGGGGGCAGCCAGCCGTCCCCCACCTCCCCCCAGGTCGACAACACCCACGGCGGCGGAACCGGCGGCCAGGAGTCCGGACCCCAGAGCCGGGAGACGTCCGGCCCCGGCGGCGGCACCGACCGGTAGGCCCCCTCCCGGGACGTCCCCTCCCGGGACGGCCGGCCCGGGAGCCGCGCCGGCCCTCAGACCTCCGTCCGCACACGGACGGACACCGTGAATCACCAGCAAGGAGCACCGACATGCCCGACTACAGGGTCAACTCCGAAGAGACCGCCTCCACCTCGCAGGCCCTCCTCAACGACTTCTCGCAGCTGCAGGACAAGCTGACCGAGGTCAAGGGGAAGATCAGCAACCTGCTCGCCAACGGCTACAGCACGCCCGCCGCCCAGCAGAAGTTCTCGCCGTTCTTCGACGAGTTCGCCAAGGGCTTCGACCAGGTCAACCTGGGCCTGCAGGGCATCGGCCAGTACGTGAAGTCCGTCGGCGACGCCTTCTCCCAGACCGACGACCAGCTGGGCTCCAACCTCGGCTGACCCCCGCGGGCCCGCCCCGTGCGGGCCCGCACCGCCCTCCCCACTTCCCACCCACGAGAAGGACGACAAGCCGTGCGACTGAACGTCAGCGTTCCCGACCCGCATGCCGAGGGGGTGTCCACGGCCGTCGTGGTCGACACGGAGCCCTCCGCACGGGCGGGCAGGCTCGCGGCGGAACTCGCGCGCGCCGTCGGCTCCCCCGGAGCGGGCGGGGCGGAGGGCCCCGGGCCGGCCCTGTACGTCGGCCCGCGGCCGGTCGACCCCGAGGCCACCCTCCAGGCGGCCGGGGTGAGGGACGGCATGGCCCTCGGGCTCGGCTCCCCCGTACCGGGGGTGCCCGAGCCCGAAGGCCGCACGGAGGTCCGGGTCGTGTCCGGGCCCGGCGCGGGGACGGTCTTCCGCCTGCTGCCGGGCGAGTACGACATCGGCAGTGCCGCGGCCTGCCGTGTGCGGCTCCCCGAGGGGGAGGACGTGCCGCCGTTCGCGGCGCGGGTGCGGGTGCGGCTCGACGGCGGCGCGGACCTGCTCGCGACCGGACGGGCCTCGCTCGACGGCCGGGAGCTGGAGGGGGCGTCCCCCTGGCACGAGGGCAGCCGGCTCGCCGTGGGGGACTCGCTGTTGGAGCTGGCGTCCGCCGTGTCGGCCAGGGCGCCCCTGACGCCGTCCCCGGACGGCCTCGGACTGGAGTTCAACCGCCCCCCGCGCTTCCTGCCGCAGACGGGCACGCCCCGGTTCCGGCTGCCCACGCCGCCGGTCAAGCCGGACAAGCGGCCCGTCCCGCTCCTGCCGCTGCTGCTCCTGCCCGCGGGCAGCGCGGCCATCGCGATCTTCGTCACCAAGAACTGGGCCTTCGTCTTCCTCGCCCTGCTCTCGCCGATCGCCGCCCTGGTGAGCCAGTTCGGCAACCGGAAGCAGGGCATGGCGAAGTACCTGGAGAAGAAGGCCGAGTACGAGGAGACGGTGGCACGGGTCGGCGCCGACGTCGACGCCGCCCTGCGCGAGGAGCAGGTGAACCTGCGGCTGTCGCTGCCGGACCCCGCCTCGCTCCTCCTGACGGCCGTCCAGCCCTCCGAGAGGCTGTGGGAGCGCCGCTGGCAGGACCCCGACTTCCTGACGGTCCGGGTCGGCACCGCCGACCTGCCCTCGTCACTGAGCGTCGACGACCCGACCCGGGACGAGCACCGGCGCACCACGGTGCCGCAGCTGCACCAGGCGCCCGTGGCGCTGCCCCTGCGCAAGGTCGGCGTCGCGGGCGTCGCCGGCCCCGGGGCGAGCCGCCTCGCCGGGTGGATGGCGGCCCAGGCCGTCTCCCTCCACAGTCCCGCCGACCTGCGCCTGGTGGTGCTCGCGGGCCCCGACGGCGAGGCGGACTGGTCGTGGACCCGCTGGCTGCCGCACGCCCAGGCGCAGGGCGAGGACGCGTACGCGCTGGTGGGCAGCACCACCGACTCGCTGGCGCGGCGCATCGGGGAGCTCGGCCAGCTCGTGGCGTCCCGGCTGGCGGCCGGACCGGACCTGGTGCGGGGCGGCGTCCACGGCTACCCGGACGTCCTGGTCGTCCTGGAGCAGGCCCGCCGGGCCCGTTCGCTGCCCGGCGTGATCGGGCTGCTGCGCGACGGGCCCTCGGTGGGCGTGCACACCGTCTGCATCGACCGCGAGGAGCGGCTGCTGCCGGAGGAGTGCGGCGCCGTCGTCGTCACCGGCCCGTCGCCGGCCGGGGGCTCCTGCCAGGTCCGCACCGGGGGCGGCGCGCCCCTGGAGGGCGTGCGGACCGACGCGCCGGAGTCCGGCTGGTACGAGCACCTCGCGCGGGCGCTGGCGCCGCTGCGGGGCGTCGGGGACGGCGACGAGGGCGCCCTGCCCGGCTCCGTGCGGCTGCTGGACCTGCTGGGCGTCGAGCCGCCCACCCCGGAGGCCGTGGCGGGCGGCTGGGCGCTCGGGGGCCGCAGCACCAGGGCCGTCCTGGGCAGCGGCTACGACGGGGAGTTCGCGGTCGACCTGGTCCGCGACGGCCCGCACGCGCTGGTCGCGGGCACCACGGGCTCCGGCAAGTCCGAGCTGCTGCAGACGCTGGTCGCCTCGCTCGCGGTGGTCAACCGCCCCGACGAGATGACCTTCGTGCTCGTCGACTACAAGGGCGGCAGCGCCTTCGCCGAGTGCGCCGACCTGCCGCACACCGTCGGCCTGGTCACCGACCTCGACACGCACCTCGTGGAACGCGCCCTGGTCTCCCTCGGCGCGGAGCTGCGCCGCCGCGAGACGCTGCTCGCGGAGGCCGGCGCGAAGGACATCGAGGACTACCTGGACAAGCGCTCGCGCGGCGGGGACGCACTGCCGCCGCTGCCGCGGCTGCTGCTGGTCGTCGACGAGTTCGCGTCCATGGTGCGCGAGCTGCCCGACTTCGTCCCGGGCCTGGTCAACATCGCGCAGCGCGGCCGGTCGCTCGGCATCCACCTGGTGCTGGCGACCCAGCGGCCGGGCGGGGCGGTCACCCCGGACATCCGCGCCAACACCAACCTGCGGATCGCCCTGCGCACCACCGACACCGCCGAGAGCCGCGACATCATCGACGCGCCCGACTCGGGCGACATCTCCCCGGCCACGCCGGGCCGCGCCCACGCGCGGCTCGGGCCGTCGGCCCTGCTGCCCTTCCAGGCCGGGCGGGTCGGCGGCCGCCGTCCCGGCGGCGCCCCGGCGGCGGGCACGGAGGCACCGGTCCGCGCCGAGGCCGTGTCCTGGCGGGACCTCGGCGGCCCGCTGCCGGCGGGCCGGTCCCGCGGCGGTCCGGCGGGCGCCCCGACGGAGGCCGTCACCGACCTCGCGGTCCTCGCCGCGGCCGTCGCGGAGGCGGCCCGGTCCGCCGGCGTCCCTCCGCAGCCGAGCCCGTGGCTGCCGCCGCTGCCGGACCTGCTGGAGTGGACCGCGCCCCCGGCGCCCGCGCCCGCCGAGGTGCGCGGGGCGGCCCTTCCGGCCGTCGCGTACGGCATGGTCGACCTGCCGGCGCAGCAGAGCCGGTCCCCCCTGCTGTTCGACCTCGACCGCGCCGGCCACCTGCACGTCGTCGGCTCGCCCCGCAGCGGGCGCTCGCAGACGCTGCGCACCCTGGCCGCCGCCCTGGCGCAGGCGCACGGCGCCGACGACGTCCACCTGTACGGGATCGACTGCGGCAACGGCGCGCTCAACGCGCTGGCCTCGCTGCCGCACTGCGGCGCGGTGGTCGACCGCAACCAGGTGGAGCGGCTGGGCCGGCTGCTGGACCGGCTCAACACGGAGCTGACCTCCCGTCAGGCCGCCCTGGGCACCCGGGGCACCGCGGACCTCGCCGAACTGCGGAGGGCCCAGGCCCCGGGGGAGCGCCTGCCCCACATCGTGCTGATGGTGGACCGCTTCGAGGTCTTCGAGCGGGAGTTCACCTCCTACGACAACGGCAGCTTCATGGAGCGGATGGTCCGGCTGCTGCGGGACGGGGCCGGCGTCGGCATCCACGTCGTGCCGGCGGGTGACCGCGTGCTGGGCGGCAGCCGGTTCTCCGGCACCACCGAGGACAAGGTCGTCCTGCGGCTGAACGACCGCCAGGACTACTCCTCCGTGGGCATCCCGAGCAGGTCCGCGCCCGCCGACCCCGCCCCGGGGCGCGGTGTGCGGACGCAGGACCTCAGCGAGGTCCAGATCGCGGTGCTCGGCTCCGACCTGTCCGGCACGGCCCAGGCGCAGGCCCTCACCGAGCTGGGCGCGCGGCTGGCGGAGCGTGAGGCCGGAGTCCCGGCGGAGCGCCGGGCGCTGCGGCTGGACGTGCTGCCCGACCGGATCGCCTACGACGACGCCGCCGCCCTGCACACGCAGGGCGGGCCGATGCGGCCGCTGGTCGCGGTCGGCGGCGACACCCTCTCCTCGCTCGGCCCGGACCTCGCGGACGTCCCGACGTTCGTGGTCGCGGGGCCGCCGCGGACCGGCCGGAGCACGGCGCTGCTCACGGCGGCCCGTTCGCTGCTCGCCGTCGGGACGGGCCTGGTGGTGCTCGCGCCGCGGCGGTCGCCGCTGCGGGAGCTGGAGGGGCGGCCCGGTGTGGCCGCCGTCCTCACCGACCCGCAGGTCCCGGTGGCCGAGTTCCGGGAGGTGCTGGGGAACGTCCCCGAGGCGAACGCGGTCGTCGTGGTGGACGACGCCGAGCTGTTCATGGGCGCCGAGATCGACGCCGACCTCGCCCTGCTCGCCCGGGGCGGCGCCGGCAACGGCTGGGGGGTGCTGGCGGCCGGCAACGCGGAGTCGCTGTCGCTGTCGCTGGCCGGGTGGATGGGCCAGGTCAAGCGCAACCGCACCGGCATGCTGCTCTCGCCGCAGGGCCTGGGCGAGGGCGAGGTCATCGGGGTGCGGCTGACGCGCGGGGTCGTCGGACAGGCCCCCCAGCCGGGCCGGGGGCTGCTGCACCTGGGCGACGGGACGCTGCTGTCGGTCCAGGTGCCGCTGACCGGGACCGGGTTCTGACAACGGCGGAGGGCGGCACCGGGACTCCCCGTCCCGGTGCCGCCCTCCGTCCTGTCCGTCGCGGCCGTCGCGGCCGCTGCAGCCGTCGCGGCCTGCGGGCCCTTCCTGCCCCCGTCGTGCCCCCGGCCGGCCTCAGCGGCCGGGGGCGGTGCCCTCCGGTGCCGCCCCGCCGTCGGCGGACACGAAGCGGAACGTGGAGGTGATCGCGTCGAAGAGGTCGTAGACCTCGGCCCGGAGCGGCAGGTTGGGGCTGGCGAGGGTCACGGCCAGGAAGTCGCCGGGCCTCTCCGGCACGGGCACCATCGTGTGCATCGTCAGCAGCCGGGTCTCGACGTCGGCGGTCAGCCGGACGGTCTCGGTACCGGTGACGCGCGCGGCCGTCCCCGCGTGGGGCAGCTCCACCGCGGTCACGACCCGGTCCTTCGGGGCAGCGTCGCCCCCGGCGCCGAGCTGCGCGGACAGCACCGGCAGCGTCAGCTCCGAGCCCTGCGGCGTGCTCACGGCGAAGACCATGCCGTACGCCAGGAAGAGCCCGTCGTCGTACAGGGTGGCCGTGCCCGTGGCGAGCAGCGCCCCGTGCCTGCGGGCGGCGCGGGCCACCTCGCGGCCCTGGCGGACCATGTCGTTGATCCGGGCCTTCTCGCGCGGGTCGGAGGTGGCGGCCAGCGCCTTCGCGCGGACGGCGGCCAGCTCCTCCCCGCTCAGGTCGACCTCGCGCCACAGGTCGGGGACGTCGAGCAGGAAGCGCTCCGCGGCGTTCACCGGCCCCCCTTCCCGTCGCTGAGGTTGCTGACGGCGTCCTGGTCCGTCCGGTCGAACGCGTCGAGGATGCTGCCGATGGCGTCCGAGACCCCCTTCACCTGCTTCTGGAGCTGGTGCCTGCCGTCCTCCCACCTGTTCTCGAAGTGCTGGGCCGCACCCCGGGACAGTTCGCGGCCGAACGCCGCGTCGAAGTCGAACGTGTGGTGCCCGATGTCGATGAAGTCGTGGACGAAGCTCAGCGTGCGCTGGGCCTCCTGCAACTCGTCCCCGGGTATCTGGATGTCCTCGGCCATGCCGCCTCCTCGTGCTGTGCTCCCACTCCCCCTCCCGTCACACGGACGAACCGGCCGCGGCGTTCAGTCCGGCGGGCCGGAGGGCGCGGCGGCGGACGGATCCCCGGGTGCGTTGAACCGCCGGGCTCCCCGGTCCGTGTACCAGGAGTGACAGCTGTTCTCCCTCGCACACGCGTGCGCACCGTTCCTGCGGGCGGGCGGGCGCGCCGTGCCGCCGCCGCCCTCGTCCTCGCGGTCTGCGGCACCGCGGCCCTGGCCTCCTGCGGCAGGACCATCACGATCAGCGACGGACCGCGCCAGGCGGCCGCTCCGCCCGCCGCCACCGCGGCGTCGGCACCGCCGCCCGGGGGCGCCGCCCCGGGCACTGCCGCGCCGGGCAGCGCCGCGCCGGGCAGCGGCGCGCCGGCGGGCAACACGGGCCTCCAGGTCGTCGACACCACCGCGGCCGCGGCCGGTCTCACGGGGACCGGCGGCACCGTCGTCGGAGCCGCCCTCCAGGTGAACCCGCCGCAGTGGGCCCAGCTGACGGCGGTGACCTCGCGCGCGCTCCCGTCCCCCCACCTCGTCGACGTCAACGGCTCGACGCTGTACCGCTTCGAGGGGGACGCCGCCACCCCGGGCCGGTCGCAGTGCAACGACGCCTGCGCCGTGCAGTGGCCCCCCGTGACCGTCCGGCAGGGCGGCAACGTCTACCTGTCGGGGGTGGACCCGCGGCAGGTCGGGGCGATCCGCCGTCAGGACGGCGGCGTGCAGGTGACCGTGGGCGGGCGGCCCGTCTACCGGTACGCGGGCGACAGCCGGCCCGGCGACCTGAACGGCCAGGGGCTGGGGGGCACGTGGTTCGCCGTCGGACCGGCGGGGGGCAGGGCCGGGGGCTGAGGGGGCCACCGGGGCCGGGGGACGCGGCCCCCGGGGGCGCCCCCCCCCCCCGGCCGGGGGCGCCCCCCCCCCCCCCCCGCGCGGGCGGCGGGCCCCCCGGGGGGGGGGCGCGGCCCCCCCCCCCCCCCCGCCCGCCCG